>JAHFBK010000128.1 GCA_023250035.1 Candidatus Dadabacteria bacterium
ATTGATTCTTTTCTTTCAACTCTAAATTCACCAAGAATAAGAAGAACCATTAGGTAAAACAGCACTGTGGAAACGGAGTGAAAGATAATGTTACTCAGGTGAAATCCAAAGGGAGCACCCCATATTTCATTATCTATTACAGATGATATTTGCAATATTGGACAATAATGCTGCCCTTAAATCCCTTACCAAGCCATGGGACTAGTGTTTTATAATTTATATCAGATAAATTAAGCTTATAATAGCTCTCTTTTATACGTGATATGTCATCCCAAACAAAGTCGCTTTCAAGAGAGGGGGCGAATACACCGAAAGAAAGTCAAAACAAAAAAAGCGTCACCAACCCCTTGTTGCCAATGAATGATGTGATTCTTACACTTTTTTTCTCAAACCGGGCAGAATCTGCAACGATTTGGTTCTTTTTCTTTGTTTCTTTGTGTTCCTTTTTTCTTTTACTCATTTCTTAGATATGTAAGACAAAACTCTGAGAACCTTTCGCTCATGCTTCAACCCAATACAGTTATTTACATTTTTATAAACCGAATTTCCTTAATTGCCATAACTCCAAATTGGGAAACGTAGCATACATGATATATATTGATTTTATTCTAAAATTCTATTCTCGGCCCTTTAGTTCTGAGGAAAAAGGTTAATAACCTTTGTGCTTAATACAAAACTTTTCTAGGTTTAATATGTTATTACCTCTAATTGTAAGATACATAATTAATTCCTGAATAATCAGTTCATTAGGTAAAATAAGTTTTAATTATAAATTTTTTCTAAGGAGAACAAAAGTGCATAAGATTCTTATCCTTCCTGGAGATGGAATAGGAGTGGAAGTAACAAATGTGAGCCTTTATGTACTCAAAGCCTTAGGTGAGAAGCATAATATTAAATTTGAATTTGAAAGCGCACTATTTGGCGGATCTTCAATTGATGCCTATGGAGTCCCGGTAACCGTTGAAGTTCTAAAAAAGGCAAAGTCAAGCGACGCAGTCCTCCTTGGTGCAGTAGGTGGTCCAAAATGGGATGGTCTTGATTATGAAATTAGACCAGAAAAGGGTCTTCTCGCACTTAGGAAGGAATTAGAAGCGTTCGCAAATCTAAGGCCGGCTGTTGTTTATCCATCTCTTCAAAGTGCCTCAACCCTCAAGAGTGAAATCATAGAAGGCGTAGACATAATGGTAGTAAGAGAACTTATAGGGGGGATATATTTTGGCACACCTCGCGGCATCACAAGACTCTCAAACGGTGAAGAAAAGGGAGTAAACACTCTTTCTTACACTACTAGCGAGATTGAAAGGGTAGCAAGGGTGGCTTTTCAGATTGCGAGAAAAAGAAGAAAGAAGGTTACCTCTGTTGATAAGGCAAACGTGCTTGATGTTATGGAACTCTGGAGAAGAACAGTAACTAGAATCGGTAAAGAGGAGTTTCCAGATGTAGAGCTTGAACATCTATATGTGGACAACGCCGCTATGCAGCTTATTCGAAGACCCAGAAGCTTTGATGTAATCCTAGCAGACAACATGTTTGGAGACATACTAAGTGATGAAGCTGCACAGCTTACAGGCTCCCTCGGTATGCTTCCTTCGGCAAGCCTTGGAAATGGAAGAGCGATTTATGAACCTATTCATGGCAGTGCTCCTGATATTGCTGGGCAGGATATTGCTAACCCTATCGCTTCTATTCTTTCTTCCGCCATGATGCTTAAATACTCATTTAATATGGATAATGTAGCGGACGAAATTGACAAAGCTGTTAGGAAAGTTCTTGAAAAAGGGTACAGAACTGTAGATATTCACGAGAAAGAAACAACAAAAGTTGGATGTCAAGATATGGGTAGATTGATTCTAGAGGAAATTAGGAAACAGTAGTGTCAACCTTATAGCTAACGGACAACTTTCTAAAATATTATCTTGTGAAATAAAACCCTGAGGAATGAAAAGAAATGATACTTTGTATCCTTCGCACCTACAATCAAAAAGTCAAAAGACACAGTGACGAGATACATTTATGATTTCTAGCCTCTTTTAATAAAGGACCCTGCAGCGGGCTGCAGTGTATCGGTATGGAAATGATAGTCCCTTTGGTGCGAGTTCTTCGACAGGGCTCAGACAGGCCCTTCGACTTCAGCTCGAAGTAACACTGAAATATCATTGCAGGGAGCTCTTCGACGGAGTTTACCGCGAGCGGAGCGAATGTGTTCAGCAATGACAAGCAGTATGCAACACCTTCGGCTCTCGCGATTGACTATAGGCGGGGTTTTCTAACCCCGCAAGATACGGGACTAGAAAGTCCCATCTATCAGGAGCTTACTCGCAGACAACACGGGAATGTCATTGCGAGGAACCCTGAGCGAAGTCGAAGGGGACGAAGCAATCCAAAAAACGAGATTGCTTCGCAGGGTCTGTCTGGGGTAGCTATCCAGAGGGAGGGCATTTAGGGAACCGCATCGCTCGCAATGACACGGGCTACAGGGAACTATGGAGTTAAAGACAGATTATGAATAAAAAAAAATACATAGATCAGTTTACAGCGCTACATAAATCCCAACATAAAAATACCTTTTATAACTCAATCCTTTCTAACACTCTTGATCAGCTTCTGAATAAAATAATAACGGGCGAGAAAATACTAAAGCTCTCTGGTTTAAAGGGTTCTTCTAAATTTTATATTGCCTCGGCATTAGCTAAGAAGATAGAAAGACCAATCTTATATATCGTTTCTTCGAAAGAAATCGGGGAACTGGCGGCAGAGGATATTGCCTTTTACCTAGGAGAAAAACCGCCTCTTTTGTTAAAAAAGGCATCGAGCTTCAGGGATGTATTATTCTCATCTCAAACGGAAGAGGGTGGAGAAAGGATAAACTGGCTATATTTTGCAAGCGAGAAAAAGCTTGTCCTGAGCAAAGTCGAAGGGCCTGCCCTGAGCCCTTCGTCCTCACTCAGGACAAGCTTGTCGAGGGGAATGCTTCTAGCTGAAGCACCTGCACTTTTTCAAAGAACGATCCCAATAGATGTTCTACAAAATTCTGCTATCAAAATTCAAAAGGGAAGCGATATCATAAGAGACAATTTCATTTGGAAGCTAATTCAGATGGGTTATTTACGTAGCGACTTTGTTGAAAAGGTTGGAGACGTAAGCGTTAGAGGTGCCATTATTGATCTATTTTCGCCAGGATTTGAAAACCCCATAAGACTTGAACTATATGGAGATGCAATCCACTCAATCAGATTTTTCAGCGTAGATGACCAAAAATCCTTAGAAACAACCGAAAGTGTCACCATTCTTCCAGTAAGTGAAGTCATCCTAACAGATGAAGCAATCAAACAATCGTTGTCATATGTAAGAAAAAAAGCAGGGGAGCAGGAAATACCTGCTTCGACCAAAATCTCACTCCTTGAAGAGATTGAAAAAGGTACACGCTTCCCAGAAATCGAGTGGTTCCTACCTTCATTTTATCAGAATCTAAGCACCGCATTCGATTACATTCATAAAGACACATTAATCATGTTTGATAACCCCGATGAGATTTCAAAGTCAGTTAAAACCTATTTCAACTCATTATCTGATATTAAAACCTCGATAAAGAAGCACTTGAAGCCTACTCCTGAGTTCCAAGAGCTTTATCTAACCGAAGATCAACTACATGATGAAATTTTAAGGTTCCAAAGAATTTTTATTGAAGATGTAGAGATTTATGAAGCTGGAATCGAAAGCATACGTTTCGATACTGAAACAGCAAACGTTCAAAAAGAAGCTCGTAGTGAGCTTGTCGAATCTAATGGCTTTGATTCTGCCTTTGAGTTCCTTTCTTTTAAGATACAAGAATGGCAAGCTCTTGGAATACAAGTCAATCTGGTATTACAAACGGACATCGAGAGAAAAAAAATCAAAAATATACTAACCGAGCGTAGAATAAAAAATGTAAATATCCTCATCGGATCGGTTTCATCTGGTTTCATCTTTACCGAAGGCAAGATTGCAGTAATCACAGAGAAGGAAATATTTGGGGAAAGGAAACAAATAAAGCCAACAAAATCTAGGGGCATACCATCCGTCTTTATAACATCATTTAGTGAGCTAAAACCCGGGGACCTTGTTGTTCACGTAGACTTCGGAATAGGAATATTTAGAGGACTTAAAAGGCTCAAGTTAGAAAATTTTGAAGGGGATTTCCTCGAATGTGATTATGATGGCGGAGATAAAATTTATGTGCCCGTTGATAAACTCAAGCTCGTTCAGAGATACATCGGAGATAAAAATCCGAGAATTGACAGGCTCGGACACCAACACTGGAAAAGGGTTATAAAAAGGGTAAAAAAGGCGGTTGAAAATGTCGCAAAAGAACTTCTTGAGCTCTATGCCGAGAGAAAAGCAGAAAAAGGATTCCAGTTTTCAAGAAGGGACAGCTTATTTAGAGAATTTGAGTTTACTTTTACATACGAAGAAACGCAAGATCAAGAAGCAGCCATAGACGACGTGATGAGTGACATGGAATCACTAAAAGTCATGGATAGACTGATTTGCGGGGATGTAGGTTTTGGAAAAACTGAGGTCGCACTAAGGGCAGCATTTAAAGCAGTCATAGACGGAAAGCAAGTTGCCATCCTTGTGCCTACAACTCTTCTTGCCTATCAACACTATATCACGCTTACCGAAAGGCTAAAAGGGTATCCAGTAGTAACTGAGATGCTTTCAAGATTCAAAACTAAAAAGGAGATAAGAGAAATCCAAAAAAAACTCGAAAATGGCACGATAGATATTATTATAGGAACTCATATACTCCTAGGAGAAAAAGTTAAGTTTAAAGACCTAGGTCTTATCGTAATCGATGAGGAACACAGATTTGGCGTAGTACACAAAGAAAGACTAAGAAAACTTAAAAAGGGTGTAGAGGTATTAGCGCTCAGTGCAACCCCAATACCACGCACACTTCAGCTATCTCTTGCCGGGATTAGAGACATAAGTCTTATAAACACCCCGCCTGAAGGAAGGCAATCTATCGAAACCTACGTTTCTCAATTTAATGGATATATAATTCGGGATGCAATCAGAAGAGAACTCAATCGCAGCGGGTTAGTGTTTTTTATACATAACCGTATTGAGGATATTTTTAGAATAGCAGAAACTATAAGAAAACTCGTGCCAGAGGCGAAGATTGACATCACACATGGAAGGATGGAGGAGGAAAAACTAGAGAAGGCAATTCTTAGGTTCATTCAAGGAAAAACCGATGTGCTCGTCACAACGGCTATAGTAGAAGCGGGACTCGACATACCGAGGGCTAATACGATAATCATTAATGATGCACACACCTTTGGCCTTGCAGACCTTTATCAGCTTAGAGGAAGAGTCGGAAGGGCTGAGAAAAAGGCCTATGCGTATTTTCTTATTCCTAGTGTAAATATACTTACCCCTGAAGCAAAAAGAAGGCTTAAGGCAATCGCAGAGCTTCGGGAACTCGGCTCTGGGTTTAAGCTTGCTTTGTCTGATCTCGAAATTCGAGGAGCGGGAAACATCTTCGGCACTGAGCAGTCAGGGCACATTGCAGAAGTAGGTATTGAGCTTTATTTAGAGATGCTTGATAAGGCAATAAAAGAACTTAAAAAGGAGAAAACCCGCATAGAATACGAACCAGAAGTAAGATTAAACACGCCTGCTTTTCTCCCCGATGATTATATTAGTGATGGAGCGGAGAGGCTCCTTTTTTATAAAAAGCTCTCTTCAGTCACGTCAGAGAAAGACATCAAAGAGATTAAAAGCGAACTAGAAGATAGATTTGGAGAGCTGCCTGAGCCCGCTTTAAACCTTATCAAGGTTATAGAGCTTAAGCTCTTGCTCAAAAAACTACTCGCTCAAAAGATTGAGATAAGAAATGAAGAAACCGTTATAGTCTTTCTTGAAGCGTCACCCTTTTATCACCATTTTACACCAAGTGGAAGATTAAGAATTCTTCATAAACATGGAAAGGCTCTTGAAGAAATAAAGAAAAGACTTAAAGAACTGAAATAATAGTATAATGACAAGTGCTCACACCTGCGTGTTTCTGAATAAAATGAAACAAGAGCATTGTTGACTTGGTTAAACTGATTACCCTGAATTATTAAGAAATAGACAGGGATGACTTTTATTAGTGATCAAATACCCCCCACAAACCTTTAAATTGTTTCGGATGAGTATACCATATCCACAATGATTTTTTTCATGTAAAGTATATTCAAATGGGAAGAGTCTCAACTCTCATTATTAGTAGGTGGCATTAAAATTGTTGTAACAAAGTA
>JAHFBK010000129.1 GCA_023250035.1 Candidatus Dadabacteria bacterium
TACCGTACATAGCAGCGCCTATTTTTCTAAGATGTTTTGCAAGCCCTACTTGGAGGGTATCATTTGATCTAGCGCTTAGTTCCTTTGATTGAATAAAAAAAGAGCTGAATAAAACAACTACAACTATAATCCCGCTAAGTGTTATCAACTTAGCAAAAGAGATTTTTGGTGATAATTTAGGCTTTGTTAATAACAACATAATTAAAATAACCGTAATTATAATAGCAGAGGCTAAACAATAAACACATATGGCTTTGATGACAAAAAGCTCAATGTAGGTTAGATAGAGAGAAAAGGTAACACCAGCCAGAGAAATAAAGTAGAGTAAAACCCATCTAACACGATATGATATAGATATAAGGGACAAACCAAAAATAAGCGAATACCCGATAACACCAAAAAGTGATACTGGTATGCCGAGAATTCCTGAATAAGGACTTTCTCTCACAGAATCACATCCAGAGCCTTCTAGGCAAAATGTAGACTCAGAGTTGCTAAGGTAAAGGTATGTTAAATAAAGACAAACAGCTATTCCTAAAGCAGAAAGAATTAGAATAATAACCCTAGTTTTATTTTTAAACCCGATTCCTTGATTCACCATTATTAAAAATTATAACTATCGAGCTGCATATGATCACGAAAAATGCGCCAAAATCATTCCAAGAATTTAATCGCTATAAAACTTTTTATTATGATTTGCTAAATTCCGTAGAAGCCCAGCAGGAACAAAGCGTGGAGCTAGCCTCGACGCCAGATTTTCAAGCTTGTCCAGCGCTACACCTGCTCCTATTGAGTCCACATACCGAAATGGACCTCCAAAGAAGGGAGGAAAACCTAGACCCATAATTGCACCAATATCTCCATCTCTAGGACTTCTTATTATTCCTTCTTCGAGACATAAGACTGCTTCATTAATCAAGCTTAATGCGAGTCTTTCCTGTATTTCCTCTTTTGGAAAGGGTTCCCTAGCCTGTTTAAAACGAAAGAGACTATAGACTGATTTGTCTACTATCTTTGTCTTGTTATTGTAAGCGTAGAACCCTTTTTTATTTTTCTTTCCAAACCTTCCTTCCTCAATGAGTCCCTCTATATTTGAAGAAGGTTTTAGCCTTTCTCCAAACGCTTCGTAAATGAGCTTTGCTATCTTCACTCCCACATCGATCCCTACTTCGTCAAGAAGCATTAATGGCCCTAGTGGAAACCCAAATTCAACCATAGCACCATCAATATTTTCGACAGCGGCTCCCTCGTCAAGAAGATACATAGCTTCATTTATGTATGATGAAAGAATCCTTGTTGTATAAAATCCGACCCCGTCCTTCACGACAATTGGTATTTTCCCAAGACCCTTTCCAAATTCAAATGCTGTAGCAATAGTAAGCTCCGAGGTTTCGTTAGTTTTTACTATTTCAAGAAGCTGCATCTTGTGAACCGGAGAAAAAAAGTGCATACCGATTACATTACTTCTACGCTTCAAGCGACTTGCAAGCTGGCTGATTGGTATGGATGAGGTATTAGAAGCCAATATACAATCATCCCTAGTAAAAGATTCAACCTCCTGTAAAACCCTTTGCTTAAGTTCTAGCTCTTCGGACACGGCTTCAATAACCATATCGGCTCTACGGAATCCTGTATAGTCAGAAGTCCAACTGATTAGATTCAATCCTTTTTCAATATCTAGTTTTGTAATATTTTGCTTTTTGTATCTTTCTTGAAAATATTCATAGCAGGCTTTCAAACCCCTACCTACGCTTATATCATCCTTATCTTTCATTCTCACTGTAACGCCGATGTCAGCACAAATAGAAGCAATACCAGCGCCCATAAATCCGGCCCCAACAATTCCTATCTTTTCTACCTTCCTGGGTTTTAGCTCAGGAATATTAGTCACAGGCTCTTTTTTTATAGCATGTGTAGCTAAAAAGATATTGATTAACTGTTGTGCAACATCGCTTAGCAATAACTCGCCAAAGTGCGCAGACTCAACATGTAGGCCCCTTTTAAAACCAGATTTGATACCTATTTCTACAGCCTCAAGTGCAAGAATCGGTGCAAGATAATGACCGTGCGTTTTTTTTACAATTTCATTTCGTGCTTTATCTAAAATGTATTTCCTTCCAAGAGGGGTTTTTTCTAGAAGAATTTCTCCAATGCTTCCGACCCGTGGACGCTTTGGTTTAATCCTGCCTAAGGAAATCATAAGGGACTGTTTCTTTGCCACATCGAGTAGTACCTCTTTCGGTACCACCTCATCAACTAGCCCTATTCTTCTTGCTTTTTTTGAATTTATCTGCTTCCCAGTAAGAATTAGCTCTAGGCCTTTTGAAATTCCTATAAGCCTTGGAAGCCTTTGAGTTCCGCCTGCGGCGGGAATCAAGCCGAGTTGCACCTCTGGTAGTCCTAAAACGGTTTTCGGGTCGTCTGTTGCGATTCGGTATTTGCATCCAAGAGCGATCTCCAAGCCACCTCCTAGGCACGCTCCATGAATTGCAACAATAAATGGAATTCTTGAATTTTCAATCCTACTTACGATCTCTTGTGCTCGAAGGCTTAGTGTTCTAGCTTCATCGATGTAGGCTATTTTGAGGAATTCATTTATATCTCCTCCAACAATAAAATTGTCTTCCTTACCACTTACTAGCACCGCAGCTTTTATCCCGCCCCCATTCTCTATCCGATCTAAAAGCTCTTCCATTTCCATAAGACTCTCACGTCTGAGCTTATTTACCTTTTCGCCTGGTAAATCTATTCTGATAATACCTATTCCCTCGCTATCTAACTCAAATGAAAATGTTTTCACTGATTCACCTCAAGGGCTAACTCTGATGTAGAATACAGATTCTTTTCATATACTAGTTCAAATAATGAATTAGTTCCGAAATCCGGAATCACAAACCCGAAATTTAATATTCCCTGCCTCATTCTCTTTCAACAACCATTGCCATTCCCAAAGCGCCAGCGGCACAAACCGTGATTAAACCGAAATTGCCGCCTCTTCGCCTGAGCTCGTTGAGAATTGTAATTGTAAGTCTTCCTCCTGTTGCACCAAAAGGATGACCGATAGCAATCGATCCACCGTAGACGTTAAATCTATCCATGTCAATCTCTCCGATGGGTTCGCTTCTCCCGAGTTTCTCTTGGGCAAATTTTTTTGAGGCAAAGGCTCGAATGTTTGAAAGCGCCTGTGCAGCAAAGGCTTCATGCATCTCTACTAGATCGATATGCCTTAGAGCAAGCCCTGCTCTTTCTAAAGCAATGGGTGTTGCGTAGGCGGGGCCCATAAGAAGCTGGTCATCGGGAGAGAGTGCAGTGTAGGAGTAAGAACGTATGTATCCAAGCGGTTCGTAACCAAGAGATTTTGCCTTTTCTTCAGCCATGAGAATAAGGCTAGACGCACCGTCTGTAAGGGGGGAAGAATTGCCCGCGGTAACTGTACCGTATTTCCTATCAAATACAGGACGAAGTTTTGAAAGGGCTTCAATGTTTGTATCACCTCGTATTCCGTTGTCAAAATTAGCAAGCATTGAAAAATCCGGTGGTATTAAAGTATGAATAATCTCTTTTTTTAAAACTCCATCCTCTGTTGCCTTATGGGCAAGCATGTGACTTCGATATGCAAAAGCATCCTGATCTTCGCGGCTTATACGATTTTCCCTTGCCATTTTCTCTGCCGATTCTCCCATTGTTAAGCCAGTAGATGGCTCCGCAAGCGCAGGTATGTCGGGAGCTAAATCACGAAGATGGAGATTTAAAAAAGGTTTTATCCTTTGTATGAGGTTTTTCCCCTTGTATGAGTCATAAAGTAAGGTCCTAAATCTTTTGGAAAATAGAACTGGCATATCAGAAAGGGATTCTGCACCGCCTGCAACTAATACATCAGCGTTTCCGCTCACGATGCTTTCTGCCGCATTTGTGATTGCTTGATTTGCTGAGGCGCATGCCCTTGTCACAGTGTATGCTGGAACAGAAGATGGAATTCCCGCACCTAGGGAGATTTCTCTTGCTAGGTTTGGTGCCTTCGGAGAAGGAATGACCGTACCAAATATGACTTCATCTATTTCCTTTGGATCAATTTCTATTCTATTTATTAGCTCGACTGTTGCGATTCTCCCTAATTCTTGCGCAGAGAGATTTTTAAAAAGCGTTCCAGATTTTATAAAAGGCGTTCTTACACCGTAGACAATTGCAACACGCCTTCCGTTGTTACCTAGTTTTCTCATTGTATTTACCTTCTCAGGAATCTTTATTTATTTTATCTGTGATAAGTGAGATTAGAAAGTTATATGCTATATTGAAGTAAACTAAGATTGAAAATCGATCTGGTTTGTGATATAAGAACCTTTAGATACCTTGGTTTAGAGCCATGCAAATAGTATGTCGAATACCTTGGTCAAAGCTTAAGTAGTTGTGGGGGTTATACGATGACAAAATATAATCCAAAATACTGGTTCGATGATATTCCAGTTATCGGTAAAATGACCCCATCCGAGGCAGCTAGAAAGCTTCAAGAAATAGGCGCAGTTGATTCAGGAGTAAAGCTTACACGCGGTAGAGGTGAGAGGAGGTGGGGTTGGTCGGATAAACCAGAACCTTGGCAATATACCTCGCACACGTTTGGATTTATTCCTGTTAGTAATTTAAATTCGTCAAAACCAGTTGAAATCAAACATGCAGGCAATATTGAGCCTGATAAGTCTCTTAAAAACTCACGTATTAAAATAACACTTGATCGCCTCAGGGTTTTCGACTATCCAGGAAGTGGTATTCACTATATCCTTTTTGATTTCTATGCACAAAATCAGGTTCAAGGACAGACAGAGGATTTACATTTTAATCAGATATATAGGGTTCAAGGAGGAGAACAAGCCGGTATAATCGGATACCCTATATTTGTTGGTCTGAATGTAGGTTCTGAAGGAATTGCTTTTCGGTGCTATACAGTAAATGTGAAAAACGAAGATGACGAGAAGCTCCTTGAATTCCTAGAAGGTGATACCTTCAAAGGCGGGCTTAAGCTGATAGAGACGGTTAATCCTTTAGTACCTATTATTACGAGTGTTGCTATCGGCTTAACAAAAATGATTGCAAGTAGAAATAAAAATATTCCAGTTCAAGACTTCTATATGGGATTAGACTTTACAAAAACAGCAACGAGAGCTAGGCTCTCGCAAGGATCATACATTGCAGTTCAGGTACCTCAGGCTGAGAATTGGGACTGGTCAGAATGGGTATTTAATCCAATAAACGGACAAATCGTGTCTAAAGACAAAACTACTGAAACTATTCCCTATAACTATCTAGTTTTTAGTGTGAGCAATGTTAATGACTAAAATTTTAGAAATAGAAATAAGACTAATTCGATTAGTTGATTGTGCATAATGAAGACTGTTACAATGACGTAGAAACCCTGTAGCAAGCTACTAGGAATTATCAAGTAGCTATATCTAAATGCTATTCTTCACCTTAAGTTTAAGCTCAATGAACTTATTGTGATCAAGGTTCAGAAGATTGAGTAATTCGTGGGCTATATAATTCTCAAACTCATCAAGCGATTTATCTGAATAAATTACCTTCCAGATCATCTCCATTAACTCATATTTCTCTTCTATGGTGAAGTCTTCATTAATCAGGTGGGTGTAAGACCAAACTCCCCTAGAGCCCTCACGTTCTGTCTTTGAGGTCTCAATCAGTTCATTTACGGAGGAATCCGTTAACTGAAATTTCTCCTTTAATAACTCAATAATCTTTTGTAATTCTTCTTTTGAGAGTTTAGAGTCTCCTGTTGCCGCTTCGAGCAAAATTACGCAGGTTGCTATCTCTAATTTCCTTTCCTGGTCTAACTTTTCTTCATAACTTAGGGGTTCAAAGTTTTTATTAAATACTTTTCTAAATCGCTCTAACATAATCACTTTCACCTCTCATATTGCCTTCATCTTAGAACCAATCCTGTTTATTCGAGATACGTTATGTATCTAAAACTCTAAATTATATTACCACATTCAATATTTGTAATCTTATTTTCAAGATGCTAGAAAAAAAGCTCAAAAAGTAAGTCAAGTGTTTTTAAAGCAATTTAAAATAACACAATCGTACTTTTTAACAAAGGCTCTTTTGCAAAAACTCTCAAATGAAGAGCCCTACAGCAAGGAGGCTGGCCAAGAATGCGAGAGAGGATATCGTATACATGTATTTATCCGAGAAGGCAACACCGGATTTCAGGACTATCAGCGATTTTCGCAAGGACAATGGAGATATAGTCAAAGA
>JAHFBK010000031.1 GCA_023250035.1 Candidatus Dadabacteria bacterium
TCTTTGATCCCGGTTCTAGATAAGTGAGTATTTTTACAGATTTCTTTACCAAATCAACAAATTTTGTTCTGTCTGGAAATATAGCACCTTGACTAAATACGTATTTAAAAAAATAATCCTCAATTGAAAGGGTTTCTGGTTTATGAAAGATTATCTCCCTAACTGAAGGAGAAACAGTAAAGCTGATCTCAATATAATCATCCAGTGCCGCTTCAAAATCCTTCTGGCATAAGTCACAATGATAGTTGGAATCAAGATTTCTCAGCGTACTAAAACTTTCAACCACATCTCCACATCCTGCGCATAAAAGTTCCCAGTTCATTTTGAAAATCCCACACTTGGTACCATAAAGAAATAGGTCAATAACCTCTTGATCCGAGATATTTTTTTCACTTCCGAATTTCAAAGGATTTATCCTGAAAAGAGATAAGTCATCTCCAGAACGAATTAAACCCTCCAGTTTTGAAATGACCCTAGGACTCCATGATTTCGATTTTTCAAACTCTTCGAGTTTCTGTTCTAGAATTTCTTCGTTGATTTTATTCCCCATCTATCTCACCTTTCAAGATATTAAAGTTAATATATATTAAGTAATAATCTTTTAAAAGGAGTAGTTGTCGCTTGTAATTTTACAATTTAGAAATTGCCAAAGCTATGAATACCGATTTTTTAAAGATTCTCAGACCTTCCACATCTAACAACGAAGACGGGACGTTCCTGTCCAGCATAGGTTTCTATTCCTACTACTTGCTTTTCCACAACCCTTTAAGTTGCTCTCTAGCTTCTGTCTCTAACTTTAAAAACAAATCTTTATACTTTATGTTAGGTGGATTTATTATAACCTGAGCATATCCTTCCTGAATTAGCAAAGCATTAAGCATTTTCCCACCAGGTAGATAAACATACGCAAGAATGCGTCCATCGCTATCTCTAGACCGTACATCAGGTTCAAGTCTTACCGGGGTTCCCCTTCTAAGATAGGACTTGGAAAAGTCCTTAGCACTGTCTCCAATAGATTCTGGTATTCCGATGCCAATCAACCTAACCTTTTCTATATTCACATCTGAAAGTTGACAATCAAACGTATCACCATCAATAACTTGGGCTACACTACATTTAACATAATCTGGATGAAGAAACTTAAGATTCTCTTTTACTTCTTCATAAGTGCTACATCCTGTTAAAAGAAGAGAACCAAAGACAGAAGCAAGTACTAGCGGGATAGATATCCAGATTTTAATCATGAATTACCAAACTGGGTTTTGTTAACTTTGCTTATTCATTAGTATAATTTCTCTCTATTCGATATTTAGACCTAGACCAAACGCCTAATCCCCTGCCAACCCGTTCCTAAAAGAAAAAACAAGGATGCACAGGTTGTAATGGACGCACCAGTTGGAAGAGATAGGACAAAAGAGAAAAAATAACCAAACACTGCAGATAAGATACCAATCATAATCGAAAATATAAAAACCAAGGTCAACCTCTCAGTTAAAAAAAGCGCTGTAAGGGGAGGAAGAACAGCCAAAGCAAAGACAGGTAGCGCCCCAAGAGCTCGTGTTGTGACTGCTATCACAACCCCAACGGTGAGCAATAAAACTGTATTAAGTATTCTTACTGGATACTTAAATAACCGTGCCGTCTCAGGGTCGAAAGAGACAAAGATAAAATCCTTAAAAAATATCCAGTGAATGAGAATAGCAACAATTGCTACAGCTGGCACTATATAAACCTCTTTCGGATCTACAACTACAGCACTTCCGAAAAGAATGTCAGCGATGTCATGAGCTTCGTGTGTGATTCGGTCAGCTATAATGACTACAATTCCAGAAGCAAGTAAATACCCGAACCCTATTACTCCCTCTTGGCTTATACGAAAAAAAACCCTGTTCAGAGCAAAAAAAAGGGCAGCAGCCCCTGTCATAACCAAGGATAAGGCAAAGGGATCTATCAAAGATTGAAATAAACTTAAAGCAGAAAACCCCTGAAGATAGAAGGCAAGAGCCACACCAAAACTTGAGACCTGAGAGAGCATCGCACCTACAAAAACAATCCGACGTAGCACCACATAAACTCCGAGAAACCCGCATATGGCCCCTGATACAGCTCCAACAATCATAGGATCACGCCAGAGAAAGTAGCTTCTTATAAACTCTCCAAATGAAGAAGTATCCAACATTACCTCCAGATTATTGCTTAAACTTAGACCTTATTAAGTCTAGGTTTTTTTATCACTTCCTCTAGCTCCTGCGTGTATTCGTATCTTATCCGTAACTTGCTCTACAGTTACATTCAGTCCAAAAACCCTGCTTAAAGTTTCGCCACTGAAAACTTCCTCTATAGTCCCTGAAGAGAAAAACTCATCATCTTTATCAATCATGACCACATGGTCGGCAAACTTAGCAACTATGTTTAAAAAATGACTCACCATAAGAACCGTAAGGTTATCTCTCTCTTTTATTTTTCCTATCAATTCCATAATAGCAGTCTCCCCCTTAATATCCATTGAGGCCGTGGGCTCATCAAGGATCAATATATCGGGTTCCCCGGCAAGGGAATGGGCAAGAAGTGTACGCTGCTTTTCACCTCCTGAGAGCGACCTAAATGGACGATTCCTTAAGTCAGGAATTTCGACCTTCTCAAGACACTCAGTTATAACCTTCCAATCCTCTTTTTTAATACCTCTGCCAACGGGTATTCGTATGTACCTTCCCATAGCCACAAACTCTGCAACTGAGATAGGAAATATATGATCAAAGTTTTCGCGTTGAGGAACGTATCCAAATATCAAAGGATGGTTTTTACCGTATTGTACTTTTCCCTTCACAGGCGGGATAAGTCCCAAAATAGTTTTCAATAATGTAGTTTTTCCCCCTCCATTTGGACCGACTATCCCCCAAAACTGCCCATTTTGAATGGAAAGGTCTATAGAGTCTAACAATCCTCTTTTATCGTATCCGATTACAACGTCTTCCAATTTTATTAGAAAAGATGAATCCATTTTTTTTATCTCCCTTTTGATGTATGATATGCAGAGGGACTTATCTCACCTGCCCTTCTGCAAAGTCCGCTCTAGCCTTTTCCATGATTTGCCAACTTAGATGTGATTTCACCAACAATCGCATCAAAAAGTTCAGAGTATGTATTTATCCCATCACGCCCACCCACTTCTGAGGGTAGAACAAGAAGAGAGGCTCCTGCTTTTTGGGCGATGAGATCTGGTGCCTTTTGAGAATAGAAAGACTCTTCTATAACAAGCTTTACATTCATTTGCTGTATTTTCCTAATTAGGTCTGCCACATAAGAGGGCGAAGGCGGAATCCCAGGCTTTGGCTCTACAAATCCTACCTCTTCAAACCCAGCCCAATCAGAGAAATAAACCCAGCTTTTATGATAGGTAATGATTTGAGTCCCTTTGTAAGGGGCAAGTTTTTCGTCCCATTCCTTGATCTTTGCGCTGAGACGCCTCACAAAATCCCCTAAACGTTCATCATAGTAAGAAGCATTTTCAGGGTCTATTTCCTTTAGCCTCTCTGCAATCCCCTTTGCAATCGCAATTCCATTTCTTGGATCAAGCCAATAGTGAGGGTTTCCACCCGGATGGATGTCCCCCAGGCTTCGATCTACTTTTGTAATGGGGACTTCAAGAAGTCTTGGAATCAGTGTAGAACAATCCAAGTTGCCTATATTGCCGCGAAGTATCTTAGAGTTTCTTGCCCCAGTAATAAGCGGGGGGAGCCACCCTATTTCCAATTCCAAACCGGCGTAAAGCAACAAGTCAGCTTTGTTTAGAACGAGAATTAAGCTTGGCTTTGCATCCACAAAGTGAGGGTCCTGGTAACCTTTTGAAAGGCTTGCCACTTCAACCTTATCTCCTCCAATCTCCTGTGCTATCGCTGCAAAGTCGGGAATGGAACCAACTACCCTTACTTTTGCTGACACATCCTCGGTAGAAATTAGTAAGAATGTCATTGCGAGGAAAGCAAAGCAAATAGATAACGCTATAGATTGAAAAATTTTATGCAGCTTCATTAGACTTACCTCCTTTTTGAAATTTTTTAAAACGGGTGAGCTCCATGAGCACCGATTGAATATTCAAACTGAAGGAAAACAGCGGAGTAATTACTCCTGAAGCTAGGGTCGTCAAACTCATACTGGAGTCTTATCCTTGAGAACTCACTCGGATTGAATGTAAGCATGGCGGCATAATTGAGTTCCTTCCTTGCGGGGAAAAGTCCCTCTTCTCCCGGGGGGGGAACAAAGCTATTGTTGTTAGTATTTACAAAATCAAATCTGACTCCGGTATTCCACCTCTTTGCAAACCGATAGATCGCCTGTACATAACCTCCCCAATCGTTAAAGTTCCCCTCAGGCTCGGGTGTTTCAGCTTGCCTATACATAAATTCAGACTGTAGCCAAACCTCCTGATAAGAAGAACTATATTTAAGTGGTCTATACTTGAGAAATAAATCCGCACCATAAAGGTTTGAGCGGTTGGTACTGCTCGTACCGTTGGAACCCGTTGCGAAAGAGCCACCTAGACTTAGAGACAAGGCATCTGAGAGCTCAAAGAAGTTTGAAAGATGGGCTATATAGAGAAGCAAGCCTAAATTGTTTGCATCCGGAGAAGGGGCAAAAGTAGGGGTTTCCAACCCATTAGAGCTATTAACGGAAGCGCTTAGTTCCGAGAACCAGGGAAGCGGGAGAAGAAAATTAAACTCCACCCCCGTAGGGTTTAGATGTTCTGCCAGAAAAGATGTGACAGGAAGAGGAAGTGTTACAAAGTCCTGAACCTCTCTATGCTGTAGATTAATCCTGCCAAATTTACTTCTCATTATACCAGTTCTAATTTGTGTATTTAAAGGAAGAGACAGAGTAGTGGCATAGAGTTCTTCCACCTCTACCTCATTCCTAAGAAATGAGAAAAAGCTATCGAGCCTGAAATACGGGTCTACGGCAGCTTGAAATCCAACCTCGATTTCCTGGAGGTTAATCCCGGTATTCTGAGGATCATTTTCTGCGTGCGAAATTGGATTATCTGTAGTAAAATACGCTGCGGCAAATGTTCCAATAACACTTATGTCTGGATTAAGGCTCTGGACAAGCCCTCGAAGACCTCCTCCAGGTGGAGGTGGAGGAGCCGCTTCACTTATTGCTTTTTCTATTTCCTTTCCTTCTTTTTGTTTTTTTGTCTCTTCTTCTAGTATTCTATTTTTCTCTTCAAGCTCCTCCAATTTCTTCTGCATACTTTCCATCTGTTGGCGGAGTTCTTGCATTTGCTTTTTTATATCATCCTTCTCATCACCCCAAACCTCCGTGTGTACATCCGGAGAAAATAACAAGAAAGCAAAAACGAATATGATAAAACGCCTATTTATATTAGTTATGCCGTGATGCCCGGCTGATTCCTGCATTTTCATAGTTCACCTCCTAAGTTAGTAGCAGCTATTTATAATCTTCTATAACTGTCATTGCGAGCGTTAGCGAAGCGATCTCTCGATTGCTTTTAAGATTGCTTCGCGATCCCGTCGTTAGCTTAGTCTAACGACTTCATCCCTTGCAATGAGATCTGGCTACTCAAATGATTGGAGGTGAACGAGAGGATTTATTTGAAGCTAAAAATGAAGATGGGATTAAAACATCAGAACTTAAAAGGGTTATCAGAATTCCAAAAAAACCAAAATCGAGAGTATTATTTACAACATTCGGTTTAAAGTTTCCATTAAGACGACATGCCGAACAAAACTCTTTGGAGTGATTTGGGTACGTTGATTCCGATTTAGAAACCTTATCAAAAGAGGAGTTGCCAAGGTAAAAGGCATGATTATGGATGCTTGAAGAAAAGATAAAAAATACAACTAGGCTCAGAATGACTAACTTTGAGATATTAAGTCCTTTCTTTTCTTGTAGATTCATCCTACACCCGACTTTTCCTTGCTAAAATATACAAATTGATTGGCAATAATGCAAGCAGCCTCCTCAACTGTTAAAGAAACGTCAAGATTAATACCGTACTTTCTTAATTCGAAGAAAAGCGCACCAAGTACTGGAGGCGCTATGTGGCATTTCGAAAGAAGCTCAAGCTGAGTAAAAATCTCTTTCGGCGACCCACGTCCTACAATTTCTCCTCCCATAGCCATAAGATAGACCGTATCAGCTATTAAGGGAACTGTATCAATATCGTGAGTAGATATAATAAGAGCGGTTTCGTTTTCACGACTTACACGGTTAAGAAGACCGATAAGATCCATCCTGCATGTAGGGTCCAAACCTTCAAAGGGTTCATCTAGTATAAGTAACTCTGGTTTTGTAACTAGCGCGCCTGCCAATCCCACTTTTGTTTTCTCACCGCCGCTTAGGTAATGTGGGACCTTATCTCTAAGATGCGAGATATCGAGTTTTTCTATAACGTCTTCCACTAGCCTTTTAACATCCTCCTTCTTGTAGCCATAATTACGAGGGGAGAATGAAATATCGTCCCATACAGTAGGAGCGATTATCTGATTTTCAACGTTTTGAAGAAGCACCCCGATTCGCTCTCTTATCTTTATATAATCCTTTGATGAATCAACTCCAAAGACATTTATCATTCCCTCCGATGCCATGAAAAGACCAAGCAGATGAAAAAGAAGCGTTGATTTACCACTTCCATTTGGCCCCAAAATTACAACTCTCTCCCCTTGGTGCACTACAAAGTCAAGTCCATGAAAATGGAGTTTTGTCCCGTCAGGATATATAAATCTCAAGTTACTTACTCTTACTATCTCTTCCAAAATACACCTCGAGTGGTGTTGTGAAAATAAACATAATAAGCCGAGCAACAAACAAATACGATAGAAAGGTTGAGCAAATAAATACCGTAAAGTTTAAAATCGTCTTCTAATCTCGCTCCAAGTGAAACACTAAGAATGAAAAGGCCAAATGCAATCGGAAAAATATCTTCTTGACCTAATTTTCTCTTTCCCTCCTCTTCCGCTATCTTTCCGCTGTATCCCCTTACCTGCATCACCCCGTAAAGTCTTTCACTTAAGTCAAAACCTCGAATCAGAAGAAGGCCTATTCCAGAGGTAAAGTTTGATATGTTTTTTATATACCTCTTTGGACTGAGTCCTCCTCTTATTCTCAAGGCCCGTAGAAGATTTCCCATAAGCTCAAGAAGTATGAATAGAGAACGGTAGGTCAGATATAATCCCTCCAATATGACTCTAGGCAGGAAAGGACTTATGGAAGAAAAGACGCTTGGATAGGGTGTCGTTACGATTAAAATCACCATAGCGAGAGCAGCGCAAAGAGCTTTAAGAATAATGGTAGCGGGTATTATCCAATCCTCATTCCAGCTACTTATTGCAAAGAGCACTGCAAATATAGCAGGATAAGCGGCTATAGAAATGATTTTTAGAAATGGAAGTCTGGTTAAGATTACCAAAGAAGCAAGCATTAAATATATGCTAAGAAGAACTATAAGATCGTTTGTGATCACAATGGATGAAAGGACAAACACAGTGGAGATTATCTTATAAAGTGGCGAAGCTCGGTGGAGAAGACTTTTTCCACTATTTGCAAAATAGTCAATTATTCCTATATCCACGAAAACCCTCCTAAGTTACCTCCGATAGAATCAGGTCAGGTCTAACGCGCGAGACATATCTTATGACAAAACCTGTAATCACTGCCTCTAATATCCATCCAAACACCCCGAAAAATAAAACCGTCTTAGCAAAAGTTTCAATATCAATCTTCTTATCTTGCATTTCATGTTTTTCGTTTTCTCTGTGTGGTCCAAGAGAGAATACTTTTCCAATAAAGCTTTCTTTATCAACATGCAATATTTTCTGTGGATTGACTTGAGATACATAAACAATACCTATCATAAGAGATGTGCTGATAATAAGGCTAAGCATAGTGGCCAGAGCTGCAGATAGGCCAGCGGATGTCTTACTACTACTTAAAAGACCCAAGAGAGCATGAAACAAGTAAAAACCTATTACAGCTTCAGTTCCAACGACTAGAGTATTAAGTCCCACAACAGTAAACCCTCCATGACCAAACATTGCGATCATTAAATCTACAATAAAAACGGATATAAACCCCAGAGCAGGACCTAGAACTATCCCCGCAATTACACTCATGTTTATATGGTAAGCAATTGGAACAATTTCAAGCGTCATACCAACTATCATAATTGCTGAAACAATACCAATAAGAGGAATCTTTCGTCCTAGTTGAACATTCCGCACTCTTCTTATACAAAGATAAAGGATCACGGCAGTAGCTATCCAACCAATAACAACAAGCCAGATAGGAAGTACACCATCAGGAATATGAATATGAGACATTTATTCTTCCCTCTGTAAAGTTCCTCCACCTATAGTGTCCGGCATTCACGACATCTTCCGAAGAGTTGTAAGAAATGTTGTTGTATCATGAATCCAGTCTTTCTGGATAATCCTCTCGATATATCTTCAATAGGACACTCGGCAAAATCTACTACCCGATTGCACTCCAAACATACTATCGGATGCTGGTGACCACTTGGGGCAACCACATAGCTTTGGCAACTATCCTCAAGATGCACCCTTACTACTAAACCCAATTTTTCAAGTGCCTCTAAGGCTCGGTAAATCGTGGCAAGCCCTGTTCTCGGAAGTATTTTCTTTACGCCTTTATAAACCTCGGTTATTGATAAATGCTTCATGCTTTTTTGCAGGATGTCTAACACTGCAAGACGTTGCGGCGTGCATTTAAGCCTGCCCCTTCGAAAAATTGTCTTTATTTCCTTAGAGGCACGACCAATAGAGTTAGCATCTGGTCCTGCTACCACATGAGGAGAGGGTTTAGATAGATATTTGAAATCAAATGTGCTGTTAATAACCGAATTCTTTTTTGAGTTCATTTGAGTTTTATATAATTGAGAAACTTTCTCAATTATAATTAATATGCCCTGTCTTGTCAACCAGATATAATGTGAGAATCTGCTATTAACGTTCTGTCTTTTTCAGAACCAAATAATCATATTAGGATTATGAGAAAACAATTTAAAACAGTTGACAAATCACTAACTCCCACGAAAAATAAAACACCAATTATTAAACATATGGAGGTTCAAAAGTTGGAAAGAACTCTCTCAATCGTAAAGCCTGACGGAGTAGCAAAAAATCTCATCGGCGAAGTAATAGGAAGATTCGAAAAAAACGGACTTAAAATAATTGGTCTTAAAATGGTAAAACTCTCAAAAGCGGAGGCTGAAGGGTTTTATGCAGTTCATGAAGGTAAACCATTTTTTAGTAGCCTTACTGAATTCATGTCCTCGGGTCCGTGCGTTGTAATGGTACTCGAGGGTCAGGATGCTATTTCCAAGGTTCGTGATATCATGGGTGCTACCGACCCAGCAAAAGCAGCAATAGGAACAATTAGAAAAGATTTTGCTTTAAATATAGAAAGAAACATAGTTCATGGCTCTGATTCACCAGAGTCAGCCTCGTTTGAGATAAAATACTTTTTTGATGCTCTTTAAATCCATGGGCGAAATTCGTGATTCTGTATCAAGACAAAGAGAATTACTCTAAGAACTTGTGCCTTCTCATATTTGTTCCAAATACTGCTCCAAATTCTCTAGCGAAAATCGCCGCTACTTGCCTAAGCGGGATATCTTCACCTAGAATCTGTTTCATTGATGTCACACCCATATTTGAGATACCACAAGGAACTATCAGAGAAAAATAATCGAGGTCTGTGTTCACATTTAATGCAAACCCGTGCATAGTAGTTGAGTCCTTAACATATACACCTATTGCTGCAACCTTTTCTTTACCAACCCACACCCCTGGGTGCTCTTTAATTCTTCCCACTTCTATACCAAACTTGTTGAGCACATTAATGAGGGCTTCTTCAAGCAGTTGGACATAGGATTTAACACCTAGCATAAAGTGCTTAAGGTTGATTATTGGGTAACCAACAAGCTGACCAGGACCGTGATATGTAACATCTCCGCCACGCTCGATCTTCCAAGTCTCGATTCCGCGCCTCCTCATTTCATCTTCAGGGATTAAGATATTATTTGCTTTTCCAAATCTTCCAATCGTAATAACTGGATTATGCTGAACAAGAAGAAGAAAACCTTTAGATTGATTGTTTAAACTAACCCTTTCCTGAAGCTCCCTTTGGAGAGAAAGACACTCAGAGTAATCAACCTGATCTAAGTACATCCAATCAACAAGATTGTCTGAAACTAGAGCCATAACTTCATTGAGTATAACTCGCTTTGATAACTAACTCCAAACTTTTCTCAAGTAAATATATTTATCCAAATACTATAGATTGTTTTACGTTACACTAAAATTTAAATATAATCTTTAGAAATAATATGAAAAAACCCCGCTCATATAAAATCAACTACACAGAACTTTATAAAAGGTTCTCAAGGAACGAAATTAGTCCGGTATACATCTTTTCTGGTGACCAAGCATATCTGATGGATGAAGCGATATCAGAGTTAAAGAAAATCACAGTCGGGGCTTCTTCAGATTTTAACTTTTCGCTTTTTTACGGCGACTCAAACTCGGCTAGAGAGATTATTATATCTGCCAAAACTTATCCAATGCTTTCTCGAATGAGACTAGTTGTAGTAAAGAACGCAGATAGACTTCCCGAAAACGAAATTAAATCAATAGATTCATATATATCTTCTCCTTCTCCATCTACCTGTCTTATTCTAATAGTTGAAGAAGAGAAAGATCTCACTTTAGAAAATAAAAAGAGTGTTCTTTATGTTGATTTTATTTTAGATACAAAAGAAATTTATCAACAAATAACACTAGAGGCAAAAAAACTTGGATGCGAAATTACAAAAGAGGCATCTGAAACCCTAATCTCATTAGTCGGGGAGAACTTACAAGATATTCACAGAGAACTGGAGAAACTCGCTCTTTTTGTGGGTAATAAAAATAAAATCTCTGCCGAAAATGTTGAAAGGCTTACTGAAAAGGAG
Source organism: Candidatus Dadabacteria bacterium (assembly GCA_023250035.1). Taxonomy (GTDB): domain Bacteria; phylum Desulfobacterota_D; class UBA1144; order Nemesobacterales; family CSP1-2; genus CSP1-2. The sequence continues at coordinate 10,988 of JAHFBK010000031.1, forward strand.
CAATTCAAAGATGTATTTCAACTTGTAAATGCAATTGCTGAAAAGAATAAGAAAAAGGCACTGAACGCTCTTTTAGATCTCGAAGCGACAAAAGAGGAACCACTTGTTATTTTAAATAAAATTAGTTGGCGATTTAGATCAATTTGGAGAGCGAAAGAGCTTATTGATAAAAATATGCCACAGGATGTGATCATAAAGCAACTTAGAACTTCGTCGAAAGCATTCTATTACATACGGCAAGAGGCAAGGAATTTTTCCTACGAAGATATTAAGCGAATCAGTAGTATTCTTTATTTAGGTGATAGAATGTTAAAGACAGCTCATATTCCAAAAAATCTTACTCTCACAAAACTCGTTTTGGAACTTTGTAGCTTGTTTTAGCAGGTACTCTTAAGTTTTGGGTTGTGTCATCTTCTTAGATAACTCATAAACCTTCTTTGAAAGCCTCGAGACATTCCTTGAAGCAGTTCGTTTATGAATCATCCCTTTTGAGGCAACCTTTTTAAATGTTACTTCGGCTATCTTTAAGGCTTCAAGTGATTTTGTTAGATCCTTCGCATCAATAGCGCTATTAACCCCCTTTACAAGGGTTTTTAGAAGAGAAAGCATGTGCACATTTCTAAGCCTTCTTTTTAAACTCTGACGGTGCTTCTTTACAGCCGAGCGGATTCTTTTAGCCATTAACTACCCCTCGATATTAAATTAGGGAAATAGTTTTCCGGTAATTGAGGATTTGTCAAATACATATCGTAATGGCAATACTGGACAACCCTTGGGTTGCCCAGACAATGGTGTTGGTGCAAGAGGCCCCTACTATCTGTCATTCCGAACTCTGTCCTGAGCAAAGGCGAAGGAGCAGTGAGGAATCTCTAAGTTATTGCATCGTCACTTCGACCCTCGCTCTGACAAGCAAATAATCTTAAACCTCCCCGTCTTCACTCACCTACTAAATCATGGTATAGTTCAAGCTAAGAAAAGGTGCTTTATCAATGAAATTCTTTCTTGATACTGGTAATTTAGATGAAATAAGAGACGCTGCTAGTCTTGGAGTCCTGGATGGAGTTACAACAAATCCAACACTTGTCGCGAAAGAGGGTGAGCAGAAAGGATTCAAGGAACTTATAAGAGAGATCTGCGAGATTGTAAAAGGCCCTGTAAGTGCAGAAGTAATAAGCACAGACATAGAAAGAATGCTTGAAGAAGCAAGGGAGCTCGCTCGGATTCACCCTCATGTGGTAGTAAAAATGCCTCTAACTGAAGATGGCATTAGAGCAACGAAAAAGGTATCTGAAGAAGGGATTAAAGTTAATGTCACCTTAGTCTTTTCACCCTCTCAGGCGCTACTCGCAGCAAAAGCCGGAGCGGCTTATGTAAGCCCATTTGTTGGAAGGCTTGACGATGTCTCAAATATAGGAATGGACATAGTAAGAGACATTCTTGGAATTTATAAAAATTATGGCTACCCCACCCAAGTTCTGGTCGCAAGCATTCGCCATCCGATTCATGTAGTCGAGGCCGCAAGAGCTGGAGCTCACATCGCCACAATGCCTCATAAAGTATTTAAGCAACTTGTTAAACATCCTCTAACAGACGTAGGGCTTGAACGATTTCTTTCAGATTGGAGAAATCAGAAAAAATAATTCTATTAATGTCAACCTTTTTTTGTCTATTTGCTGATACTTTTGTTGAATGCTGAGACCTGTTGTCCCCCTTTTTCCTTTATTAACAAAGTAAATAGAGGTCGCAATCTTTTATCAAGGTATACTATTAACTAAGAATCAGAACATAGTAAAAATGGCTATTCCCCTATTTTTAGAGTAATTTAAAATTGTTATTATTTATAAATTCCATCTTAAAAATCTTAAAAAGGAGCATCTTATGGGAAATCCGTTTGAAGAATTGTTTAAAATTATGAATCTTCCTATGGAATTAAGTATTAAGTTTTACGAGGTGGTTGAGAAAGGTACCAAAGCTATGAATTCAATGGCAAAAGCCCAAAAAGATATGGAGGAATTTCAAAGGGCGTGGAATGAACTTCAGGAATTAAATCCATTTTTAAAATCAAAATAAAATATCTGAATAGAGAAATACTCTTCTATAATTCATTGCCGCTTCCATAAACCCTTTCTCTGTTCCCTGGCTTCTTTCTGTAATTGCAGGATACAGGATGCAAGATTTATCATGAACCACGCATCAGTCTTCAAATCAGCAGGTAGTGGAATGAAACTTGGTAAGCTTATGTCAAATGTTGAGACCAGACCCCTATTTTCTTCATTTCTACTGTCTAGTTTATTACCACAAGAATCAACTACGTAGAACCAAGATGTTTTCTGATGAAGATCAACTCCTACATAGTTCATGGTGATTCCTCCTTCTGTTTTGGATTAAGTTTTTTTGCCTTTAATCCAAGTCTAACAGATTACGAGGAGTCACCTCTCATATTATCACGTCCCCTTTGATTTGGTCCGTGGCGACCAGCCCAAGCACGCAGGCTCCCTGTAATTGTGCCAGCACTGGGGAGTCGAGCGCCTTATTTAGGTTGAGCAAGGGATGGCCGGATATGTTGGGGGTGGCTGTTGGTAGAGTGTCGTTCCATCTGCGGGCACCAACATGCGGTTGTAGCCCGAGAGGAAATCATTAATAATGAGTATCCCAGCGTCACCAATTGGCATCGTCAAGGGGTCAAACCCTGCGTAGTACGAAGGCTGCTGCCACCCTGCACTGCAGTTTCCGGGTTCGGGCACATCATTCACCATATAGCCAGCCACGTCGATTGCCCACCCGCCAACGCCAATACGCTTTGTTTGAAGATAATTCAGAAAATCAACGGCAAGTTGATAACTATCCAGTCCCAATAGTCCAGGCTTGGTGTTCGCACAAGCAAACCATTCATCGACAAAGATCGGCAGCGTTCCGCTAAATTGGCCGAAATTCGAGTCCCAGTCCGATTGGGTTACAGTTCCCTGCTGGAGATATTGATGAATGCCATAGCCTACACGGTTGAGCGGGTCGGTCACGGGCGTCGGAAGTGCGTTGAGTCCGTTGAGCGTTGTTGCAAGCGCGAGACCATCGAGCACGAAGGTATTGGTCGACCCGGCAGACCGTAGCGCGTTGATTATTGTCTGCATGCCTATAGCTGTGAATGGGTCTTTATTATCAGGTGGGTAGTACGCGGTTCCGCCATTGAGCCACAGCATCCAATCTTCAAGGGAGGGCGGTATCTTAGGATCGCCTTGCGTAGGCTCATTGTAGAGCTCGTACATCACGCCTTGATCGCCACCAAAGACCTCGTTCAACGCAAGCCAATTTTCCAGGGTTTCCGTGGTCGGCAGACCATGGAACCGCGGGCCACCACTCTCTTCCTCGTCTTGCATCGCTATTACAACGACTAGGTCATTGTCTCGGGCCTGGGAAATTATTGAAACGACATCGTTGAAGTAGTTAGCATCATAGAATTGGTCATTTACTGATACTGGATTTAGATAGTATTGGCTCACAAAAATGCGCACCGTGTCCGCTCCCCAGCGCTTGATGGCGGTGAAGAGCTCTGGACCGCACATGGTATCCGCGATGTATCCATGATACTTAGCTTGAGAAGAAAGTTGGCTCAAATAGGCGGGCGTGGAAACGAAACCCGCAATATTGAAAGCTTTCGGGATCCACGTAGCACCATTGAGGGTGAAAGAATTGCCAGAAACGCTAACATCAGTAGTACTTGCATTAGTACTTGCATTGCCCGGAGGAGCGTTCCCACCACAACCAACCAGACAAGCAATGAGAAGACTGAATCCGCCGGACTTGAACATGAGTGGGATCTTGCTAAACATACTCCCTCCACCTTATTTTATTCTAAATTATAATACCCATAGTTGTTCGCTTTCTAAACTCATTAGGACTTTTAAACTAGTAACCCCAATACGTTTAAAAAAAACTATAGCAGTTCAGCCCTTTATAGTCAAATCAAACTTTACATAAGGTTTTCTCTGGTCTTCTCTGGTCTTCTCCCCGAAATTTGGATCAAGTAAAGTGAGAGAAATCTGGTAAGTTTTTATTAAATAACCTTAAGATCTTGACATTATAGAAAGCGCTTTAACGTAGATAATTATTCCATACAGAAGTAAGGGAAAAGCCTAATTAAGTCAGAATCTGAAACAGATTTAATCAAAGAAAAAAAAGATCAAAGGGGACGCAACCCTTCATTTTGCAGTTCCCTTTAAGCCGATCGTATTTAGATTCCTATCATTATCAGTAAAAAAGACCTACCCCCGAATTCCAAGTTGGGTGATATGGTGTGGTAAGTCGGCAAATACGGTTCTTGCAACCCTGGGCATTTACATAAAGTCCAGCACCATAAATACCCCTAAAGGGTTGCCTTTGATTCCCTTTGATTCCCAGACAATTGACCTACTTAACGACAGGAAAGAAAAGGACAAGAAAGATGAAGTTCGTGATGAGGGAAGAAATGAAAATAATTCAAAAGTATTGTCAATTGTAGACTTGAAACAATCGTAATCGGTATAAGGTTAACAGGCTGTTGCCCAAATCCTCTTGTAATAAAAAAACTTGAGACAAGAAAGCCCAGGAGTGCTATAATGGGAGAAAACCTGAAGGAGGACAAATAATCCCAGCCATGATGAGTTATCAAGACCCACCACAAAGTAAATTATTCTATATTGGGGTCAATATAGATAAGAGGATACGTAAGAACCATCCGCTGAGAAAGATAAGAGAGCTAATAGATTTTGATTTTATATACAATGAGGTAAGGGATAAATACGGATATAACGGGAATGAATCAATCCCTCCCCCAGTGATACTGAAGTTGATGTTGCTTTTGGTACTTTGGGAAACTTAGGGTCAGGCATGCACATTGACTTAACTGAAAAATAATTAGTCCCAAACATTATAGTTTCTTGATTAATAAGTTTTCACCTTAGTATAAATTGCCTGATTTTACAGCATAATATGATAAGTGTATAAAGGTTTTCCCTAGTCAGTTGGGGCCAAGCCTTTAATCATGAATTTTTATTTAAAATCCTACTCACTGGTTGGAAATGATGCCAAGAGAGGATGGAAGACCCCACCCACAAGAAATTCTTTATTTCCATCCGCGCCAAGTATAGGAGAAGGAATTACACCCACGACATCAAAATTTAATTCTTCTAGAAAATTAGTGATTTTGTTAATCACTTCCCTGTGTTTGCTTTCATCTCTTACAATACCGCCTTTTCCTACCTTTCCCCTCCCTACCTCAAACTGCGGTTTTACCAAAGCTATAAGCACCCCTTTTTGTTTAAGTATTTTCGACACAGGTAGGATAACCTTTGTTAAAGAAATGAATGAAACATCTATTGTTGCAACATCCACTAACTCACCTATATCTTCTGGTTTCAAGTACCTAGCATTAATTCTTTCCATAACTACAACTTTCGGGTCTTGCCTCAACTTCCAATCTAATTGCCCATATCCAACATCAACAGCATAGACCTTTTTTGCTCTGTGTTTAAGAAGGCAATCTGTAAATCCCCCAGTAGAAACTCCAATATCTAGCGCAACTTTATCCCGCACGTGAACCTTGAATTCATCAAGGGCTGCTTCTAGTTTGATTCCGCCACGGCTTACATACCTTAGAGTAGAATCTTTAACTAAAATTTCTGCGTCCTCTTTTACAATTGTTCCCGCTTTATCCACTCGAGTACTGTCAACAAAAACAACTCCAGCCATGATAAGAGTGCGTGCACGAGTTCTGGTGGGTGCTAAACCCTTTTTTACCAAGAGCAAATCAATTCTTTCTTTATTTTTAATACTTTCTTCCACCAAGATAAAAGGCTAGATCCCTCAGAGGATCCGCCCTGTCATCAAAATCTTTTATTGCAAGAACAGCCTTCTCAGTAAGCTCAAGTGCCACATTCCTTGCTCTTTCAACCCCGACTAATGCAGGGTAAGTTGCCTTGTTCCTACGAGCATCAGCTCCTCTGCTCTTTCCTATTTCAGTCCCCCCCTCGATATCAAGAACGTCATCTATGATTTGGAAAGCGAGTCCGAGATATTTTGCGTAACACTCGAGTTGTGAAAGTTGATCCTCACTTGCTCCACCCACCCTTGCACCGGATGTAACGGATGCCTCAATCAAAGCCCCAGTTTTAAGGGAGTGCACCTTCTCAATAAACTCAACACTAACTTCCTTTCCCTCAAGTGCAAGATCAAAGGCCTGGCCGCTTACCATTCCTTGAGAGCCTGCGGCCTTCGAAATATCTCGTATAATCTCAACAACTACTGTAGGAGATATTCCGTTTGAAATCCCTTCCCTAACAATTAATGAAAATGCATCTGTTAATAAAGCATCGCCCGCAAGAATCGCCAATGCTTCTCCGAACACACTGTGATTTGTTGGTATCCCCCGTCTTAGAAGATCGTCATCCATTGAAGGAAGGTCGTCATGGATTAATGAATATGTATGTATCATCTCAATTGCACAGGCTATTGGAAGTGCCTTGTCTAATGACCCACCTACCGCTTCTGAGGCGGATATGCAAAGAATGGGTCTTAACCTTTTACCACCTGCCAAGATACTATAACGCATAGATTCCTCTAACTTACTTAATGAGTCAGAAGAATTTGGAAGAAGCTCAAGTAATTTCTTATCTATTATTTCTTTTAGGTTTGAAAGATGAAGTTGAATACCTGGTTTCATAAAACTATTCTTCTATATCGAATTCCTTCTGTAAAACCGCTCCATTTGGACTTTCCACTAAAATCTCGATCCTTTTTTCAACCTCGTTAAGTTTCTTATGACAGAGGTTTATGAGCTGTGTCCCCTTTTCAAAAAGTGTCAACGATTCTTCTAATGAGAGATTACCGTTCTCAAGTTTTTCAATAATAACCTTAAGCTCACTAATCGCATCCTCAAACGATTTCATACTTAGTATTTTAGCCTTGTAATTCAAGGTGCACAAGGAGGCACATCAATTGCGGATTTGGTATTTCGGATTGCTGAGTGAACAAAATAAGCCACAGAGAAAAAAGAGAAAAGAGAGAGATTTTAACTGTAAAAGTTAATACTCTGTGTTCTCCGTGCACTCTGTGGCAGTAATTCCGCAATCCGCAATCACGTACTCACGGCAAGATCGCAAATACCCTCGCAGGAAAACCCGAACCCCCTTTTGGTTTTGGAAAGCTAACAATTACAAGTGCTCCTGCCACCGGCACCTGATCTAGGTTAGTAATAAGTTCTATCTGATAATGATTTGTAGAGAGAACATAGGTTTCAAGAGAATAATCATCCTTGCTAGTGGCAACACCGGGGTCGGTATCTGTAGGTTCATGCCCAATTGCAGTGACCTTCCTTTGTTCAAACAGATATTTTAGAACTTCCATACCCCATCCAGGATAGTGAGAGATTCCATTTTTATCTTTATTCTGCATCGCATCTTGGTTGGGCCACCTTTTTGACCAATCTGTTCTCATCGCTACAAATGATCCATGAGGGATGGAACCGTATCTTCTCTCCCATTCTTTAATGTCTTCTATAGTGATTTGATAGTCTGGGTTCTTCACGACCTTCTTATGCACATCAATTATTACTAATGGCATCACCATTTCTTTCGGATCAATCTCATCAACGGCTCTAAGGCCCTTAATGAAATGGGCCGGCGGATCAACGTGGGTTCCCCACTGACCTACATGCTGGAAAGATTCGGCAAAGAAGCCGGCTCCTAGTTTGCCAACCCCGGGTTCATACCAGAAGAGCGTCTCCCTTTTTTCATCGGGGAATCCCTTCCAGTGGGGTATCCCTGGATAGAAAGCGTGGGTCAGGTCTACAAACTTCTTTGGTCTTATATGCTGATTATACACCTCCCACAGCGTGAGTTTCTCTTCGCCTTCGGCTTTAATGACAGGTATCACAAATACCGCTGCTAAAGCAAGGAAATAGATTTTCCTAAACATGGCTTTTAACCTCCTCTTCCTAGTAGCACAGCTTTACATGCCCCTTCTTATACCAATTCTATCAAAAATTAGTGCATTCAAAAAGAGTTGTATTTAGGAACGTACTGCCGATTTCGGATTGCGGAATGCGAATTGTTGAATATAAAAAGTTTTTAAATCCGCAAATCCCAAAATCGCTTCGTCACCTCGTTCCTCGCAGCAACGGGGTTCGTCATGCAATATCAAAAATCAGAAAGTTTGGTTTTAATAGCATTCAAGTAAAACTATGATATGTCTTTAATTCTTTAAGCTAAGGTAAAAATAATGGTAGGACAGCCAACCTCGTAATGGGGCAGGGCTGTCCTCTCAAGGGAGGTATGAAAAGA
>JAHFBK010000130.1 GCA_023250035.1 Candidatus Dadabacteria bacterium
GAGATTGTTATGTTTGGTATCCATCCGCTTCATACTGAACCATGTTCAATTACAAATTCAAACTCTGGAAAAAGCTTTGGGAGCTTCATGAGATTAAAAACAAATAGACCAACAGCCAATCTGTCAATCCAAGATGAGGTAGGCCATCCGAAGTGAATCACAAACCTTTTCTCTGGAAGGTCCGCTCTAATTGCATAGAGAATAGCAAGTATAGAATAATAGACGCCCTGTGTCTTAAATACAGGAAACCTGAAATATTTATCACCCATCTTGGGTGGGATTCCCTGCCTTGGAGAGAAAAAGGTTATAAAAAAGGCATCCCTCCTAAGGTCTTCTTTTTTTTCACCTGGTCTTTTAAAATAAATGTGGATCGTTTCTTCATCACACTCCGAAATCCTTGTTATAAGCTCCATTGGGAAATCGGTTCTCTCTATCTCTTTAATCTCAGGCGCTCTCTTTCTTGCAATCTGTAGCCCGGCTATAAGGAAGAAAATCACTGAGATCGCCCAGAGACCTGTTCCGTATGGTTTATGAAGTGCAAGATAAATAAAGCACGAGAGAAAAACCAGCCATATAATAAGCGTTCCGATACGAGAAGTGTAGTAATCTCTTATTTCTTGCGTTCCTTTAAAGAATCTATATATGAGAAGGCTTCCCATGTTTATACAAAAGCTGGCAAGCAGCCCTATTGCATACATTTCGGCAAGAATGCGCTGAGCACCACCTGTAATGATGAGGATTATTGAGAAGAAAACCGCATTAAATAGATGAATCCGGTAAAGCGACCCCTTAGAATTAGTCTTAATTAGCCATTTAAACCCGTAGCGATGAGCAACACGCTCAAGTAATTCACTCGATGCAACAAATGCCGTGTTTACTGCCATCATAAGAGCTAAGCTAGCCAAAAAACCTACTACAATGCTGAAAGCGGGATTACCAACAATTTCTGCATAATAAGTAATCAGATCCCCCTCATGAGCACGGAAATCAAACGAGGAAGAAAGGGCGAGTGTCGAAACAATAGGGGTGATAATTCCAACAGTAAAAGCCAGAAATATATATGCCTTTCCAATATCACGCCAGCTTTTTGCAAGCCCGGCTGTTTGCAAAACAGATTCAATTCCAGAATAAGCTAGAACACAACTACCCATACCAAATGCCAGAGCATATATAGCATGAAAGATATTTCCTCCTGTAAGGTCTCCGTAGACATTGTCAAAACCACGCTTTATCACCCCTACGTTCTCGGGTGTGGAGTGAAAAAACCCAAGGGTGATTAGGTTAAAAATGATGAAGATAGCTACTACAAAAACAGAAAATGTAAACCTGGCATTCTCTCTTATCCCGAGTATATTGAGTCCTGCTATAAACCATATGACAGCAAATGGGAGTAGATATTCTCCCAATGGAGAGAGAGTGATGAAGGTCGTTCCGTTAGCTATAGCACTAACCGATGAGATACAAGCAGTGAGTATGTAATCAACCATTATGGAAGCAACCGCGATGAATGAGACTACAGGACCTAGAACAAGATATGAAAATGAGTAAACACCGCCTCCCTTTATTCCATTTTTCTCAAGTATTTCTGCAATCTCAACCATTCGAGTGGTTGAGTAGTGAATGAAGATAGCGGTTAAAATAAGAAAGAATATTGCCTTATTTCCGATAAACCTGTGAGCCTCACTAGGTGCATAGAACATGGATGTAAACTCATCCATAAACGTGATAATCGCGACAGAAATCCATGTGAGCCACCATCTGCCTCCACTCAAATATGAAAGAAGATTCTTTGCTCGAATTAGTTTGATAAATAGGATTAATAAAAATAGATTAAGTCCTAAGAGGATAAGTTCTTTCATAAAGGTCTTTTATCCATTAAAGGGGAAAGAGTTTCTTGGGATTTGCAGTGTAAAGATCGGAATATTGTATGGGTTATGTTTCATATTCCTTCCTAACGCCTACGAGGTTAGCTGACGGGCTAGGGTTGGAAAGATAACCCTTCATGCAATTTTCATGATTCGCCCCTAAATCCCGGGTCCCCCGCTTTCCCAACTTTTTATTTCCATTTCATCCACACTGCGGATGAAATACTACATGAGAAATTCGGCGATTTCGCTTTTTAGGGCGTTTAGTTTAATATCTTTAGCTTTTTTGTCAATTTCTATTATGCTCGAGGCTGTTTGAAAAATATTAGTTTTTTAATCTGAATCCCTTTTCTAAGTAAGCACTCCCCTCTTATACCTCCAATAAATCACAAAGGCACCGGCAATAAAGATTGATGAATAAGTTCCAGTAACGACACCAACAATTAAGGCAAATGCAAAATCATGTATTACAGAACCGCCTAAGAAAAATAGGGCTAAAAGAACAAGAAATACTGTTATAACGGTTAATATTGTTCTTGAAAGGGTTTGATTCACGCTTTCATTTACAAGCTGCCTGAAACTGATCTTTGTTACTTTCTTCAAGTTCTCCCTAATTCTATCAAATATTATGATTGTATCATTTACTGAATATCCGATTACTGTAAGAAGTGCTGCAACAATTGTGAGTGTAAACTCCTTATCAGTAATAGAGATTGCACCAAGTGTTATAAGAACATCATGAATGAGCGCGATAACAGCACCAAGGGCAAATTCAAATTTAAACCTAATCATTAGATATAAAAGTATTCCAACCCAACCCAGTATAATTGATATTATTGCCTTCTCTATGAGCTCCTTTCCTACCTTGGGTCCTATGTAATCAATCCTGAGTATATTTGCTCCACCCTCCCCAACTACACTATTGAATATTCCTGCTAGCTTTCCTTGGAAATCTTGGATTTGTTCAAAAGCAACCACCTTGGGGGAAAATCTTATAAGATATTCATTATCCTTCGGTAGTCCGAGCTGCTGGACAGATTCGGCACTGTAGCCGGAAGAACTTAAAGTGCTTCTTATCTCATCCGATCTTATATCCTTTGTAAACTTGATGTGAACCTCTGTACCTCCAACAAATTCTACTCCCCAGTTTGGCCCTTTATGGTAAATTAGCGAAATAATTCCTATTAGGATTAACCCCAAAGATATTAAAAAGGCTTTTTTCATCTTTTCTACAAAGTCAATGTGAGTATTAGGCTTGATTAAATCCAAGTTTTTAAAACCTCCTAATTCGTAGGTGTGAGTCGTGAGGGAGTAAGGTGTTAGGGGTAAGCCACCTAACGCCTGACGATATTCCCAATTCCTAAATACTTAAAGCCTCAACCTTTCTCTCACCATAGATCAAATAAGTAATTATACGAGCAACTACAACGTTGCTGAAAATTGTGGAAACTATGCCGATTGATAATGTTACGGCAAAACCCTTTATAGGACCCGTACCAAACCAAAAAAGTATAAGAGCGGTGAGAAGGGTTGTTATATTTGCATCAAGCACTGTCCAGAGAGACCTCTCGTATCCTGCATCAATTGCAGCAAAGGGAGACTTGCCTACCCGAAGCTCTTCTTTAATTCTTTCAAATATAATTATGTTTCCGTCTACCGCCATTCCCATAGTGAGAACTAGACCTGCAATTCCAGGAAGTGTAAGAGTTACCCCGAATGATGAGAGAAACCCCATGATAAAGAGCATGTTAAGAGCGAGGGCAATGTTTGCAATCATTCCTTGAAGTCTATAGAAAACAATCATAAAGAGCACTACAGCAATTCCACCCACAATTATCGAAAGCTTGCCTTTTTCGATCGAATCACTACCAAGCGAGGGGCCTACCGTTTGCTCTTGTTCGACATCCACAGGAACCGGAAGTGCACCTGAACGAAGCACCAGAGCTAAATCCTTAGCTTCATCGAGTGTAAAATTCCCTGTGATCCTTCCTTGAGAAGATATTCTTTCCTGAATGACAGGTGCAGATTTTATAGTACCGTCAAGAACAATAGCAAGCCTATTCCCTATGTTATCCCCAGTTAACTTTCCAAACTTGCTTGCTCCTTCACCCCTGAAGCTAAAACCAACTGCTGGTCTACCATACTCATCGAATCTGAGTCTTGCATCTGAAAGATATTGTCCCGTGACCTGGGCATCGCTTTCTGTAATAAAGAACTTTTCATTCTCACTTTTAATATCGCTTGGATCATTTGGATGAAGTCTAAGCGCCTGTGAGAGAAGTTCTTCGGGTGTTGTAACATTATATTTGGCTAAAAGTGTCTCTTGGGTAGGACCAGAGTCCTTTACGATTTTAAACTCGAGAACCGCGGCTCGCCTGATTATATTTATAATCCTTTCTCTATCACTTTCAGTTGCCCCAGGAACCTGAATTAAGATCCTGTCTGCACCGGCTCTCTGGATAGAGGGTTCAACCACACCAAACTCATTTATACGGTTATCTATAGTTTCTTTCACCTGATCTATAGCCCTTCTCTGCAGCTCCTTTATGTATTGATCCTTAAGTGTGAAGCTAAGAGACAAATCATTTTCTCTAATATCTGTAATCTCCTTGTAGTTAGACTCTAACTTTGCTGCCTTTTCGAGATCGCTCTTAGAGAAGAAACTTATAGTAAGCGTTTTATCGCTGTTTTGAAAGCTCTTTGGCAGAACCTTCTCGTTGGCTAACTCCTCGTTCATCAACTCCTTCATGTTAGAAAGCTCATGCTCTATGGCTTTTTCAGCCCTTACCCCTAGGAGAAGATAAATCCCTCCCCTCAAATCTAATCCTAACCTGAGCCCCTTCTGTGGAAATACCTTACCCCACCACCCTGGGAGCTTATCGCCAAGGAATGTGGGGGTTAAAAAAATTATAGAAAGAAGCAGTGCTACCAATATTACGATAATCCAACCCCTAGAAGCCCTTCTCATTTCTCAGATTTTTCCTCCTTTCCCTTTTTCTCTTCCTCTTCCTTACCCGGGTTGCCCAAACCAGATATGCCTCCCCTAGCCACACGGACACTCACGCCCTTAGCTATTTCAAGGGTAACAACATCCTCAACGATATTTAAGATCTTCCCGTAAATGCCTCCTGTCGTAAGTACCATATCCCCTCTTTTAAGGTTTTTTAGCAGCTCTTGCTTCGACTTCTGCTGCTTCTGCTGAGGTCTTAGTATCAAGAAATAAAACAAGACAAATATGAGAACAAAGGGCAAGATAGCAGTGATTGGAGAACCGCCCATACCCTCTCCTCCTCCTGGCAGTACGGGGCATCCTGCGAGCCATAAGCTAACCATTAGTACCAAAATTATTTTTCTCAACTCTTATCAAAGCCTCCTATTGATTGGAATCGTGTTCTAAAACTAGAGAATTGCCCACTTGATATAGACTCTCTTATCTCTTTCATCAGCCTTCCATAAAAATGGAGATTATGAAAAGTAAGAAGTCGCGAGGCAAGTATCTCACCCGCCTGGTAAAGATGCCTTAGATAGGCTCTTGAGAAATTTCTGCACGTGTAGCATTCGCATTCCTCATCAACATGGGTTTCATCCTCTGCATACTGAGCATTCTTTATAACCATTTTACCATGATTTGTAAAGAGAGTACCGTTTCGGGCATTTCTTGTAGGAAGCACACAATCGAAGATGTCTACCCCCATTGAAACTGCTTCTACTATGTCTTCAGGCAATCCAAGCCCCATAAGATACCTGGGTTTATCCTCGGGAAGAAAGGAAAGAGAAAGCACTACCATCTCGCATGTTTCTTCTTTAGATTCGCCGATGCCTAGTCCACCAATAGCATAACCGTCGAAGCCAATTTCAAGTAGCTCGAGCACTGACTTTTTTCTAAGTTCACTAAACACACCACCCTGAACAATACCAAAAAGGGCGCTTTCTGAATCACCCTTTGTCTCTTTACAAATCCTTGCCCAACGTGAAGTTAACACAAGTGAATTATACAAGTACTCGTAAGTTGATGGATGAGGGGGACACTCATCTAGGCACATCATAATGTCAGCTCCCAAGGCCTTTTGTATTTCAATTGACTTTTGAGGAGTTAAAAAGTGTTCACTACCATCTAAGTGAGAACGAAAAAGAATTCCCTCCTCTTTAATCTTTCTTACCCTTGAAAGGCTAAGCACCTGATAGCCACCGCTATCTGTAAGAATCGAACGATTCCAGGATGTAAATCCGTGAAGTCCGCCTAGTTTCT
>JAHFBK010000131.1 GCA_023250035.1 Candidatus Dadabacteria bacterium
TGGGTATCCAGGAGCGACGCACACAGGGTGATTGCTGACCGTGACCTCAGCGCCGCCTTGACCGGCAAGAGCTTCAATATCGGCCTCAGCCAGGTCCGGAATCCTCAGACTTCGCCGTTTTCCCTCTGCCCTGTAATCAATCGCCACGCTCTTTACCCCCCCCCAGCACCTGGCCCACGAACGACGCCAACACCGCAGGATGCCCGCCTGCTTGGCCAGCATAGATTTGGGTGAGGGCGTCCCTTTGAACCTGAGTGGCCCTCTCCTCCAAATACAGGGCGACCCTCCACTTCACCTGCAGCATGTGTCCAGAGGAGTACACCACGAGCATAACATTAAGCCCGTCCAGTGTGGTATCCCCGCGAAGCTGCCACTGCCGATGTTCCAGACGACAAGGGCTGTACATTCTCCCGTAGTAGGCGGACTCGCAAAGACACAGGGGCAAGCAACCTCACAGTTGCAAGCCTCAAAATAGGTTCCTGCAAGATTCCATTTTGAAGCCATAGTTATACCTCCTTTCATTGTCACCGCCAAAGCTATTTTATGCGTAAACCTTTTCTGTCAATATTATCTCACGAAGAGTGAACCATCGTCAAGAAAAAACGTTCTCTTTAACTGCCGATTCAACTTCTCTCATGTTATTATTAAAACTCATATTCGGGATTTCCTTCAGTCAGAGCGTTAATCAGAGGATAAAGTAATGAAGGAGAGAATCACGGTTGACTCAATCGAGCAGATAAAAGAGCGGATTTATAACCTCGTTTTAGATTCACAAAGGGGCCTTAGAAACTGTCATCACATAGATATAAGGATAGAAGCAAGCGAATCAAAATTCGCAATGGCCCAAAAGGGCGCTCCTAAAGAAAGCGGAGAAGAATCCCGGATGTCCTTAGGTGTTAGAGTGATAGCCGGAGACGTATTCAGAGCAACTGGATATTTCGGTTCACATCTAGGTCTTCCTGATCTTAGAAATATAGAAAAGATCATACAAAAAGGGATTGAACACGCTTGGAGACGTGCATTAGCAAATGCCTCATGGAAAGCAGAGATGAAAAGGGTTTTAGATTCGATAGGCGAATCAATCCAAAGTACAAGCCTCGAAGTAATTGAAATTCATAAAGATATTGTTGCGCTTGACTTCAAAGAAGACCCAAGGGCCATTCCCCTCCAGACGATAATCAAAGAGGCAGTCGGTGTATCAGAGTCGGTTGAAAAGCTCTACGAGTCCCTGGGCTACAATATGATTTATCTCTACACGACTTTTGTGAGAGAACTTTTTGTGTCTTCTGAGGGCGTCTTAATTGATCAAACCTACCCTCTCACAGAAGGATTTGCTCATATCGTTTTAGGTGATGAATCCCATTACGATCATTTGGGTGCAAAATGCGGATGGGAGGCAATATATGGAGAAAATCCGTTTAATAGGAACTTTCGTGATTTTGCTATAGGGCTTGCAAAGGAAACTATAGAGCTTTCCAAAGCTGAGGTGCTTCCTTCTACTTCAAAGGAAGTTGTTGTAGTCACTGACCCGCATTTTAATGCGCTTCTAGCACATGAGATTATAGGTCATCCTGTTGAGGCTGATAGAGCACTTAAGATGGAAACCGCATATGCAGGGAGAAGCTGGTTATTTAGGGGATTTATTGAAAATCAAATCGGGAAAAGGGTTGCATCAGACCTAGTAACTGCTTATTCTGACGCCTCACTTACAGGATATGGGCAATATAAATACGACTCTGAAGGAGTGAGAGCGAAAAAGGTAGTCCATATAGATAGAGGAATCTTTCGAGGATTTTTAAATAGTCGTGAAACGGCAGCGATTCTCGGCGAAGAGCCAAACGGCGCTATGCGCGCGACCGACGCTTATCTCATCCCGCTTATCAGAATGACAAACACTGTAATCGCACCAGGCAATAGAAACCCAGAAGATATAATTAAAGAAATAGACGATGGATACTATCTTGTAAGTCACCGCACGCCTTCAATCGGTGAATCACGCGAGAATTTTAGTATATCTGCTAGGCGCGTATATAAGATTAAAAACGGTGAGCTTGTAAAGCTCTATCGAAGTGGTGGAATTACATCTGATTCTAGGGATTACTTGATGAAGGTAGACGCTGTGGGAAACGACTTTCTGATAATCCCTATGCCAAACTGCGGGAAGGGATCCCCAATGCAAGCGCTTAGGGTAGGAAATGGAGGCCCAACCATGCGCAGCAGAGCAAGGCTTACATGAGGGAAGTAGTCAGTCGTTAGTCGTTAGACGTTAGACGAATGAAAAAAATAGTAATGGCTGCTTAGCTGTCATTGCGAGGCTGATACAATCAACTGAAGCAATCTCAAAACAAGCCTGTCCTGAGAACATATAGGACGAGATTGCTTCGCGGAGTTTACACTGAGCGAGGCGAATGTGCTCGCAATGACAATTATAGAAACGCAGTAAACTATAAAAACCGGGGTTACAGCAGACGTTAATGGTTGCGATAGAAGATTTAAGAAAATGCGTAAAAGATGGGCTTCAATTTGTTAAATCTCAGAAGGATGTGAGAGACGCTGAAATCTTTGCCTCCTGGAATGATCAGGTAACAGTGAGAATCAATTACACATCGGATATTCCATGTAACGGTGTCCAGGAGCCAAAAAATATTTCCGGTTATGGAGTTGGAGTTTTAGTGGTGTTTGATACATCGGATACAATAAAAATAGGATTTGGAAGCGATACAGGAGACTTGACCTTAGAAGGGTTAGAAAGGGCTTTAGATAAAGCAAGACGAGGTGCAGTTAGTGACCCTGATTTTAAATCTCTTCCCTTTTCTTCAGACGAATCACCTAAGCTTACTTCATATCACGATAAAAGTATAATGGAATTGGAAGATGAAGAAATGGTTTCTCTTGGTTGGCGTGCTCTAAAAGGGGCTCTTATGACATTTAAGGAATCGGGTTATAAAAGAAGCCTGATTGTAGGGGGCGACGTAACAATTCTAAAAGAGAAAATGGCGATAGCAAACACTCAAGGCATAGATGACTATGATGAATCAACGGCTCTTATGTCCTCAATCACTGCGATGGTTGAAGAAAAGGATTCAAAAGGCACCGGATGGACTACCGCCACCCATCTTGATAAGTTCAAACCCGAAGAGTCAGGAGAAATGGCAGCAAGAAGTGCTATAAGCACCATAGGAGGAAAAAGAATAGAGTCTGGAAAATACAATGTAGTTTTTGGAAGACAGGCTGTTGCTACGCTTTTTTCAGAGATGATAGTTTCCGCCCTTTCGCTTAGCTCAATAGATTCAGGAAATTCACCCTTTGTAGGAAAACTAGGTGAAAAAGTAGCTTCTGATACCGTTTCTATCTATGATGACGGAGCAAGAGCTGGAGAGATCGGAAGCAAAAAAATCACATGTGAAGGACTAACTACGGGAAGAACGGATTTAATTGAGAAAGGAAGACTAGTTGGGTTTCTCACTAATCACTACTATTCAAAGAAATATGAGAGCAATGTAAGAAAGTTTATACCGAGAAATGGATTTCGATTTGGTGGCGGAAGAGACTTTCGGCAATCCGCTTCAATATTTGCTACAAATATTGTGATTGAGGGGACTAGAGAGGTAACTTCAGAAAAATTAATCTCCCGTATAAAAAACGGAATCTACATAGGAAGGCTCTGGTATCTATACCCAGTTCATGGACTTGCAAGGGCAGATTTTACAGGCACCGTGATTGGAGACTCATATATAATCAGAAACGGAAAATTAGGGGAGCCGCTTAAACCGAACACCGTAAGAATCAGCGACAACTTTGTAAAACTCCTTCAAAATATCAAAGGAATATCCAAGGAGAAAAAATCCACAATCACATGGGGTTCCGAGGAAGTAGTGATCGCCCCAGAGATCGCCGTAAAAGAGATCAACCTCGAAAACGTTGCAGAGTTTGTTGAGAGTTTGTAGTTTCAGTTTTAATAAAATTAAGGGAAAACCAAGATATAATACAAGTCTAAACGCTATCTCGTAAAACAAAGTCAAAGGTCAGGACTCCATCCATACCACCTTCTAAAAGCGGAATAAGATAAGGCGCTACATCTAGATGTGGTTGTGCTTTGTCATATTGCCATCGAGCATTTTCATCAGCAAACACAACATATAAGCCATGATTATAACCACGTGCCATTGGACGAACATCAGAAGAAATATTATAAGTTTCTACAATTTCTTGCGGATATGGGAAAAATACAAATGGTCCAGCATATGAATATAAAACACCAGGGATTTGTTCCTTAAATTCAATTATCCTATTGTCAAGATCCCTGATTG
Source organism: Candidatus Dadabacteria bacterium (assembly GCA_023250035.1). Classification (GTDB taxonomy): domain Bacteria; phylum Desulfobacterota_D; class UBA1144; order Nemesobacterales; family CSP1-2; genus CSP1-2. The sequence continues at coordinate 4,311 of JAHFBK010000131.1, forward strand.
CCTCTTCGGATGCATCGGATTTTATTTTATGTATGCCTACATGTATAACCTTTCCCATGTTTTTCCTCCATTTAATCAGTTATAAATTTTTTACAAAATGTCACCAAAACATATTTAATCTATATTCTTTTTGACCAAGGATAGACTTTATTTATTGTTTATATGACTATAACATAACCTATTAATAACGGAGCTAACTTTGTATAATTTTTTGCCAATTTAGAATAAAATTAATAATTAAAACTGAGAGGTAGGAAGTGGCAGAAAAGGCGCTTTTTTCGTGGAGTGGAGGCAAAGATAGTGCGATTGCACTTTATGAAATTCAAAAGAGCAGCAACTACGAAATATTAGCGTTGCTGACAACTATAACAGAAGATTATGATAGGGTTAGCATGCACGGTTTACGTAGGATTTTACTTGAGCAACAAGCAAAGTCCTTGGGGATTTCTCTTGAGAAAGTTTTCATCTCAAAGGATGCCTCTAATGAAGAATACGAATCTAAAATGAAAGAATCGCTATTGAAATATAAGAATGCCGGCGTTCACTCTGTAGTTTTTGGAGACATCTTTTTACAAGATATAAGAAAATATAGAGAGGTATATTTAGCAAAGATAGGGATGAAGGGGGTTTTTCCTATATGGAGGAGAAATACTACTGAACTTGCTCATACATTCATAGATTTGAGGTTTAAAGCCATTACAATCTGTGTTGACTCAAATGTTCTAGACAAAAGATTTGTAGCTAGGGACTTTGATAAGCAATTTTTATCAGAACTTCCTCCGACAGTAGACCCTTGTGGTGAGAATGGGGAGTTTCATTCCTTCGTATATGACGGTCCGATCTTCAGGGAAAATATATTATTTAAAAAAGGTGAAATCGTTCTAAGAGATAACCGCTTCTACTATTGTGACCTGATTCCTCATGAGCCCTGAGTGCCAGATATCGATAGGCGGGACTTTCCAGTCCCGTATCAGAATGCGGGGTTAGAAAACCCCGCCTATCCATAAAGGGTTTGTATTTACCTCCCTTAAAATATATATTTTTCTAAATCTTGATATAGAATTATATGAAATTAAGAGACCAGTATGAACGCAACTAAACCCCTTATAGGGATAACGACTGATATTAAAACAGATTTAAAAGAAGAAAGCTTTGTGATTGAAAAGACCTATGCTCGGGCTATAGCCAACGCAGGCGGTATTCCCATTCTACTTCCATCACTTTCTGAAAACGGGTCTCTTCTCAAAGATACCGTAGAGAAAATTGACGGACTTCTTCTCCCGGGCGGGAGAGATATGGATCCTAAATTCTATAATGAGGAACCGCACCCAAAGCTTAGGCCAATGAGACTTGAAAGAACCGAATCGGAGATTGCTATATTAGAAGAGGCTTTAAGGAGAGATATACCTGTTCTTGGAATTTGTGGCGGTATGCAGCTCATAAATGTATTCTTTAGAGGCTCACTCTATCAAGACATTCCTTCCCTAATCTCTAATGCACTTATACACGAAAAGGGTTCAGTGCATGAAATACTCGTTGAAGATGACACGCTTCTTAAGGATATTACTAAAGAGAAATGGTTTTCTACAAAGAGTTATCACCACCAATCTATAAAGTCGCTAGGAAATGGATTAAGAATTTCTGCAAAGTGTTCTGACGGTGTTGTAGAGGGAATAGAGGCATCCGATTCTTTCATCCTAGGCATTCAGTGGCATCCTGAAAGAGAAGAAACTGAGATTTCAAAGAGGATATTTATGGCTTTTATAGACGCTTGTAAAAAGAAGTAGAAACTCATTTAAAATGA
>JAHFBK010000032.1:0-10647 GCA_023250035.1 Candidatus Dadabacteria bacterium
GGTCACTTGAATAAACAAACTAAAAAGGAGAATGTCTCATGAAGAATTTACTCAATTCTCTACTTATAGTTTGCATATCGAGTCTGTCAGCTCTTGCGCAAACTGCTGGTGGCCATCATTCTTCCAATGATGCGAAACCGGCTGTGTTGATGTCTGGCTTGGGAGAGCACCATCACTCAGTTTCGACGAAGAACCCTGAGGCTCAACGTTTCTTTGATCAGGGGCTAATTTTCATTTTCGCCTTTAACCACGATGAGGCGGTACGCTCGTTTAAACGCGCGGCTGAACTTGATCCTCAGTTGGCTATGGCGTATTGGGGGATCGCCCTAGCGCTTGGCCCTAATATTAATCTGCAAGTTGATCCGGAAGGGGAGAAGGCGGCATACGAAGGTGTTCAAAAGGCTTTAGCGTTATCAGCAAATGCTCCGGAACAGGAACGCGCTTATATCGAAGCGCTGGCAAAAAGATATTCGATTGATCCCAAAGCTGATTTGAAGAAACTCGCAGTTGATTACAAAAACGTAATGGGAGAACTTGTCAAACGTTACCCTGACGATCTTGACGCAGCAACGCTTTACGCCGAGAGCATGATGGACTTGCGTCCATGGCAACTCTGGAATAAAGATGGAACTCCCGCTGAAGGCACAGAAGAGATTGTTGCAGTGCTTGAATCGGTTCTCAAGCGTAACCCTAATCACATTGGCGCCAATCATTACTACATCCATACCGTTGAGGCATCTCAGCATCCGGAGCGAGCTCTACCTAGTGCGGAGAGGCTTAAAACCCTGGCTCCGGCGGCAGGGCATCTAGTTCACATGCCTGCTCACATTTATATGCGTACCGGTGATTACAAATCCGCAGCTCAAAGGAATAAAGTTGCTGCTGAGGTGGACCAGGCATATATCAAGAGTAGTGGTGTGCAAGGGGTATATCCACTTATGTATTACAGCCACAATCTTCATTTCTTAGCTGTGGCATATGCCATGGAAGGGCGATTTTCGGATGCTAAGAAAGCAGCAGATCAACTTGAGGCTCACGTTGGATCGCACGTTAAAGGGATGCCTATGCTCGAATTCTTTATGCCTACTTCGACTCTCATTCTCGTTCGTTTTCAACGCTGGGATGACATCTTAAAATCCCCAAAGCCTGATCCAAACATGACTGTAACAAATGCGATGTGGCATTTTGCTCGTGGTATGGCTTATGCAGCGACCGGCAAAGTGAAGGGAGCAGAAAGTGAACGAAAGCTTTTTATAGCTGCTGAGAAGACTGTACCTGCAGGGGCGACATGGGATCTCAATAGCGCTAGTAGTGTTTTGAAAATCGCAGAGCTTGTTCTTGATGCTAGAATCGCTCTGGCAAAGGGTGATAACAAATCTGCAATTGAGCTTTTAAAAAAGGCAGTTGAAGCAGAAGACGCTCTAAATTACGCCGAGCCGGCTGGTTGGTATATCCCAGCTAGAGAAACGCTTGGCAGTGTGCTTATGTTGAATGGTAACTATGTGGAAGCAGAGAAGGTTTTTCGTGTAGATCTTGACAAGAATCCCCGAAGTGGACGTTCGCTTTTTGGACTGCTGAAGAGTTTAAAAGCGCAAGGGAAAAATTATGATGCGCAATTGGTGCAAAAAGAGTTTGAAGTCGCCTGGAAAAATGCGGATATTCAACTCAAACAAGTGGAAGATCTATTATGAAGGCGGAAAATAAGAAATGCCAAACCATGCCAAAATTGTGCTTTATTAACGCTAATAATGTTCTTGTACACCGGCTTAGAAAAGAGAGAGTTAAGATTTTGAATTCTTCACCCTATCACACCCCTTTTTTTAAGCGATTCAATCTCCTTTTCATCGTAACCAATAGAAATTAAGATTTCATCCGTATGCTCACCCCAGAGAGGAGCAGGGTTTCTTGGTATGTTGTTTACATCTGACATTAAAAAAGGAATCCTCACCTGTGGAACTTTTACGTTATGATGGTTTATATAGAAAAAGAGATTTCGACTCTTTAAATGTGGATGCTTTGTAACCTCTTTAAAGTTAAGCACAGGCTCAAGGCAGGATTCAATGTTTTCTGAAATCTCCTCCCATTCAATTCTGGTCTTTGATTTGAATATATTTTCAATCTCGTTTCTGGTTTCAATGCTGTCGTCATACTGTTTATCTATCAAATCTTTTCTTCCAATTGCGGTGCAAAAATTCTCCCAGAATTTTTTTTCAAGAGCAGCAAGCGTCATGTATTCTCCATCTTTTGTTTTATAAATCCTATAGCATGGGAATTGACCATTAAAGTCCATTTTCCCGCCCTCTGGAATTTTGCTATCGACTAGGAATTTAATAAGGTGTATCGAAAGAAGGCTTATAAGTCCATCAGTCATGGAAACATCTATAAACTGTCCTTGGCTGGTTTTTCCTTGTGCTATATAGGCCGTGAGAATTGAAATAACAGAAAAAAGTGCGCTGATTGTATCGGCTATTTGAATGCCAGGAATAGCAGGAGCTCCTTCTCCAGTTATGCTGAGAGCCCCGGAGACTGCTAGGCAGTTTAAGTCATGAAGGGCTTTTTCCTTTTTGGGCCCATTCTGCCCATAGCCACTTATTGCACAGTATATAACCCGTGGATTTATTTCTCTAAGAGTGTTGTAGCCGATGCCTAGTCTATCCATAACTCCAGGCCTGAAACTCTCTACTATGGTGTCATAACCTTTTTCTACAAGTTTTTTGAATATCTTCTTTCCATCTTCTGCCTTTAGATTTAGCTTCATGCTTTTTTTATTTCTATTTAAAGCGTGAAAATATACGCCGTATTCTCCAATGGTTGGCTCCATCCAACGGGAGTAATCACCTAACTCTATATCTTCGATTTTTAAAACCTCAGCACCCAGGTCTGCAAGAATTAAGGTGGCGTATCCACCGGGGATAAGTCTTGTTAAATCTAAAATCTTAAGATCTTGTAGTGGAAGCATCTTTCAATTTCTGATTTCGGAATACGGGTTTTAAAATCTTTAGCCACAGAGGGTATGGAGAACAAAGAGAAAAGATTTTTAAAAACAAAATTTTTCTTTTTTTCTCACTGTGCTCTCTGTGTTCTCTGTGGCTATTACTCCGCAATCGCAAATCTGCAGTCGGTGGTCTACCATCTAATAATGCCTGAAGCCCATGTAAAACCTGCGCCAAAGACTGAAAAAAGAATTAAATCGCCTCTTTCGACTCTACCGCTTCTTACAGCTTCGTCAAGGGCAATAGGCACCGATGCTGACGACGTGTTTCCATATCTATCAACGTTTATGAAAACCTTCTTAGGGGGGATATCGAGGCGCTTTCTTACGGCTTCCATTATTCTCAAATTCGCCTGGTGGGGAATGAATAAATCAATCTCCTCAGTTGTTATATCTGCCTTTCTGATTGCCTCAATTGAGGCTGACTCCATTGCTTTTACAGCCTCTTTGAATATATCGTTCCCTTTCATTTTTATGTAGTGGAGTCTATTTCTTACGGTTTCTTCACTGGGCGGAATACGAGAGCCACCGGCAGGCATGTGAAGTAGCTCCCAGTCATCACCATTTGCGCCAAGGCATAAAGATAGAATTCCTGACATGTCGGATTTTCCGATTAGAGCTGCGCCTGCCCCGTCTCCGAAAAGAACGCATGTGGCTCTATCTTTAAAATCCATAATTCTCGTCATAGTCTCAGCGCCTACTACAAGAATAATCCTTGCCTCGCCGGATTCTATCATTGCCTTTCCAAGCTGAAGTCCATAGACAAACCCGGAGCATCCAGCGGAGAGGTCAAAGGCAAATGCCTTTTTTGCTCCAAGGCGGCTTTGAAGAAGGCAGGCCGTAGAAGGGAAAAAATAATCGGGGGTGACGGTGCCAAGTATAACTCCATCTACATCAATTGAGTTAACCGATGCGGCTTCAAGTGCCCGAAGCGATGCTTCATAAGCCATATCAGACGTGGCAATGTCTGGGTCTGCGATCCTTCTCTCGACTATTCCGGTACGCGTGCGTATCCACTCATCTGATGTATCAACGATTTTTTCAAAGTCGAAGTTAGTTAGTATCCTTTCCGGTGCTGAAGAACCAGTGCCGAGAATCCTTACAGGGCTCAAAGTTGTAAATACTCCAAAGTGGGTTTTGAATTGATATTATTAGGGAAAGCACGGATTTTGTCAATCAAGCCCTTGCTTGATATAGCACTTTTTCGATTTTCTCCTTATCTTTTTTAGTTATTTCAATCCTCCTTGAATGTGTGATTCTTGAGTCAAAAGAAAGTATGTCGAAATAATCCTGTTCTAATAACTTTCCCAGTAACTTCATGTCTTCGTCGGATTCAATGTTAAAGAAATAATCAAACAGATAAGGTTTATTTGATTTATCTCTTAAATCAAAATACATTCTTACAGAAGGGAATTCAGGTCTTTTTATGCATTCAAGCCCAAAGAATATCTGGATTGTTTTATTTATCGACTCAATTTCGTTATGTGATCCTTTAAACACAAAAACAGTCATGTTATTCAACGAAGTAGCAAGGCATCCTGATTCTATAAAGGATAGCGTCATCATAAGTTCTTTAGGAAATTCAACTGTAGGTGTTTTGTGCATTCTAAGTTTCTTTATCGAATTCAAGAAATTAGATAGCAAATAATTCTCCTGTAAGTCGGTTATTAGTATATTATTTTGGATTATTCCCGTTTATTAATAACCTGATGTTCTGCTAACACGCTCTCCGATTTTTCTTTGGATTTTAATGTGAATGTATTTTAGTTTTCTTCCATGAGTTTATAAAAACGTATGAAATAAACCAAGCTATATATCTAGTATAATGAAACATTATGAAAAAAGCTGAACCATGCCCGAGTCTAGTTGAATAGCTATACGATTACCTCTTTCTTCATCCTCATTAGAAGCCAGAGAAAAAACACGCCCCCACAGGAGGCTGTAATAATTCCAACAGGGATTTCGATCGGGGTGAAAATTGTTCTTGATACAGTATCGGCCGCTGTAAGAAATGAAGCCCCAAGGAGAAAAGAACATGGAAGAATGATTCGGTTATCAACTCCTATAATCATTCTAAGTACATGGGGAATTATTAGTCCAACAAACCCAATGGGACCTGTTACTGAGATAACTGCACTTACAGCGAGTGATGTGGCAAAATAGATTTTCTTTTCCATCATACCCACGTTTACTCCAAGCGAGGAGGCAACGTCGTCTCCTAATGCGAATAAGTTCATGTCCTTCGTAATAGAAAGCAGAATCACACAGCCAGGAATAGCAAATATTAAGGTTTTCCAAACCGTGTCAAGTTCCACGATATCAAGGCTTCCCATAATCCATCTTATTGTTTGAAGTGATTGAATGAAATCGGAGAAAAACTGGATGAAGAGTATCAAAGCCGAATAAAGGAAATTAACCACAACACCTGCAAGTAGCAATCTTCCGGTAGCAACTACTCCATGCACTTTTGAAACCGAATATACAAAGAGGATGGTAAAGATAGAAAAGATAAAAGAAACAATCGAAATAGAAGAAAAACCAAGAAACGTATTTCCTAGTCCCAATCTTATAGCGATGATTGCGCCGAGTGATGCACCACCTGAAATACCGAGTGTAAAAGGTGCGGCAAGTGGATTTCTGAATAGAGCCTGAAGCGAAGCACCTGCAATTGCGAGTGTTCCTCCTGCAACTGCCGCCATAAGCACTCTAGGTATTCTTATCCGAAAATATATAGTTCTTGATAACTCATCTCCAGAAAAAATTGCTTTAAATGGATTTAGTTCATAAGATCCTGTAAATATGCTTATTATTGCTACAAGAATCCACAATAGAAAAAGAACGCTAATCGAGGTTATAAGTTTATTTTTGGCGTTCATGGTATTTTTCGTGATTCGTGGCCTGGGTCTCGTGATTCGGGATTCACCGTTCGATTCACGAATCTACTCCGTTGGAAGAACAAAAATCTTTCCATTCTCCTTTTTCACGATCACGCCTATTTCATAAACAGCGCTAAGAATTTCTTCTTTAAGCATTTCCTCAGCGCTTCCTTCGGCAAATATCATACCTTCTTTTAATAATATTATTTCATCAAAATAAAACATAGCTGAGAATATGTCGTGTGTTGCAGCTATAACAGATATGTTTTTTTCATCTTTGAGCTTTTTAAGAAGTTTCATAACCTCAGTTTTGTGCTTTAAGTCAAGAAAAGTAGCCGGTTCATCAAGAATCATGATTTCGGGCTCTTGAGCAATTGCTCTAGCAAGAGATGAAAGCTGCCTTTCACCTCCCGAAATCTCTGTAATTAATCGATCTTGGAGGTACTTTATACCAACAGTTTCCATAGCATTTATAGCTACTTTCCAGTCACTATCCCGTTCAAACTCAAACCTGCCGATATAGGGGGCCCTTCCCATTAATACGACTTCAGCAACGGTGAAGGGAAAACCAAAGGTCGAGTTTTGGGGGACGTAAGAGATCTTTGTAGCTATTTCTCTTTTGCTCACATTTTTAATTTCTTTTGATTTATAAAGTATTCTTCCGATTTTTGGATTTAGAATCCCACAAAGGATCTTAAGAAGTGTAGACTTCCCCGCACCATTTGCACCAAGAACCCCCACTATCTTTCCTTTGCTGATCGATATATTAATTCCTTTTAGGACTTCGGTTCCATCGTATGAAAATGTGATGTTCTGTCCTTCAATTATTTTTTCCATATAAGTATTCAGCCATAGAGAACACAGAGTTCATGGAGTCTTTTCTTAAAAAATCTTTCTCAGTGACCTCCTTGACTAAGAAACAGTATTTTCCTTTCATTCGAGCTCATTCGCGTCAGTTCGTGGCTGAATAGTTACAACCTCGGGGTGTAAAATTTCGGCAAGAATCCTAGCTCCCTCTGAAATCCTCTGGCTAGGATGAAGAAGAGTTGTATCTGTAATAATATAAAACTCTTTATTTTTTACAGCAGAGACCTCTTTAAGTCCATCCCAAACCTTGAGGGCTTCCTTTTTGTTTATATTTTCATGGTTCACCTCAATTATCACCTCAGGGTTAAGTGAAAGGATCGCCTCTTTTGAAATCTTTATAGAAAACTTATCGGTGCTCACAACATTTTCTCCTCCGGCGAGAGTTATAATCTCATCTATGAAATTTCGGCTGCCTATAACATATATGTCTTCTAGTGTTCCTGGATTTCTACCCACAATAAAAAGAACACGCTTTGGGTTGGCATTGTTGGTTTTGTCTCTAATCTGTTCGAGATTCGAATTTAGAATTTCTATGACCTTATGGGCTTCTTTCTCTTTACCTAGAGTCTTTCCTATTTTTGATATTGAATTGAATATATCTTTTATTGTGTTGTTGCTCTCTACAGCAAGTGTCTTTAATCCTATCTTCCTAATTTTATCGCCAAAGATCCTATCTTGGTCTTCTATCATTATTACCAAATCAGGTTTTAGAGCAAGGATAGCCTCAAGATTTGGATTAACCCATCCGCCAACTTTAGGAAGGTTTGTAGCTTCAGGTGGAAAGTCTGAGTAAATTGTTACACCAACAACATTTTCCCAGGCTCCTAGTCCATAGACGATCTCAGTTATGCTTGGAGAAAGAGAAACAATCCTCTTTGGAAAGTTCTCTGAAGAGGAAACCTTTAATGATATTAAGATGAAAGTAAATGAGAGTAAAAGTAATAATCTTTTCATTAACATCCTCAATCTTGCAAGGAAGAAGACTGAGGATTTTCTTTTCAGAAGAAATCTTCACCTTCTTCCCTCGAAGAAGAGCAAAGTCTTAATTCTTGGGCAGGTATTCTGGCTTGTAGCCTCCGAACTCCTTTGCGCCTTCCCAGAACATAATGGAATTCCAGTGGCAATCTGCAAAGGGCTTAGGGTTACTTACAGCAGCGGGGCTGCACCGGACTTTCACCGGTCTTCCCTTTTAAGCTGTACTTAGCACCCAAAAATCCAGATTAAGAAAGAGCCATTAAATCCTTTGGAAAAAATACCTTTTTACTAATGCATGTCAAGCTATGGCATTCAGTAAGTATAGTTAAAACTGGCTGATTTACTTATTTTTCATCCTAAAAATGCCTCAAGGTGCATATAGTTTCTAAGATTAAGCACAGAATCGGTAGGGATTTCTAATGTGCATAATTCAGGATGTAGTATCTTTGCTAATATTTCCAAGCCATCTACGATCCTTGGTCCAGGTCTACTGAAATAGGAGTTCGCATCAACTATATAAACATGGCCTTTTCTAACAGCAGGGAGTCTATGCCAGTATTCATTAGAAGTTAGAATCTCGATTTCTCTAAGGGTTCTTTCTATATTAAACCCACAGGGCATTAGAACAATAACCTGAGGAGCGAAGTCGAAAATCTCATCCCATGAAACTTTAAAAGAGGGCTTACCTACTTTTCCAAATCCATAGTCGCCGCCTGCAATCCGTACCATTTCAGGTACCCAATGCCCAGCTACGTAAGTAGGATCAAGCCACTCCATACAGAAAACCCTAGGGCGGTCTTTTTCTTCTCCGAGAAGAGATTTAATTGCAGCAATTCTGGATCGGAGATTATTCACTAAATATTCTGACTGTTCCTTTCTTTCTGTGGCTTCACCAATTAGTAATATTGTATTTAGGATTTCACCAAGCGTGTTTGGTTCAAGGGAAATTATATGAGGTTTGCGCCTTAGAACCTTTGCTGCTTCAATAACTTCATTTCCTGACACTGCACAAACATCGCATAAACCTTGGGTAAGAATCATATCGGGGTTGGATTTACGTAGCGTTTCTATATCAACAATATATGTACTTTTTCCAGCCTTGTAGTTTTCGCTTACCGCTTTATCAATTTCAAAGCTTTTTAAATCTTCGGGATTTATTAAGCTCGCTATAACCCTAGGCTTAGTTCTTGAATCAGGTGGATAATCACATTCATGGGTTACACCCACTAGATTTTCACCTAACCCTAGCGCATAAACAATTTCCGTTGCACTTGGAAGAAATGAACAAATACGCATTGTGACCTCTTAAACAACTATCTCCCTGATAATATCTTTAACTACTTTATGGCTAGATGCAAGGCGAATTTACAGGGGCAATTAATTGGATTGCCCTTTACAAGGGCAGACACGGTTAGACAGGCTCACCGCAGGCTAGGTCTGCCCCCCACAATTTCAAACCCATAATTAATTATTCAGATGTCAGGGGTTCCGTATTAATCGAGCCTAGAGTAGTGCTGTTTGCTGCAGTAATAAAGAATATATCCGCTCCCTGAAAATCAATTCCTGGAATTCCTGGCCTTATAGCAAGAGACTGTACACCCTCAAAGAATTCGGAATCTGGATCTTCTGCTTTAGTTCCTGCAGGGAAAAAAGCTATAAACGGGAATGGATTTACTTCATCAGTGGTAGTATCAAATACTGCGATTTGGTCTGTATTAAAGAGTGCTGTAAGACCCAGCCCGTCAGTTCGAATCTTTATATCCGCCGTGAAATTAAACACATCAAGTGGGGTTATGATAATTGGATCGCTAGGGCCATTAATGATGGTATTGTTTTCTAAATTCACTTTAAGCAAAGCTCCCACAAGTGCTAACCCCATGTATCCGAATTTTCCGTCGGGTGTTGGTTCTATACGGTTTGGGGAACAAACATTTGGGTTTTGCGCACTAAGAGGTATGTTGATTGTATTAGTGATGGTATCAGACTCAGCGTTAATTACATCTATAGATGGTGGAAAATCAAAATCACAAGAATTCTCTTCTGTAACGAGGTCAAAATCCGTATCTCCGCTATTTACCACATATAACTTGTTATCAATAGCAGTAATTCCGTCACTATTGGCTCTCGTTGCGTCAATACGACCGATAACCAGATTTGTCTCGGAGTTAATTACCGTTATAAACCCATTTCCTTTAGGATCAAAGGAAGCGTCAAGGTTGTTGTTTGTAACATAAACCTTACCGTTTGGTGCTATTGCTATGGCTGATGGGTCTTCAAAAAACTTAAGGTCTACGGTGATTACCTGATTTTGGCAAATACTTGTAGCGGGTGGAACAGAGTCGGAACGAACAATAAGGAGTTCACATTGCATTGTTTCTACATTTACTAGAGCTACACTCTGTCCTATATTGTTCACTACATAAGCAAGCGTGTCATCTAAGAAAGCAATTGCAACTGGATCGGACTCAGGCGGTAAAACTATTTCTCCAATCCGTTGCGGTGGGTTCTGGTCTAAGTTGAATATTTCTATACGATTGAAAAAATTGAGCACATAGGCTTTATTTCCTCGGATTTCAATTGCTGTAGGGAAGCCTTCGAATGCCGCTAAATTCCGCCTCACTGCACCGGACATTATTTCCTGCTTAACCTCTGAACTTACATCGGAGACAGACATTACTTCTACGATAACGTCAACACCAGGAGCTGAAATTTCAAATGTATCATCAATTGACCCATCAAGCGTAATAATGAAGCTTCCAGCTCCGCTAGCGACGGTTCCTCTCACTTGTCCAGTATTTAAATTTCTGACCAAAACGGTAGCCCCATCTCTTACAGAGCCTTTTATACCCCCTACAACTACTTCCGGAGAGTTGGTTAAAGCAAAGAATCGTTGTCCTTCACCTCCGTCTCCGCCACCCCCACCGCATCCCCAGAGAA
>JAHFBK010000032.1:10747-18854 GCA_023250035.1 Candidatus Dadabacteria bacterium
TGAACATCTAAGTTGTTAAAAACGTTTTTTGCCTCGAGTGTAGCAAAAACCTGTTTCCACTCTACAGTTCCCCCTACATTACTAACAGTGCTCGCATCGGTAGTAGCCGAGTTTGGAAAGGGAGTGAGCGGAATCTTACCTACAAAGTGTGTTTCCCAGAAAAGCTTAAGGAAGAGATATTTAAAAACCCCTCTTAGGTCGAACTTATTTCTTGGTCTTCCTGGAAGCTGTGCTCCTGTATCTTCTAGTTTGCCGTCAAGAAACGTATATCCAGCAAATAACTCTATAAAATCAAGTGGTCTCAGCACTAGACTTGTTTCAATACCCTGCTGAGTTACCTCTCCAACATTTAATGGTTCGATTCTAGTTGCACTTACAAACACAAAAAGAATGAGATCGTCAATTTGATTCCTGAAGTAATTAATTTCAAATCCGATACGAGGATGCGAAAAAACTACTCCAACATCAAAATCAAAAGAGCTTTCAGGTTTAAGATCGGGATTTCCGCCTATAAAGCCCTCCTCAGGAAAGAAAAGCTCATTAAAGCTAGGAACTCTGAAGGACCTTCCGATGTTCCCTTTTATCGAAAGGTATCTAAGTGGTGATACGATAATCCCAAGCTTAGGAGAGAATTCGCTTTCGGTTGTATTTATAACCCTTGAATTACCAATGATACCTGGAGGGAAATCTTCTTGTTCCTCTGCAGAAGTTGTTATGAGGTCATATCTAATAATTGGGATAATGATTAACAGGTCATCGAATAAGTGTATTTCATCCGATAGAAATGCGCTAAATGTAAATCTCTTCGGTTCTCCAAAATCTTCATCAGTTAAAATCTCTTCTTTTATTTCAGTAGCAAATGTCACGATTTGATTAAACGGTGCAAACCATGTGATCCTTGGGTCAATCCCAAAGGCAAAGTCCCTTTGCAACGTATCTATAGGAACTCCAATGGTTGGGTCTGGGTTAGTAAATTTCAGTTGGTCAAATCTGTTGAAAAAGACAATTTCAAGCCCAATATCATCTCTTATAAACTTTTCCTTTAATAATTTTATGCTGGTAAGGTTTCTTACGTCCTGTTGATTAGAGTCAGGTTGCTGGAATTCCCCAAGGCCTGGGACTCCTTTATCATCGAAGTAGAATTCATTCAGGAAACCAACCTTCCACCCATTAAAATCATATTCAAGCTTTCCTAGAACACTTTCAGAAAGAAATTCGTTATTGATTCTTGTAAGTATGATGTCATTTACAGATTCGAATTTAAAATCGCCTTTGCTTTGGGCGTGTGTGTAGGAAAATAGGTAGCTTAAGTTTTTGAATTTTTGTGCTCTTGAAAGATTTATACTTAGGGTGTTGAATGAACCATAAGTGAGGGATGAATAGGTGAATGGCTTATCTGTCTTTTTTGTTACGATGTTTACTACACCACCTATTGCATCTGTGCCTACAAGAGCAGATGATCCCCCCCTTATTATTTCAAACTTCTCAACGTAGTTTAAAGGTATGGTTGATAGGTCTATACCGCCAAGCGCTGTGTTTAGCCTTACGCCATCCAAAAGAACTACAGCCTGATCGTTAGAGGATCCGCGTATTGAGAGGGTTTGAAGTTGGCCAAATCCACCAAAGTCTCTTACAAAAACTCCTGGAGAAAATGAGAGAATCTCTGATGTAGTATTATATTCTCCACCAAAATCCTCAAGGTCAATCACAGTTGAGAATGCAGATGGGTAATCAAGAGGTGGTTTCAAAGGTGTTTCTTCAACAATAATAGGTTCGAGTGTTTTCCCGGACTCTTGAGCGAACGCATAGTTATAGAATAAAAAGTCTCTATCAATAAATACTTCTTTGCCTGCTGCTTTATTTTGTACATGCCTATTATCAAATAGAATTAAAGAGGGTTTGAAAAGGTATAGTAAATTGGAAGTAAAATAAAAAAGAGTTAGGATGAATAAAAGTTTCTTCATTAAAAACCCCAGTCTTCGAGGAAGAAAACTGGGGTTCTTTTTTTTTCAATTAAGAACCCTTTACCTTCTTCCCTCGAAGAATAGCAAAGTTTTAATTCTCAGGTAGGTCTTCTGGCTCGTAGCCTGATCTCTCCTTTGCGCCTTCCCAGAATCCCTTATGATCCCAGTGGCATGATGCTAAGGGTTAGGGCTACCTACAGCAGCGGGGCTGCACCGGACTCTCACCGGATTTCCCTTTTACGCCCTGTTGTGGGCACCTAAGAACTTTTGAATGTGAAAGAACTTAAAGCTTAAGAAGAATTTAACTCTAATGTCAACGAAATGTCAAGCAGCCGGGGTTTGTGACTGTGTAATAATAAGCTGTCTTTGATAATCTATCTTATATGTTTTCATATGTTTTATTATATGTAGCAATGAACACTATCTGGACTTTGTGTAAAAGGACTCGCTGTTGTTGACTTAAGTTCTGACACAGAGTGATATAAATTTGAATGAAGGCAAAATATTTTTAAAAATAGAAGGAAGAATTACAGATTTTTGGTATGAGCTAATTTAACTGAATCTGGGGATGACTTCCTTTCCAAAAAGTTCTATACATCTGGATATTGTGTCGTGCGTCGCTTGAGGGAATACCATTCGACAGGTTATGTAATTAATTCCAAGTTCGTCTTTATATCTCTTTATTTCTCTTATACAATCCTCTGGGTCGCCGATTATAAAACGGTCTGCTGCTAGATAGTCAAACATCGGGTCGTCTAAACCAGTAAGCTGCTTTCCACGAACAAACATCTTTACTCCTAAGCCGAAGTAGTATTTATACATGCTTGTTATGTACTTATCGGCTTCTCCTTTTGCTTTTTTCTTATCTTCTGCGATATAAGCTTCTCTAAGAAGTATGTGCTCAACATTATTAGGGTTCTTCCCCGCTTTTTGGGCTGCATCATTGTAGAATCCTAGTGTATCCCTAACCATCTGCATTGTTCTCCCAGGGCCTATGAGAAGCGGGTAACCTAGTCTTCCTGCGCGCCTTATCGCAGGTTCCTCAAATGCGCCGATATAAATTGGAGGGTGTGGTTTTTGAACTGGTTTTGGCGTAACGTTTATATTACTCAACTTGAACCGTTTTCCTTCGTAAGAGAATTTTTCTTCAGTCCATGATTTGACTATTACCTCAATTCCTTCTTCCATACGTGAAGGTCTCTGTTTCATGGGAAGGCCAAAACCATCGAATTCATCCTTGCGATAGCCTAGAACAACCCCAAGATTAAATCTCCCATCAGAAATATTATCCACGAGTGCGGTGTCTTCGGCTACCCTTATTGGGTTATGTAGTGGGAGAATAATTCCGGCTGAACCGATTTTTATACGGCTTGTTACTGCCGCCATAGCCGAGGCTATAACCGCCGGTGATGGACAATAACCGTCATCAAGAAAGTGATGTTCTGAGATCCATGCCGAATCAAATTTTACTTCTTCTGCCAGTTTTACTTGTTCAAGTGTATTCTTATAAAGCTGAGCATGGGAAATAGGGTTTTCAGGGTGTGTTTGCAGGCTAAAAAGTCCGATTCCAAATTTCATTTTAGTGCCTCTTTTAATAAAAAGTGATTAATTATAACATCTTTAATTGTTAAGCCACGAATTAACACAGATTAACACGAATGGAACCCCACTGAGTGTGGTTAATTGCACCAGTGATATGGAATTTAGCTGGGCAGGTCACGAGTTGTTGCAAGGAGGAAGGCGACGAAGCGACCCAATTGAGATTCCTAACTATGGAATGATAGGCTAGTTAGAAACAATGACATCATCCTCATTTGTCATCTCGAACATATGTGAGAGATCTATAAACAACAAAGATTTCTCCCGGAGCCTGCACTGAGAATAGTCGAAGTGGTCGAAATGACAAATTGTGGGGTTATACTTAATTAAAGAATGAAGAAGCATAAATATTATGTTTACATTACAACAAATCCTACAAGGAGCACCCTCTATATTGGTGTTACCAATAATATTGGGGAAAGGCTGCAAGAGCATTACGAGAACAGAGGTAATGAGAAATCCTTGCGTGGAGATACTATTGTTACAATCTCGTATATTGCGAAGTGCATTACAATATTGAAAGTGTCATAGAAAGGGAGAAGGAGATAAAGAAATGGAGAAGAGAGAAAAAGGAAAAGTTGATTGAAGAGCAAAATCTAGATTGGAGATTTATGAATTATGAGATTTTATAGATTCCTCGCTGCTCCTTCGCCTGACCCTTCACTTTGCTTGGGCATTGGTTTAGGACAGGTTCGGAATGACACCGTGTGTCAAATTGCTTTGTCCCCTTCGACTTTGCTCAGGCTCCTCGCAATCACAACAAGGGCGGGACAGGAATGACCATCCTTCTTTGAAAAAACAGAAGGGTTAAATTTAGCGTGTGTTGCAATCAATCCACTCTATTGTTTATAATGACATAGAAATTTTTTTGTGAGGTGAAAAATGAGAAACAATATAAAATTCGGGTTATCAGCCCCTATGCCAGGTGCTGATTTAAATGGTGTTTTAAATTTTTCTGTGAAAGCAGATAAATTGGGTTTTGATAGTGTATGGTACCCAGACCATGTTGTTTTTGTGTCGCCTACAGAGGCGCATGAGGCGTGGACTATTGCGACAGTCGCCGCAACTAAAACAAAGAATATTAGCCTAGGTACAGTTTCAGATCCTCATAGAATGCATCCTGCGGTTTTCGCACAGCGTCTTGCAACGATAGACCATCTCTCTGAAGGCAGAGTTTGTTTAACACTTGGGGTTGGAGAATCAATGAACCTAGATTCTTATGGAATCAAGTGGGATAAACCTCTAACGAGGCTTCGGGAAGCCATGAAGGTTATGCAAACGCTATGGAAAAGTGAAGGCCCTGTTGATTTTCACGGGAATTTTTATACTCTTTCACAAGCTTTTCTTCAGGTAAAGCCTTATAAAAGAGATAAAATCCCTATGTATATTGCCACTCATACTCCAAAGGGGTTGCGACTTACAGGAGAACTTGGAGACGGTTGGCTTCCAATTGATCTAACCCCTGGTCTTTATGCTGAGTACTTAAATAATGTTAAACAAGGGGCTCAGAGTGTGGGGCGAACTCTAGATGATAACTTCGACCCTGGTCTATGGGTATTTACATCTCTAGGAAAGAATGTTGATGAAGCCTATAAAACACTCGAACCATTCAAATATGTTTTGATAATGCAAGAACAGCTCAAAAGAGCCGGATATGATATCGAAATCCCGGAAGACTATAAAGGACTTAATTATTTCAATGTAATCCCTCAAGACGCTGCAGGAAGGCAAAAGTTTAGAGAAATAGGGAAATTCTTTCCAAGGGAAGCGGTCTTGGATTTTACGATTACAGGTTCGAAAAGGGATTGTATAAAAAAGATCGAAAAATACATTGATAAAGGCGTTAGACATTTTGTCCTTTTCTACCGATTTAGCCCTGACCCGGAAAAAGCCCTTAAAACATATGCAAAACAGATAATCCCTTATTTTAAAAATAGATAACTTTCAGCCACTAAGGTACCAAGACACAAAGAGAGGAATAAATATTATTCTCTTTAACCTTGGTGCCTTGGGGTCTTTGTGGCTAAATTAAATATGTATAAAGCGGATGTATTGGTTTCTCCAGGGGAAATAAAAATAGAGGAACGTCAAGAGCCCATTCTTGATGATAACGGGGTTTTAATTAAGGTTGAATTCGCTGGTATCTGTGGCACTGATTTAGCGATATTTTCAGGGAATTATAGAGTACCACTTCCACTAGTTCTTGGACATGAATTTAGCAGTGAGATTATAGAGGTTGGGAACAAAGTAGAAAAGGGACTTAAAGGTAAAAGAGTTGTAGGGGCAGACCCCGTTAGTTACAACTTAAAGTATGAGAGGCAATTATAGTGGGATCACAATGTCAATCCCCCGGGTAAACCGGGGGATCAATCTAGCAACGATAGGTAGGACTTTCTAGTCCCGACCTTCGATTAGCTCCATGACAGGCATTGGCGGGCGGGGTTAGAAAACCGTTCGGCTGAGCTCACGACGAAGCCCTGCTTATCCTATGCCCTTATGTCTCAGAGTTTGCTTTAGTTGTAGTCAATGTCACTCAAGGGTTGCCCCTACATATGCGAAGCATAGGAGGTAGAAAAAATGTCTCTAAGAAAGATTACCAAGAAGAAGGTTGTTACGGTAAGACCGGATGACACTGTAGTGAAAGCTGCAAAGCTCATGGAAGAAAAGAATGTTGGTAGCGTTGTAGTGGTTGAAAATAAAAAACCTGTAGGAATTCTTACAGATAGAGATATAGCGATCAGAGTTGTAGCCAAGAGGGTGGATATAAATTCGACACTAGTAAAACATGTAATGACGAAAAAGATTGTAACTGGAAGGGACGATCAGAGGGTTGCGGAGCTTGCAAAAGTAATGCATGAAAATGGGATCCGAAGGGTACCGATAATTAACAAAAAGGGAATGCTAAGCGGAATAATCACACTTGACGATCTTCTCTACATGATGGGTCTTAAAGCGAGATTTTTTTAAGAAATTGGAATAAGTATTAGCGACTTAAAATATCACGATTCAACATTAGAAATTAAATTTAATAAATTTATGTGAAATTTCTTTTTTGTAATCATAACTGATTTAAATTGTGTTATAATTTATGGGTTTCAGTATAAACTACAATTCAACTGCTTAAGGGAGTTAAGATGAGCACAGAAAATATAGTAGCAGAAGGACTAAAGGGTGTGGTGATTGGCAAATCTGATATCTGCTTTATTGATGGAAAGAGAGGAAAGCTTATATATAGGGGTTATGATATACATGATTTAGTAAAGCATTCTAACTTTGAAGAAGTCGTTTATTTACTCTGGTATGGTAAGCTTCCCACAAAGAAGAATTTTGATGATCTATATAAAAGCCTTGTTATTAATAGGGCTCTTTCAAAAGAAGCCATTTCTTTACTGAAATCCTTTCCTAAGAAAGCTACACCAATGGAGGTTTTAAGAACAGCCATTTCAACGCTTTCACTGACTGATCGTAGTGCTGATGATACCTCGTTTGAATCAAATGTAAAAAAGGCAATTAATCTTACAGCGAAAACCGCAACAATTATTGCGGCCTTTGATAGAATTAGAAATGGAAAAGAGCCAATAGAACCGAATCCCAATCTCAATCATGCAGCAAATTTTCTCTACATGTTGACTGGCAAAGTTCCTGATGAAATGATTTCAAGGTTTTTTGATATATGTCTAATCCTTCATGCTGACCACGAGCTTAACGCTTCTACATTTGCAGCAAGGGTAACCTCATCTACTCTTTCTGATTTATACTCGGCAATTACATCGGCCGTTGGCACTCTTAAAGGACCGCTTCACGGCGGGGCAAATATTGAGGTAATGAAAATGCTTACTGATATGGGTACCGTTGATAAAGCTAAAGAGTATGTAAGGACAAGGTTAGCCGAAAGGAAACGAATCATGGGCTTTGGTCACAGGGTCTATAAAACCGAAGACCCGAGGGCCACACATCTTAGAAGAATGTCTAAAGAAATGGGAGGGAAAACCGGTGAGACAAAGTGGTATGAGATGTCAAGAGTGATTGAGGATTTTATGCTAAACGAAAAAGGTATGTACCCAAATGTGGATTTCTATTCTGCATCAGCATATTACTCAATGGGCATACCGATAGATCTCTACACCCCTATTTTTGCATTAAGCCGTGTGAGCGGATGGGTTGCTCATGTACTTGAACAATATAGCAATAATGCTTTAATAAGACCCGTCGCTGAGTACGTTGGACCTAATGACTTAACCTACGTTCCGATAGGTAAAAGATAATGAATGGTGTTATCCTTTCACCTCTCTCTTTCTAAATCTTCGGTTTTTTAGTTAATCCGAAATCCCAAATCTTCAATCAATCTAACTCGAGTTTATAAAGTAGTCATAAGGTATAACTCTTTTCCTCGTGCTGACTCAAGTCCAGTCCCATCTGCTCCTCTTCCTCTGATACCCTTAGCCCCATTATAACCTTGAGAATAGAAAGGAGTATAAACGTGCCAATAAAAGCAAAGGCCCAGGTCGCAGCCACTGCAATAAACTGCACCCAGAGTTGCCCCG
>JAHFBK010000132.1 GCA_023250035.1 Candidatus Dadabacteria bacterium
ATAAGAAATCATGGGATCGTGATATGTACGCCCTAAGAAGTCTTGAGCCATTCTTTGGTAACTATAGGTTGACAGATGTTAGTCCTATCCTGATTGAGAAATACAAGCTAGAGAGAAAGCAGGTTGTATCTACTTCAACTGTGAATAAGGAACTCTCGATAATGAGAAGGATGCTTAATGTTGCTATCTCATGGGATAGGTGTAAATTAAACCCAGTAAGCAAAGTTAAGTTTTTTAAGGAAGCACCGCCTAAAGAAAGAATTCTCACCTATGATGAAGAAAAGGCATTACTCGACTCAAGCCATGAGCACCTAAAGCCTATACTCATTACGGCACTCAATACAGGCATGAGATACGGAGAGCTTCTCAATCTCACCTGGAATGATGTTGACCTTGAATCCGGCTATATTCACGTAAGACAAAGCAAGTCAGGAAAGTCTAGGAATATACCAATGAATGAAAGTGTCAGGGAAACACTACTAGCCCTGGAATCAGAAAATTTTGTTAGCAATTCTGTTAGCAGTGATTCTATAAGGGAAGAAAAAACTAGTAATTATCAGATAGTTAAACAGGACACCAACTGTCTTGAGGGGGCAGTGCCAGTAATGGCGTGCGGGTTCGACTCCCGCCTTCGGCACCACTTGAAAGAGTCTTTATCTATTTTTGTTAAGAAATAAGGAACCTTTTAAGGTATCTAGTTTTTAAGATAGTTTTCCACCTCAGTCACAAAACTTTTAGCTCTTTCTAAGTTTTTCTTAGCCTCTTTCTCAGCAACAACAAAACCTGTAGAGTAATCCCCCTTCTGTCTTAAATCGTATGCCCTGGTTAGTGCTTTACCCATTTCCTCTTTGAATATATTAGTTTTGACAAAATGCTCCCCGAATAAGCGTATTATACCCTTATGAGACGATGCTCTAACCCCCTTAAAGAACAGCACAGCTTCAGTCATAAAGAACATGGCATAGTAACATCTTGAGACACATGAATCGTAGTCTCCGTCATGAAATAATATCTCTGCACTCCTCAGGAATCTTTTTGCCTTTTCCATTAGGTCTTCTATCTCTTTCATAATGACACACCATCCTCTCTTGCATTTATCAAAAAAGGTGAATTGTAGTTCTTGAATATTCCCTCTGGAATTGCCATAATAGAGATTAACTCACCTCTTTCAAGGAGGATCTTAAACAAGAAGTCGTTTAAACTATCTTCCACTTCTAAAGGGTCAAGATCATCATCAACTACTACCAAGAGGTCGATATCTGAATCCTCCGTGGCTTCATTCCTTGCAAAAGAGCCGTAGACTATTAGATACTTGATTCTTGCCTTATAGAGTTTAAGGAGATAACTTTTTATTTCTAGTATAATGTCATTAACTTCGGTAATGCTTCTCATTTTTCCCTTTCTATTATTTTAACCCAAGAATATGATTTTATCTTTCTAGAACAAAATAGTGCGAAATTGAAAGAGTATAGTGAGGATAACTAATATAACCTTTTCCTTCGGCTAGAGTGAAGGTTTAATGCGAATATACCGTGTATAAGGCGGCCCCAAAGAGTGTTTAGGGATCTTTTATTAGTCGAAATGTATAGCTAGCCAGATCGTCTCTTCAGTTTGGTCAGTCCACTCTACTCGATGTTTCATGTGTGCTGGAATGAGGATATAATCTCCCGGGTGCAATGTGATAGGGTTGTCCTCACCTTCAAATAATAGACCAGCACTCCCTTTGAGTAAAATGACCCATTCATTTTTATCTTGATCATACCACTTATCGTCTGGGGTTGCGTGTCCTTTAGAGATGATACGCTTTATTTTGATGTTTTCTGCAGTGATAATTTCTTCGAATATTTCCTGTGGAATATGTTTCGGTATGTTTGAAAAAATGTTTCCTGGTTTCGCCATCTTGTGTCGGATTACTTGGTAGGGGTTTGATTAATCAAACCCCTACGTTTTTATATTCTTTGGGTTCTCAGTATCGAGTTCCCATTTAAGTGGATTGTTTATAACATATTGCCTTATTTCATCTAAATCCCTTTCATTTCGTATTATATGTTCATAATAATTCCTTTGCCAAACAGGCATTCCAGGTGTACCACGAATTGAATTAATACGTTTAGTAACAGCGGATTTAAAACCTGCAACGAATGCCCCGATAGATTTAGGTTTAGGTCCCTTTAGTAGGGGCGACCGGCCGGTCGCCCCTACATTTGATTCGATAATGATAACGATGCCGTGGATATGGTTAGGCATTATGACAAATTCATCCAATTCTATTTCCTGTCGTAATTTGATTGACCGTAGCCATTCCTCACTTATCACCCAACCAAATTTGTTCAAGTGTGTTTGACTATCTACAATCTCACCAAACAAACATTCCTTATTATATGTGCATATTGTGATGAAATATGCACCAGATTGAGAATAATCGTAATCTTTTAACCTTATAGATCGACGATGATGTTTCTTAAGATCATGAGTCATTTTTTATGGCGTTCCCTAATAGTTTGAGTAGGGGTTGATTAATCAAACCCCTACGTCTTACCTTTTCCTATAATTTCTCTAATTTTGCAAGGGCAATTGAGAAAATCCAATAGTAAAAAAAGATACTAGAAATTGACAGTTATTAACTATGACTTTAGTGCAATTTGGGAGTTAAATAATATCCTGCTTTCTCAGGGTTTGGTAAAGCTCTTTTTTAGTCAGAATTGCTGCTCCGAGTCCAAAAAGTACAACTACGAAGGTTATTATGCCACCAATTATTGGGATTAGAGTCAGTATGAAATAGATGATTAATCCGACAGCCAAAGTCCACCCTTCGCTTACCCTCTTTCCAAATCGCTCAAATATGGTTACGCCTGCCCAGAAGACAACATAGATCCTTGCTAAGTATATTGTAATTAAATATGAAGCTGAAAGTATTAGTGCTAATGGAATACCAACAACTGTGCTAAAAATAATTATCAACAATATCGGAGCCACAACTAAAGTAAGAAATCCAATTCCTAAGGAAGCCCAGGGTCTTTTTCTTAATGTAGAAACTACCTCACGATTGTATTTTGGATAGAAATAGATCAACAAAAGTCCAATGATTAACGTGGATATAAAGCTTATCAGTGTTATTAATAGATAGATTCCAGTAAAAATTCCAAACATTTTTTCAAGCGATGGATTTGGAGGTGTCTTGTGGATTACGCTTCCAGCGATTTTTGCATTTTCGTCAATTGAGGCGGGTTTATCACTCCAATAGGTGAGGTCTCCATTAACAACTGCCTTAGAAGTTAACCGAATTGAACCCACAAATACTTTTAAGCTTCCATCTGCTTTATTTGAGACTGTTAGGTTTCCAGCAGCAATCATTACCTCTCTTCCAATAGGGGAGGCTAAAAGAATGCTTCCTCCTCCGGCTACAACGCTACCACGAACTATTGCCGAATCAGTAAGCTCAATGTTGCCACCACTAACTGTTAGGCTTCTACCTATTTCGCCACCTATAGTTATTTGTCCACCAACAATTCGAACATCTTGAGAAATATTTCCCGAAATGCTAATCTTGCCACCTGCTGCTAACAGATCACCATTTATCGTACCATCAATCAAAATTTGCCCACCAGCGGCATAAACGTCACCATTGACAGTGCCCGAAATCTCTACCTTTTCACCAAACGCGAAATAATCTTTATTAATAACCTCGCCTGAAGGCACAGTAACAAGCTTTCCATCCTATGAATCCTCGTTATTTTCTTCTTGTGTTGCAATAGCTGGCAAAACAAAAAGTAAAGTTGCGAAGCATAACGAAATAATAAACCTGTTCATATCGGGCAGTTTAAAACTCCATTATATTTCTGTCAAGGGAGTTACTTGTAAATTCGCAATGGGTATTGTTGTGACAAAATATGTAGAATTTTAAATTACGATAGGTAGAGTTTTCTAATCCCACATGTTCAAATGACCGTCCGGAGCTTGTTGAAGGGCGGGACTGGAAAGTCCCGCCTAGCGAAAGGAAAAAGAGTTGCATACGATAGGCGGTGTTTTCCAACACCGCCCTTGAGAGCCGGACAGGAATGTCCCGACTATCGTGGGAGGCTATTGATAAACCTTGATTCGGATATAAATTAGACCTATGCAGAAAAATACAAGGCTCATTGATTTAAGCATAAAGATTGAACCCGCACCAGGTCCTGAACATCAACTTCTTCAAATAAAACATGAAGCGCACCATGAGACTGCAGAGTATATGATGAAGCGCTTTCAGTGTAGAAGAGAGGATCTTCCAAAAGGTCTAGGTTGGGCCAATGACTACGTTACCCTTGGCACTCATGTAGGGACACACATTGATGCACCCTGGCATTATCACCCTACCTCTGAGGGTAAGAGGGCAAAAACCATAGATGAGGTTCCCGTTGAGTGGTTTTACGGAAATGGGGTTGTAATAGACATGAGGCATAAGAAACCAGGAGAACTAATCACCGTATCTGATTTAGAAGAAGCACTGGATAAAATCTCATACAAGATTAACCCATTTGATATTGTTCTAGTTATGACAGGAGCAGACAAGCTCTGGGGGACGATGGACTACTGGTCTAAGTTTCCAGGTCTAGGAAGGGAGTCTACTCTCTGGCTTTGTAATCAGGGCGTTAAGGTTATGGGAACAGACTCTGCGGGATGGGATAGACCATTTGCAGCAATGGTAGAGGAGTTTAAAAGAACTGGTGATAGCAGTGTTCTCTGGGGTGCGCACTTTGCTGGGATTGATAAGGAATATTGCCAGATCGAAAAACTAACTAACTTAGACCTCCTTCCGCCTTATGGATTTAAGGTAGCTTGTTTTCCTATCAAGGTTCTTGGTGGAAGCGCAGGCTGGGTTAGGCCAGTTGCTATTATTGAAGAATAGAAATTTTTAAGAAAACTGGAAAAGAACCTTGCAATAGTTATGATAAATTTGTAACATGTCTTCATAGACAGATAATAAAAGGAGGAGATAATGAACGTTCAGAAGGTAATTGATGAGCTAAATAAAGCGCTTTCTCTCGAATACGCTAGTGTTATCCAAGGACTTCAGCACAGCTTTCTTGTTCAGGGGCTCTTTAGAGAATCGATATCGCCGATGCTAAGGGAACATGCCGAGGAATCGTTTAAGCACGCAAAGATACTTGGGGATAAGATTGTTGCCCTAGGAGGGCTTCCCACTGTAGAGCCAGCGCCAGTAAAGCAGGCATCAGATTTAGTAGAGATGTTAAAACAGGACCTTACACTTGCAAGAGAGGTTTATGAACATTATGAATCCCTCTTAAAAATGGTTCAGGATGACACACCACTTCGGGTTATGGTTGAGAATTTAGTTGAGACTGAAAAGAAGGATTGTGAAGAGCTTGAAAAACTTCTTGAATTAAAGAAGATAAGGGTTAAAGACAAAGAATTGACATTTAGGGTGAAATAAAACTTTTTATTGTAAAATCTTAGCAGGTTCTAACTTTGTTAAATAGGCGGGAGTGAGTGCCCGCCTATTTTATTTAGTTCAGAATTGAACTCGATAATTTCCCGTAGCATACTGCAAAGTATCCGCTGTCATCGCGAGCTACAGCGAAGCGATCTCGTCTTTTTGAGATTGCTTCGTCACGGAGTTTACCCTGAGTATAGCCGAAGGGTTTCTCGCAATGACAAAAGGGAATGTCTGTTTATATGCTGAAATCTCGCAGCTTGCTGTAGGGTATTTCATTGTAGGGATACACAAGTATTCTAAGCTAGTGTGAATCTTATTACCTTTCCGGATGTTGATATATCGTCATGCGTTATTAATTTCTTTTCAGTAGGATTATTTGTCTTGGAAAGGATTTTAACCAGTGCTTCCGCTTGACTAGAATCAATGGGTAGGGTTTTTTGCACATACCAACCTAAACCTTCCCCGTAGCTGAGTAGGCGTATTTCGAACCTATTCTCTTCTTCCTTTACGACAACCTCTATTATCTGGTCGTTATCTTCTCCATATATGCTTCCGAGAAGTGCTTCGCTTGCTTGAGAAATCATTTATTGTTGCTCCTTGAATAATGTTCGTGATTAAAAT
>JAHFBK010000033.1 GCA_023250035.1 Candidatus Dadabacteria bacterium
TAATATAGCTTGGAGAGCGAGCGGCGAGGGACCGAGTGGGTTTTCATTCGAGGCAATTTTTATTGCATCACGAATTCCAAGCTCCCGCTCAAGCTCCTCAACAGGCTTTCCCGGAACGTATGGAATCAGCTCTCTTACATATGATGGGGGGTCAGGTCTCAACATTTGACTTTCTCCTTTTTAAATCTCCTTCTACAGCCGTTTTCATCTTTAATACCATTCTATCTCTCTCAATTAAATTCTCAAATCTCCTACATGACTGCGATACTCCCGCATAATCTATCTTAAATATCTCTCCTATATCCTTAAGGCTAAGCATCGTATATCTCTTCATCAAATACATCGCCATCTGGCGATATATGTTTCCTCTACTCTTACGAAGAACCTCCCCATTCCCTATCTTAAACCTTTTTACAATACAACCAACTATCTCCTCCGATCCATATGTCCCCGCTACCCTTGTTTCTACCATCTCCCTCTTTTTACCTATGGAATTTATTTTCTCCTTTATTCTCTCTATAAACCTCTCACTCCCGACGGCTATCCCTCTATATGAATCCTCGAGCGGATTAACCATATTAATGTTTTCAAAAATAAATCTCTTATATTTCCTCCTCGCCTTCTCTGTCTCTTCATCAAACTGTCCCAATATAAACTCGGTATCCAGTCCCTCCAAAGACTTTCTCTTCCCAATATAATCCAGGTAACTACTCCACCTATACTCCTCTATATCATCAACAATCCCCGCTCTTAGTGGATTTAAGTGAATATAAGCCGATAGCTTTATACCATAGCTATCCTCATCCACAAGAATGGATTTGTATCTACCTTGAAACACCACCCCCACAATGTTATGCTCCGCCTTGAACCAATTGGTATATGAAGTGTTAAGATAATGCATCCCCTCGGATATGTTCGCATGTGGAGTTTTGATAAACAAATGATAATGATTGTCCATCAAGCAATAGGCATAGCAGGTGAATGAGTACTTGCTACAAGTCGCATTCATTCTCTCTATGAATACGACTTTATCTTTATCGGAATAAACAATGTTTTCTTTTCTATTTCCCCTGGCTGTTATATGATAGGTGGCATTTTCATAAGCGAGTCTGAGCGGCCTTACCATGAAGTAAGATTAAACACAACCCAAAGTTATGTCAAATGTTGAGACCTGACCCCATATCTATAAACCGATGTCGGTATGCCCACAACCATTGGGGCAAATGAGTCGGCAAAGTCAGAGTTCCATAATCAAAACTTCAAAAACAACTCAAATCAATTACCCCTCCCCATCGGATAAGAACCAAGGACCCTCAGGAAAACGCAGTTTTGTCTCACCTCGGATAGAAGACCACTTATTTTTTCGTCTTGGGCATGTCCTTCAAAATCCACAAAAAACACATACTCCCACGGTCTTTCCTTTGACGGCCTAGATTCAATCTTTGTTAGATTTATATTTTCCTCAGCAAATGGAGATAGAGACCTATGAAGTGCCCCTGGTTGATCCTTTAGAGAGAAAACTATAGATGTTTTATCGGCACCAGTTGGACGACTATATTCCCTTCCTATCACCCAGAACCTGGTTGTGTTCCCAGGGCTGTCTTCTATTTGTCTTTCCACGATTTTCAACCTATAAATCGATGCAGCGAACTCACTTGCTACTGCGGCGATTTTTTTGTCACGAGAGGCCAATTTAACAGCATTTGCGGTGCTTGAAGTTTCACGATACTCCACACGCTTTAGATGCTCGCTCAACCATTTTCTACATTGACCAAGAGCCTGAGGATGAGAGGCAACTATTTTAATATCCTTAATAACTCCTTTCTTTGAAATGAGAAAATGGCTTATCTTTTCAAAGAGTTCTGAAGAAATAAACAGATCCGACCTCAAGAACCTGTCGAGAACGTTACCCACAGAACCCTCCATAGAATTTTCAACAGGAACTATACCTAAGGAAACCCTTTCCTTTTCAACCTCTTCGAACACTTCATCGATGCATTTCGAAGGCTTAAATCTAGCAGAACTACCAAACTCCCGAAACGCTGCCTGATGAGAGAATGTACCATCCGGACCCAGATACGCTACCTTAATCGGACGTTGCAGTGAACGACACCCTGAGATTATTTCTCTAAAAACGGAAAGGACAGAACCCGTTGTAAGCGGACCAAGATTTGCTCTTTTAATATTGCTTTCAATCTCTCTTTCCCTTGCTGGATCATAAACATTAAATGAGTTTTCCTGCTTAAGTTTACTAATTTGAATTGCGATTCTTCCACGCTCGTTTAGAAACTCGAGGATTTTTTTATCAATCTCGTCAATCCTTTTTCTTAGATTTTCAAGATCCACAGAAGAGCCCATGATACATCTAGGAGTGGTTCCCTAAAACCCCCCTCTAATATCGCTACCCCAGATCCCAATGAAATTTGAAGAGAATGATAGCTATATGGGAAAGTAATGTCAATTGATTGCGGATTTGGTATTTCAGATTGCGGAATATCTTTTAAATCCGCATTCCGCAATCTACAATCTGCACTTCCCTACGTTCCCCTTTTCTTCTCCTCTTCGCCTCCCACAGCTGGTGCCTTTTCTAGAACAGAATTTCTTACAAATATCGGAGCGCCCATTCGTGAGGCAAGAGCAAGTGCATCGCTTGGACGTGCATCAATTTTTGAAATCGACCCATTAACAGAGATCTCTACCTGAGCATAAAAGACCTGGTCACGAAGGTCAACTATCACAACCCTTTCAACCTTCCCCTTCATTGTCCTTAAAATTGCAGCTACTAGATCGTATGTAAAAGGACGGGGTGTCACCTCTTCTGAAAGTCCCAAGTCAATCGCCCTTGCCTCGCAGAGGCCTATCCATATTGGAAGAACCCTTTCATTTTTTTTATCAGCTAAAATTACCACCGGACTCTGTGCCTGCTGATCAAACCCCACCCCCTTAATTATCATCTCCTCCTCTTCTGATTTATTTTTAACCTCTTCAGAAACGGCTGGGATAGAAATATGAATAAATAAAAATAAATATAACGCAATTAGTAAATTAAAGCTTTTCATCTCTTGTCCCTCCTCAAGGTTAGGATAGCATAATGAAATGAAAAGGTTCAGGCATGATTTTAATTTTTTCTTCTTTTCTTGATAAGAAAGGCAAAAGTCTAAATTCGATATAACCTTATTAATATAGGCCCTAAGAAAAAAAAACCTTATCGTATCTATTTTTTTAGGTCATAATATTTATATAACATTTTACACCATAATTCTAAAATAGGAGGTAAGATAAAATGAAAAGAATAACGATAGCAATAGCTGTAGTTCTTCTAGCCGCCGCCTTTATTGTTGCCATGAGAACCAATTTATACGCTCAAAGTTCTCCTGAAACCATAATTGGCGATGTCACATATGTTGACTTGACGATGCTTAAGATTAACGAAGATGTAACACAAACTGTATACACCCTCTCAGCATCACCGAATCAACTTAAAAACATACAGCCAGGATTCAGAGTTGAGGTTAAAACGATCAGCGGTAAGGTTTTGTCTATAACTGTTTTAGGTATCCCTATGCAATCTAAACCTGAGTCATATCAAAAATGGAAGGTTCTAGTACAATAACCCTCTTTCTTTATATAATCCGAATAGAAATTAGGAAAATTGCATAATGTCTGATTTTATAAAAGATCTTTTGAGTTAGCTTATTGATAATTATGAAACCCAGATAGAGGGAGACATAAGGATCGGGCTTCTAGATAATGAAGTTGTGATAGACCCTCTAAATAGTGCTACTGTGATAGAAAAAAAAGAGCGGCAAAAAATAGTGTCGGGTAAAAGAGGTTGACGCTCATGAATTAAAGATAAAGGAGCAATAGTTTAACAAGTTATGTTTTGTATTACCTATTGTTTACAACCTGTTTCACTATACTAGGACGGCTAATAGTCCCAACAATTTTCCCTCCGAGTGTTCCGTCCCTCTGGGTAGCTAAAAAAGCGCTTAAGAGACCAGTTATAGTTTGACCTACATTCCTATCTGCCCTAAGATTAATACTGAGGTCAATAGTCCCGTGCTTCGTTATCTGCCAAAGAAGAGGCATTGTTCCGGAAAGCGTTAAGTCTATTTTACTTCCTTTGAATTTTAACTCATCAACCTTTGTTAGCCCCTTTTCAATATGGCTCTTAAAACTAGATTGCATCTTTCCAAAATCAGGAAGCGGAAAACCACCTGCGATTTTTACACCTTTAATCAATAGATCGTTGATCGTAAGATTTATATCACCTTTTGGCTGATTGCCAAATTCTAATGAAAAATATCCATTTAAGATTCCTTGAACCAAAGAATTTTCACTACCTAAGACCTCAGGGATTACACTTATCTTTCCTATATCTATACCGTTCTCAATTCTCCCCTCTGCCTTAGTTATTTTATTATTTTTCAAATCGTAAAATAATGCTCCTTCGGCTCCCCCACCATAGAGATTTGCTTCAAAGGGAACCTTAAGCTTGTTAATAATAAGATAAAGGAGTGAGGGGCTTCCCTTCAACTCATCAATAACAAGAAAAAGCTCTTTATTCTTATAAAGGCTCACTCCAGATGCTTTAATACGAGTGATAGGAGAGATACTCACATTACTTATCTCCACTGTAAGTGGGGTTCTTTTTTCTATCTCATAAATTATTCGCTGCTTGACGGCCTCTTCAGGAAACGATGAGTAAAAAAACACTACAAAAACAGATATGAAAAATAGTGGATAACAAATAGGAATGAGTTGTTTTGATTTCAATATTCTTTTCACTCAGAGTACCTTGTTTAACTTAAAAGTCGACACACGAAATGATACATCCATCAAATCAGGGTTATCAAACCTTGTCTGAGGACGGAACCTAGAAACCTTAAGAAAAACAGGCGTTGTTTGAATTTTGTATAAAACATCTACGATTCTATCAAGTGGAATCTTTTTAAGATCAACGTCAACGCTCGTCTCCTCATATAAATCCCCAGATGTGGATGTCCTAGACTTTATAGAGAAATCACCCCTGTCAACACGTGACTCTACTAGGATTTTTTCAACCACAGAAATCAAGGATTCATCTCCAGTTTTAATACTTTCCGAAAGCTCCTCAATTTTACCTTTTGATTGTATATACTCATTACGTAAGGAATCAAGCTTCTTGAGCTCTATCTGAAGAGCCTGGGCTTTCTTCTCAAGTCTTCCGGTACCAGATGAAAAGAATTGAAACATTAGATAAAGAATAAGTACTGAAGCCCCTAAACCTGCATAGACAACAGCCTTTCTATCCCTTTCAGAAGCTGCAATCCTCTGAATCCTTTCACGTACTTTGTTTACGAGTGTTTTTAGGTTCTCGAGTACAGCGTTTGTATCCATCACTTAACGACCAAAGTTAATTGAAACTTTATAGCGTTGTTTACGGCTGTATCAGTTGAGTCGCGAAGTACCTGTTTAAATAAACCAGAATCAGAGAGGGCTTTTTCAATCCTTGCAACCCCATCATACGAATCGCATTTTCCCCTCATCTTTATGGTGTTATTGTCAACAAAATTAATCTCATCTACACTCAACTGAGTACCACTAGGTAAGCTTCGAGATATATCCCTTAAAACATCAAGAGGCGTAGGACCACCTTGAATTTCCTCAATTAATTTTAACTTTTCCTTTAGCTTTCCAACCTCACTCTCCATGAATGCCACGGGCTTTGGAATAACTTTAACGTTTGGAAACATTTCCATTACTGCCATTCGGGTTTGAGCTTCTAATTTTCCTACTTCCTCGCGCTTTTGAAAGTAACGTGCCCCAACACAGTAGATTGAAAAGACAATGAGGAGAGAAAAAAGTAGAGCCGGAATTAAAAATGCCCTTTTAAGCTCCTCATCCTTCCCTGTATATTTAAAATCTCCTTTCCTTAAATTCATGCTCCCTCTTGCCAAAGTGCTTCCATAAAGAGCAAGCGCGTAGGAATCAGCGAAAAGAAGAGAGTCTTCTTGACCTAGATCTGGAATATAAATTCTTCTTACATCCTTTTTTAGCTCATCGCTAATAAAATCATTAATGCCAGGCATAAGTGCAGTACCACCCGAAAGTAGTATTGTTTTAATCTCCTCCTTTAACTCTAGCTCAAAGAACTGAACGGTTCTCTTTATCTCTTCTAGAACGGGCGAAACTGCCTCCTTTATAACTTGAGTGTCTGAATTACTAAATCCTTCTAGCTTACGTGATTCCGCATCTTCATAGGATGTCCCACAGATCCTAGAAATGTTTTCTGTAATGAATTTCCCTGCCTTTGACGAAGAACGTACGCGCCTCGCACCATCTTCATCAAATAGAGTAAAACACATCTTGGAAGCCCCGATATCTACTAAAACTAGAGGTCTATCCTCGTATATAAAACTATTTAGGGCACTATAGGCAAGCGGACCATAGGTTACTACCTTAGGGTCAACCCCGCATGCTTGATACACTCCAAGCTGTTGCATCATGTCTTCCCTTTGAAACATACATACAATTACCTCGCTTCCTTCCCCACGCTTAATGATATGATAGCCGTGAATTTTGTCGCTTAGATTAAATGGAGAGATATTTTCTAGTTCGAATTCATAAACTTGATCTATCTTACTGGGGTCTGAAAAGGGAAAGTTGAGAACCCTAATAGAAACAGGGTTATTTGGAAGCGATGATGCCATATCTCCCTTAGGAAGGAGATTATCTATGAATAACTCGCTAATATTTTCCGATAACTGCTCCCTCGTGCTTGGGGTTTTTAATTGAATCTTCTGTATTAATTTTGTATCTCTTAGTCCCCTTGAGATGAGACAAATCTTAATAGTGTCGAATCCGAGATCCAACCCTACGAATCTTCCAAACATTTATTTACCTCGATTTAATCCACATCATATAATAGGCATTATAACTTAAGTAAAATACTTAAATTAGTGATATTAATTTAAAGTAAGTGACTTTTAAAGTCAAATATTATTTTGCGAATCGTGATTCAGGTTTCGTGACTCTCGGAGTTCACGATTCACGGCTATTTTATACAGCCCTCATTAGGGTTATAACTTGAACACGAGATGCATCTGCTTCAAGAAGCACCCTTGTACACTCATTAATAGTTGAACCTGAGGTAAAAACGTCGTCCAGAAGAAGAATTGATTTCCCTTTAATATTCTCGATCTTCCTCAAAATGAAAGCGCCCTTTACATTCCTTCTCTTTTCAATATCGCTTTTAATCTCAAACTGTGGCTTAGTATCCCTTATCCTCCTAAGCACATAGGGGTCAAAAGAAACCCTTAAATACTTAGCTACCTTCTCTGCTAGAACCAGAGATTGGTTATATTCCCTTTTCCTCAGTCTATCTATGTAAAGAGGAACCGGGATTACAAGGTCTGGTATGCCAAGATCTTTAGGGAAATTATCTATTAAAATATTTGATAAGACCCCTCCGAGGTTTAACTTCCTCTCGTATTTAAATTTATGAAGAATCTCTTTTAATATTCCATCGTAGAAGGCAATAGAGCGTGCACGCTCAAAATAGTATTCATCTTGAATGCATCTTCCACAAAGATGCTCCGGGATTGGAAATAAATGCATCCCCGAGGCATCAACTATTGGATGCTCAGTTTCCTGGAAGACAGCATGCCCCTGATCAGCTAGACCTTGCGTATCTATGTCCCTTGCTATGTAACCAAAAGGCACACCACATTTTAAGCATATTGATCTATCGCTTATAAAGCTTATGTTTTTGAAACACCTATCACAAATTTTCTCATCAAATTCTATTGACTCACAAGAAGGACAGAGCTTGGGAAATACTAAATCCAACATTCTTAGTCTGGTTTGCTGAACCTGTTTATTTGATGTGTTTCTCTGTTATTTCAGGCTGAAATACGGTTTAGTTAAAGCCCTACACCCTCATTGGCATAATAACCGATATATATTCCTCATCGCCAATTGGTCTTATTATCACTGGGCTAAGTTCATCACTGATACTGAGCTGAACCAATTCACTACTAATAACCTCTAGAACATCTATGAGATAACGTGCATTAAATCCAAGCTCTATCGAATCTCCCTTATATTTGATCGGCACCACTTCCCTTGCCTCCCCTAGCTCGGGAGACACCGACACAAGTGTCATGTTGCCGTCATCTAAGCTTATCTTAACGCCCTTTGTCCTTTCTGAAGAAATTATTGAAACCCGCCTCAGTGCGCTTAAAAAATCATCCCGTCTAACCTCTACGCTCTTTTGCGTCGCCTCAGGAATCACCTGTTTATAATTTGGAAACTCCGCATCAATTAACCTCACGTTTAATGTAATTCCATTTCCCTCTGCGACAAAATCGTTTTTCCCAATGCCAATTTTAATATTCTCAACTAGCTTTACCAATTTTCTTAACTCTGTAACACCTTTTCTTGGAACAACGACACTTCTTTTAATCTTAACGTCCCCCTCGATTCGCTTATCGACCAGTGAAAGCCTATGTCCATCTGTGGCAACTAGTCTAAGCTCCTGTTTTCCTGTTTTCTCAAAATAAATCCCCGAAATGTTTCTTCGCATATCATCAGGAGAAACCGCAAAAATGGTCTTTGCTATCATATCTTCAATCACTGCGCTCTCGATGGGGAATAGATCATCTTGATGGTTTTCTGGAAGTATTGGAAAATCCTCGGATGGCAATCCAGCAATCTTAAAGGTTGTGTTTTTTGACCTAAGCTCTGCCCAGTGATTACCTATCTCCTCTATCTCAATCTCTCCTAGAGGAACCTCTTTTAAAATCTCATATAACTTTCTTGCGGGTAGTGCTATACCACCTTCTTTTTTAATCTCTGCATCAAACAAAGTGATCATAGTTGTCTCAAGGTCTGTGGCAGAAAGCTTTATTTTATCAGACGTGGCTACTATTAAAACATGACTCAGTATAGGCATAGTAGTACGTCTCTCCGAAATTCCCTGTATGAGACCGAGTTTGTCAGAAAGTGTTAGAGTATTAATTTTGAATTTCATTTTTCCTACTCCTAATTATAATATTTATTTATATATATAGTAATAGTAGTAGTAGTAGTAGCTGTGAAATTGTGGAAAGGTTTAAGAAAGCCTTAAATAGCGTTACCTTAAGGGGTTGATAACCCTGTTGATAAACACATAAGCATATCCATACTTATCCACAAACTTATTTGTCCACAATTTCTTTAACAGCTTTTCCCACAGGGTTATGAACAGTTCTATCCGCTCCTTATCAATGCTTCAATTTTTCTAACCACAGCATTAACAGCGTCTTTAAGCGAAGAATCGTCACCAATCATAGCTTCGATTTTTCTTACAGCGTGTATTACAGTTGAGTGGTCTTTGCCACCGAATTTTTCTCCGATTTCTGGGAAAGAGGCTCCTGTGTATTTCCTTGTTAGGTACATTGCTATCTGTCTTGGTAGAACGATATTCTTCATTTTCTTTTCTGACTTTAAATCTTGTATCTTAACACCAAAAAAGTTGGCAACCTCTTTCTGAATAGACTCTATATTAAGAATAGATCTGGTTTGTTCTTTTGTTATATTTTTTAGGACCTCTTTAGCTAGATCGATGTTGATTTCTGTATTTAGTAGCTTCGCATAGGCACTAATGTTTATGAGCGTTCCCTCAAGTTCTCTAATATTGGAAGTAATATTAGTAGCCAGGAAGATAGCAACATCGTTAGGAAGCACAATGCCTTCAGCTTCGGCTTTTTTCTTAAGAATCGCTACCTTCGTCTCGGTTTCAGGCGGTTGTATATCAGCGATAAGCCCCCATTCAAACCTTGATCTAAGACGCTCTTCGAGGTAAGACATATCCTTTGGGGTCTTGTCACTAGTAAGTACTATCTGTTTTTTTGACTCATACAATGTGTTGAATGTATGAAAAAACTCCTCCTGTGTGCTTTCTTTTCCAACAATAAACTGTATGTCATCGATAAGGAGTACATCGCATCCAAATCTGTATCTGTTCCTGAACTCTTCCATCTTGCTAGATTTGATGCTATTAATCAGTTGATTAGTAAAGTTTTCAGCAGAAATACTGCATACCCTTGCTAGCTGATGTGAATTTTTAAGTATGTAATTGCCAATCGCATTGATTAAATGAGTCTTTCCGAGTCCAACACCACCGTGAATAAAAAGCGGGTTATAAGCTTCACCAGGTTTTCTTGCTACTGCAATAGAAGCGGCATGAGCGAACTGGTTGCTAGCCCCAACGATAAATCGCTCTAAGGTGTAGTTTGGGTTAAGAAAACCAGTGAATAGAGCCTCCTTATTTATTTCTCTCGTTTTCTCTCCTTCTTCGATCTCTTCCTCTATTGAAGCAGGGTTGGCAGCAACAATCTTAATATCCAACTTCCTGCCATGAAGCTCTTCAATTGTTTTACTTATAAGGTCTAGATAGTGGTTATATATCCAGTCCCTTTCGAAGTGGTTTTTAGCCTTAAGGGTTAATAATTCATCAGTTTGTGATAAGGGTTTTAGGGAGTCAAACCAAAAAAACACCTGCGGATTTGCCCTCTTTTTTATTCTTTCGATTACTTCTTGCCATATGTCCTGCTGGGGAAACTCAGCCTTTTGGGTGGCTATAGAGTAATGGCCTGTAGGGGTTACAAGAAGCCCTATTCCTCTCGATGGTTCTTCATTATTTTCACCTTTAAAAAGGGACTTAAGGTCTCGACCTAGCGTTACTTTCTTTGCCAAAACTCCTCCATGGGCTAACAACGTTTCCACAATTTATCCACAGCCTGTTGATAAATTGTAATATAAACAAGGGGACAACCTCATTGTTTTTAACTAGGATTAGTCATACATTCGAGGCATTGGTCAAATCCTAACAGAAAGAAAAAGCGGTTGTCAAGCATTTTTAAAAAGTTTAATGTTTACGGTTAATTAGAGTTAGAATTGGGTTTCTAACGCTCAAAATAAAAATAGAAAGAGAGTTACATAGGGCGCTTCGTCCTTTATTTTCAGTATTATACAGTGCTTTTTTGTTATGATCAGTAAGTTTTTCAATTTGAATCTCAGGGGGCATTAATTTAAAATGCTTAATGATTCGCTCTAAAGGCAGTAATGTAGTATTTAAATTTGGTCAATCCACGAACATCGACTAAACAGCAAGGAGCGTAGTTTGCGGTAATGAAAGAAGCGTATAATCCACAAGAGGTTGAGAGAAAATGGCAGTATATCTGGAGTGAGAAAAGAGTATATGAAGTAACTGAGGACCATAACAAAGAGAAGTATTATGTCCTTGAGATGTTCCCATACCCCTCTGGCAGAATCCATATGGGGCATGTAAGAAACTATACAATTGGAGATGTTATAGCGCGGTATAAAAGGACATTGGGGTTTAATGTCCTCCATCCTATAGGATGGGATGCCTTTGGACTTCCTGCAGAAAACGCTGCTATTGAGCGTGGGGTTCATCCTGCAAAGTGGACTTATGAAAATATTGCTCAAATGAAAGCGCAACTAAAGAGGCTTGGTTTTAGTTACGACTGGGATAGGGAGATTACTACCTCTGACCCTAATTATTATAAATGGGAGCAGATGGCTTTTACACGGATGTTTGATCGCGGACTAGCTTATAAAAGGTCTTCAGTTGTCAATTGGTGCCCTTCATGTGAAACGGTTTTGGCAAACGAACAGGTGGAGGCTGGGGGATGTTGGAGGTGTAAATCCAGTGTGACGCAGAGAGAATTAGAAGGTTGGTTTTTTAAAATTACAGATTATACAGAGCAACTCCTTGATGGGTGCGAAAGGCTTAAAGATGGCTGGCCAGAAAGGGTTCTCACGATGCAGAGGAACTGGATAGGAAAAAGCACTGGCGCTGAAATTGGTTTTCCCCTTGAGGAAACTATAGAGGGCGTGAGAAGTTTAAGGATTTTTACAACCCGTCCTGATACGGTTTTTGGAGTTACCTTTGTGTGCATAGCACCGGAACATCCAACCTCTGAGAGGATAGTAAAAGGAAAGCCTCAGGAAAAAGAAGCACTTCAGTTCATCCAAAGGATTAATAGGCAAAGCAACGTTGAAAGAGTGGCCGAAGGTGTAAAAAAAGAGGGTGTTTTTACAGGTGCCTACTGCAT
The DNA here is from genome assembly GCA_023250035.1 of Candidatus Dadabacteria bacterium. Taxonomy (GTDB): domain Bacteria; phylum Desulfobacterota_D; class UBA1144; order Nemesobacterales; family CSP1-2; genus CSP1-2. The sequence continues at coordinate 12,105 of JAHFBK010000033.1, forward strand.
AAACCCTTTTAGCGCAGAGCGTATACCGATTTACATAGCCAATTTTGTGCTTATGGAGTATGGCACAGGTGTTATTATGTGTGTCCCGGCACATGACCAAAGGGACTTTGAGTTTGCAAAGGAATATTGCTTACATATAAAGGTCGTGATTCAGCCTGAAGGTGATGTGATAAATCCAGATGATATGAAATGCGCTTATGAAGATGTGGGTACCATGGTAAATTCAGGTGAATTTTCAGGTCTTCCTTCTGAGATCGGCAAAAAAAAGGTGATTGAGTATGCAGAGACTAGAGGGCTTGGTAAAAGACAAATCAACTACCGGCTTAGAGACTGGGGAATATCTCGTCAGAGGTATTGGGGAGCGCCTATCCCCATAATTTATTGCGGGAAATGTGGAACCTTAGCAGTACCTGATAACGAGCTTCCTGTAGAGCTTCCGATGGATGTTGAGTTCACAGGAAAGGGGGGTTCACCACTTGCTAAGATTGAGAGGTTTGTAAATACAAAGTGCCATAAGTGCGGTGGCGATGCAAGGAGAGAAACCGACACGATGGATACATTTGTAGAGTCATCTTGGTATTTCCTTAGATACACCTCTCCGGATTTTGAAAAGGGTATGTTAGATGGTGTAAGGGGTAAATACTGGCTCCCTGTAGACCAGTACATAGGTGGTATAGAACATGCTATTTTGCATCTGCTCTATGCCAGATTTTATACAAAGGTTTTAAGAGACCTTGGGATGTGCGATCTTGACGAACCCTTCATAAATCTTCTAACTCAGGGGATGGTAATTAAGGACGGTGCTAAGATGTCAAAGTCTCTCGGAAACATCGTCGACCCTGACGATATGATCGCAAAATACGGGTCAGATACAGTACGTATCTTCATGCTATTTGCTTCACCTGTTGAGAGAGACCTTGACTGGAGCGATGAGGGCATTGAGGGAGCTTATAGATTCCTAAACCGCGTGTGGCGTCTTGTCTACGAAGTGATGAAAAAAATAGAAGACTTTAAGGGTGTAAAGCCCAATATAACACTTATCTCTGATACTGCAAGGGATCTTCTTATTAAGGTACATAAGACGATTAAAAAGGTAACGGAAGACTTAGAAAGGTTTCGATTCAATACAGGGGTCGCAGCTATCATGGAGCTTCTAAACGCTGTATCTAGGTCTCAATCCAATGGCAATGATGAAAAGGCTGTACTCAGGGAGGCGATTGAAACTATTGTTCGTCTTCTTTATCCCTTCGCCCCGCATATAGCTGAAGAGCAATGGGAATCCCTTGGCCATGAAGAAACCCTTGTTGATAAGCCTTGGATTGAGTGGGATAGAGAGATTGTAGGGAGCACTGCGGTCATCGTAGTCCTCCAGGTGAATGGAAAGGTACGAAGTCAAGTTTTCATGGACCCCGATACAACAGAAGAGGAGATGAAACAGGCTGCTTTTTCGGATGAAAGGGTGAAAAGCTATATTTCTGGAAAAGAAATAAAAAAGGTAGTCGTTGTGCCCAAAAAACTTGTAAATATTGTGGTATAAATGTCTATGAGCTTTGATGTTGATGTGCCCTCATCAGCCTCCCGATGTCCCTCCTTTCCATTTTGTTTGACATATTCTCTTGACAAGCTCCTTGAATTTATGATTTTACCCAGTAAAACAATCTAAGGAGGTAAAATACCATGAAAAAGTCATTTCTTCTGTTCTTTGTATCGCTATGTTTTGGGATTACTGCAGTTCTGCTGTGGACAGATCCAGCATATGCTCCGCCGCCAGGCTGTGCACCAGTAGCGCAAAATCTTGCAGTATGAACTAATAACTTGGATGCGTGCAATGCAAACCTTGGAATTTGCACCACCGACCTCAGTTCCTGCAACAGTGACCTTGAGGCGTGTGAGGCAGGGGCTCAGGTCTTCCCGGTGACGGATATGCCAATCCCGATGTGTCTGGCCTATCCGGGCACGGCCCGGATTTGAGCTACCAAGACAACGGAGACGGAACGTTCACAGATAACAACACGAAGTTCATGTGGGAGATAAAGCTGGCGCCGGACGGAAGTGATGGCGGTAACTGCGATGCTGCTAACCAAGATGATCGCAGTGTACATTGCGTGAACAACATATACTAATGGAGTAGCAGTGGGACAGACCCGGACGGGACGCTGTTTACAGTGTTTTTGGCCGAGTTGAACACCACATGTGATGGGGCCGGAGTAACTGACTGTGCTGATGATAGTGTATGTGGTGCTGGGGCATGCGGGTTCGCCGTTTATCAAGACTGGTGTATACCGAATATAAAGAAATTACAGAGCATAGTGGATTATAGTACGTCTCCAGCGAGTAGCGTTCCTGGCCAGACTGCCGCATCCTTCTACTGGTCGGCGACTACGGTCGCCAACTTTTTCGGCGACGCGTGGGGCGTCAGTTTCTTCGGTGGGGGCGTGATCAACGTCAGTAAGAGCACCAGCCTCAACGCCCGTGCTGTGCGTCCCTGCCCGTGATTGGTCATTTGGTTATTTGAGTGTTTGATCATTTGATTTTGGGGGTCTTGGGGCGGGCATTAAATTAATGGTTGGGAAGGCAATTTCGAAAAGCCGTTCGCCCTGAGTTTGATCCCCGGTAAAATCGGGTAAGGCACGAACTTGTTCGTGCCAAAAATAGCACAGATAAGTCTGTGCCTACAAATACAAAGGTTGTAGGCACGAATTTATTCGTGCAACTCAATTTATGACCGTTTGAAGTATAATCTCCAGAGAAGTGAAAATTGCTCAATCAGAGCATTTACCAATTTACACCAATTTAAGAAATGAATCACGGATTGAAGACCTTCTCCCCCCATCCCAACCTTCCCCCACAAGGAAGGAAGGAGAAAAACCTATCACAACTTATGCTGTATATTTACACTATGCTTTATTCTTTCTTTAAATTGGTATTAGAGCATGTAAATGGTCAGGCATAACAACAAATCCTAAGAGTAAGAACCTATATCTATCTCGACAATCAAATAGGGTTTGTATAAAAAGCTCAGTATTGTCTGGATATAGGAAGATAGGTTCGTTGTTTTTTGTCTTTGAGGTTACAAAGTAAATGTGGTTTTCAAGGTTATAACGAGATAGTTTGGGCATAAAAGCAATTATGACATTTGATTTATTAAATAGGTAATAAATAATCGGATAGTAGGGGCACGGCATGCAGTACCCCTACCTGTTGCTAGATTAGTATTTGAAGGACGAAAAACATAATATGTTAGGATTATTGTTCAAAAAATTCAGCAAGACTCCGTGCGGCTTCTTCGGGGTTAGGTGAGCTAAAAACTGCTGTAATCACTGCAATCCCGTCTACCCCGGTTTCTAAAACCGATTGTGCGTTTTCTTTGGTTATTCCACCAATAGCAAAAACAGGAATCTTGGTTATTCTTCTTTTTGCCTCTCTTAGAACCTCAAAAGGGGTAGACTTTCTATCTGGTTTCGTAGGAGTAAAAAACGGGGTTCCTAAAGCCACATAATCCGCCCCTTCCATTTCTGCCCGCAAGCCTCTTTCAATATCTCCATAGCATGAAACACCGATAATCGCTTCATCACCAAGAATAGACCTTGCCTCAGAAATCTCTGGGTCATCTTTTCCAAGATGAATTCCATCTGCTCCTATTTCCCTCGCGAGCTTTGGTGAATCGTTGATAATCAGTGGAATTCCATACTTTCTTGTGATTTTTAAGAGTTCTTTTCCCAGTCTTATGATTTCCTCTTCGGGAGTATCCTTTTCTCTAAGCTGGATGATTTTAGCTCCGCCTCGAATGGCTTTTTCTACGGTCTCTATAAACCTATCTCTTGGGATGAGTTTCTTATCAGTTATAACATAGAGCCCTTTGAGAATGTACATTACCGATTTTAGAGTATCCTATTCAAGTATTTGTTCAAATTTTGATTTAATACGTTTTCTTGACAGCAGTTTATTCTACGTGATATTATCGTCTACTCCCTAAATGTGAGGGTAAAGATGAAAATATTGAGAAGTGTATTATTGCTTTTCGCCCTTCTTGTATTAATATCGTCAACACACGGGTGTAGTAATGCCGATTGTTTACTTACAGGCTTCATAAATTGTGGTAGTGGTAATGGTGGGGGTGCCGATAAGAGCATAATTAATGGGACCGTTGTAGATGTTATAGGTGGTCCTGGGGTCTCTGGAATCAAGGTTATAGCTAAACGGAATGGCGAAAAAGTAGCCAGCGATACTACTAATTCTGAGGGGGAATTTAAACTCAAGGTTCGTGAGGGGGATATAACCCTCCTATTTGAAATACTTGGTGAAGTAACTGTTGGTAGAGCTTTTACTATCACGGAGGATAGCGAGGTTTTTTTAGATGTGAGTCTAGATCTAGAACTAAATCAAATAGAAGTCGAGGATTGGGTCGTTTCGCAAGATCCTATACGTTGTGATAACAATCAAAGTTTTATAATAGAAGAGGATGATTTGGTAGATTTTACAGTGGATGGTAATGGGAAGGATTGTATAAGGGCTAAAGGGGACTGCCTCCTCATTGATATAACTGTTCAGAATATTGCGCTCAACAATTGCAACGAGGGAATTCTTGCCGAAGGCAGTGCTGACGTAAATCTTGAAGCGCTCGCAGTTCCAACATTAACAATTGACGCTGAAAGTAATGGCATTCATACAAAAGGTAATTCGTCTGTCACGCTTACTGGTGGGAATATTGTTGTACAATCTACTCAGAGTGATGGCATAAGGGCTGAAGACTCTTCAGATGTTGAGATTCAACCATCTGGTCTGTGCACAATTGAGGGATTTGATGATGCTATACAACAGGATGGAACTGCAACAGTAGATCCAGATGGTTGTACCCAAGTAGAATGAAACTAAATGTGTTTAACCTCTACCAATTTATCTTTACAATATGACTTTATATATCAGGAACTTAAATACTTTTTTTTATAGCCAAATGATAAAGGCTTGAAATCGTGATAGAGTTTTGATAAAATCGAACACTTAGTGTGAATCTTTTATAAACTCAATAAGGAGGTATGCTAGGATGCAGGCACATAAAAGAGGTATTCTGTATTTCAAAACCGCAGTTGTATTCTTAATAGTTTTAACGGTCTTTTGTATCTCTGCAAATCGTGTTAGGGCAGCAGGACCAACGATACCCTACTCATTCTTTCTTGAGAATCCCTATTCTTATACCGGTTTTAGGGCAAATGTAGAGGTTGTGGATTTAGATGATCCACCTGATGGGGTTTTAATAATGAATCAATACAGGGTGGACATAAACTTATATCAAAACCTCTTCGGCTTATATGCAAAGTTTCCCTTTGCTGGTGTAATTAATTTTGGTCCAGACTCTGAATTTAACTTAACAGAGCAACAAGACGATTATGATTTTGGAAATATCGGACTTGGTGGCAAATTCGGGTTACTAAATCTTGATTACTTAATTCTAACAGCAGGTTTTGAGGTTATATTGCCCACAGCAAGCGATGACTTGGGCGCGCAGGCAGCACAGGCTTATTTTAGAGATTTTGTCAATTTTATAGATGAGGCTATAACCCTAGACCCCTATTTAGTGTTAGGGGTTGGTTCTGGGATGTTTGCCCTGCAGGGTAATCTAGATTTTGATATAATTACAAATGCCGACAAGATTGATACAATCGGGATAATCAACACAGGTGGAGACGACGTTGAGCTTATAATAAAGTATGGAGGCACTGCTAGCATAACACCTCCTCTTAATCTACCATTTTCAACTACAGTTCTTGTAGAGGTGCTTGCGGAGTCTACAACAACGTTTGATGACAACTTTACGGCGGTTTACGTAACCCCAGGCCTTAGGTTTGGTGGGCAGATAGTAAGTATAGGCGCAGGAGTCCAAATTCCAGTTGCTGATAACGAAGTAACTGATTTTGCAAATGTAGATTTTCTTTTTGACCTCATAATAAGGTTTGGGAGCTGATCTCCTTAGGCATTAATAAGGGCTTAGATTAATCACACATTAGTGTATAAGCTTATTTAATAAGCTAAGAATATCTTTACATTCTAGTCACCTTTTTTACTCCCCTAGGGTATCCTATTCATACCAATGACTGCTGAGGCAATAGTAGTTGCAAGGGGTATATCAAAAAGCTTTGGTTCAATCCGTGCCGTAGATGAGATATCATTTCAGGTGATGTTAAGAGAGTGCTACGGTTTTCTCGGTCCCAATGGAGCGGGGAAAACCACTGCTATTCGTATGGTTTCCTGTCACATTCCTCTTACTTCCGGAATCATGAATGTTTTCGGATTAGATGTAAGCCAGCATAGTAGGGAGATCAAGGCTATGGTTGGAGTAGCCCCTCAGGACAACAACCTAGACCCGGATTTAAATGTTATTGAGAATCTTGTTGTTTATTCTCGATACTTTGATATCCCAAGGAGGGAAGCTGAGAGAAGATCAAGGGAACTACTTGAATTCATGAGTATAGATGAAAGAAGAAAGGAGCAAGTAACAAGGCTCTCAGGCGGCATGCAGAGGCGTCTTGTAGTAGCAAGGGCGCTTATCAACGAGCCTAAGCTTCTGATTCTTGATGAACCTACTACAGGACTCGACCCCCAAGCAAGGCATCTTATCTGGCAGAGGCTTC
>JAHFBK010000034.1 GCA_023250035.1 Candidatus Dadabacteria bacterium
GAATCTGAAGAAAAAGAGGGATAAAATTGGCTGACGAAAAGAAGGGAAGCATTCTGAGTGCGATTATTTGGATGTTTGTGATATCGCTTCTTCTGTTTTGGTTGCCTTTTGCTGGACCGCTAATTGCCGGCATAGTGGGTGGAAAGAAAGCAGGTGGTGTAGGTTCTGCCCTGATCGCTGTGTTCTTACCTTGTATTATATTTGGTGTTGCTCTCTTTTTATTGGCATCGAGTTTAACCGGCATTCCGTTTATTGGGGTAATAGCTGGTTTTGGAGGGTTTGTCTTATCAATCTCCCATATTGGGCCAATTTTACTCGGGGCTATCATTGGTGGCATAATTGCATAAGAAGAGGGGTGACGATTCTTGAGTATAAGAAATTTGCTCTTTTTTGTTTGTGTCGCAATGATTTTTGTCGCGGGTGGTTGTTCTAAGCAATCTGATAAAGTGACTGTGCTAAAAAAATTTCCAGTAGATAATCTCAATGAGGTTATCACCCAGTCTGGAGTAGATATTGTTGAGCATGTATCAAGTGATGGCAATGGATCTTTGCGAATCATCGCAAAAGAGCCTTCTATTGTAAGATTATTCGAGGTAAACGACATTGATATTGAAGATGCACGCTTGATCTACCAAGCAAAGGTTCGCACGAAGGATGTGAAAGGCCAAGAGTATTTGGAGATGTGGTGTCATTTCCCAGGGCAAAGGGGAATTCTTTTCTAGGGGACTCGATAGTCCATTAACTGGCACTACAAATTGGGCGACGCTCCAGATTCCATTCTTTCTAAAGAAGGGTGAGAAACCCGACTATGTAAAACTCAATATTGTTATAAATGGAACTGGCACGGTGTGGATAGATGATGTTCGTCTTTTAAAAGCACCGCTTCAATAAGGTTGTTTTACGAGAATGTTATTTTTTACTGAACTAACACCATCAACACCCCATGCGATCTCTGATGCCTTGCTTTTTTGTTGCTGAGTGTCTACAAATCCGCTTAGCTGTACTACTCCTTTGAATGTTTCTACGCTTATTTGATAAGACCTTATACCCGGTTCAGCTAAAAGTGCGGCCTTCACTTTAGTGGTAATGGTAGAATCATCTATATATTCCCCGGTACTCTCTCTGGTGCGACTTCCGGCACAACTTAGGAGTACGAGTGTACAAAAGAGAAAAACTATAAGACCTAAATTTCTATTCAGAAACTTCATAGTTATTTTCCTCTCTTTTGGTATTATAAAATAAAGATACTGTCACTTTATAATAATTCAAACTAGAAAAAGTGCACCTATAGTCAATAATCAAGGTTTATATATTATAAATTGACATACAATAAGGTTCTTTTACACTGCTCGTCTTGTGTGATTAAATTTGCTGAGGGTGTTGGGATATATTCAACATGAAGCTAAAACAATCAATTGTTTATCTTGGATTTCTTTTTCTAATGGCGGTGATTTCTGGATGTGTCTTCTTGCGGCTTTTAGAGGTTAAGCGGCAACTTAACGACTTTAATAATTATTTTCAGATTAACGATCAAAATGAGTTTTCGCTTGTATTCTTAAAACCGGTTCTCCACACAGATGATATCTTATGGTTGGCAAAGCGCCCTCCAACCTCAAAGGAAGTAAAGGACCAGGGTGAAGTTTGGACATATTTATTCGAAAAGGGTTATCGAGGCCAAAAGGGCGAGGAGGGAAATTTTGACATACCTATTATCATGTATTTCCAAAAGGATAAACTAACCGAGATTAGATTCCCGGAGAGATTTCTTAAAGTTCTTTCCAAGCCCATGCTAGCTAGAATGTTCGAATCAATGGGCAGTGCTGAAATTAACAAGTGGAATCGCAGTGCATCTTCTAAATTTGAGGGCAAGGATTCTGTGGAGATTCCAAAAAAGGAGCAAGTTACCATAGTTCTTGGTAAGCCATTTTACAATAAAGACTCTAAAGTTGACTCTATATTCACATACAAATACAATCTGAAGAATGATGTAACCGACTCAAAAAGAAAGCAATTCAACCTATTGATCAAGTTTACTTTTAATCAAGAAGACGAAAGGCTACTTAAAGTAGATGGGAACTTCAGCCGATTAAAGATTTCAATGGATTTTTCAGTTAATGAATCAGATCAAAGTAAAAATGGCGAAAGCAAATAATATGCTGTGTACATTATGCCTCTTCCACTCCAGTCTTAAAGTAGCATAGATGTTGACAAGAGAGTAACGTACTGAATTTTATTTTGTCCTAGCAGTCTTTACAACTATTTGATAGTATACTGGTCAAAGCCTTATAAAAAGTAAAAAGAAACCTATGGATACACCCTGGCACACCTTTTGGTCTTACTTTGCGTTTCATAGAAGTGAGTGGTGGCCAAAGGCTGTAATAGGTTCTATCTTACCGGATGTCCCTTTTTTCATCTCATCAGCATATCTTTTTATCAGAGACGGAGTGAACATGGAAAGCTGGGTTTTAGCCTACGAACATCCCTGGGTGAAGCCAATAGGATTCTTCACTCATTCTCTTTTGATTGCTATATTAGGATTAACAGCCGCCCTTTTTCTCAAAAGAAGGTCTTGGTACCCGTACTTTTATGGATGGATGTTTCATATATTTACCGATATTCTAACGCATGTCTCAGACGCTCAACCCGTTTTTTGGCCCATCTCATTGAAAAGATTCTCCGGACCTATATCATATTGGGAGAGGGGTTACTATAGCCGTGAACTTAGTATAGCAAACTTAGCTATAGCATCACTCTTTGCAATTTATCTCTTGTATACCAAGAATCAGCGTTTGTATCTTATTCATCCTAAGGCTCAACTAATCTTATATGGATTCTTTTGTGTTTACCTTCTAGGAGGTGGAGTATTGATGTTTGGGCTTGGGTGGATATCATCGGGAATTCTACTTCTTCACATCATTTCTGGGGCTATGTTTTTCGCACTGGCTATAAATGCGTATTGTCTCAATAGGGGTTATCAATAGTGGACCCAATCACACTTCTTTCCCCGGCCAAAATTAATCTGACTCTTGAGGTAATTAGAAAACGTCAGGACGGGTATCATGACATCAGGTCAATAGTTCAACCCATAAATTTATTTGATGAGGTCAGGGTCGAGGTAGAGGAGGGAGATGGAATCACCCTCGAATCTACTGGGATTGAAATACCAAGAGGAAAAGAAAACCTTGCTTGGAGAGCGGCAGAGGTTTTTCTTAAAGAATGTGGAATTAGTTTAAAAATTAGAATCTTTATAAAGAAAAGGATTCCTGTGGGTGCCGGGCTTGGTGGTGGTAGCGGAAACGCTGCGGCGGCTCTTGTAGGAATTAATAGAATTACAAACAAATTCAGCGAAGATGAGCTTATTAGATTTTCATCCAAAGTTGGTGCCGATGTCCCACTCTTTATCCATTGCAGGAGTTCCATCATTGAAGGGCTTGGAGATAAGGTAACCCTCATAAGTAGCTTTCCCCTCTTTTATTACGTTCTTCTAAACCCAGGATTTGAAGTCTCGACTAAGAGAATCTATGAACTATGGGATGAGGCATTTAAGGAAGAGGGATTAATAAGAGACGGTATAGAACATAAAATTTCTCTATTTAGAAAGGGTGAGTTTCCACTTATAAATGACCTAGAGAAGGTGGCCATGTCTCTTTATCCAGAGATAAAAACCCTTAAAGAGAAGTTAATAAGTATGGATGTAGAAGCTGTTTCAATAACAGGAAGCGGTCCAACGGTTTTTGGGGTTTTTAATGATGAGAAGAGTGCAAAAAGGGCTTATGACTATTTTAGGGATAGCAGCACATTCAAGGTCTTTTTCGCTCAGGGTATATTAGGGTGGCATAGGTTATGAATGGGTTAAAATCCTCCTAAATCCCCCTTTAAGAAAAGGGGATTTGTTTATTTCCCTCCTTTTTAAAGGAGGGTTAGGGTGGATTTTTCTCACTTTTCCTAAAGGGGAGTCAGAGGGACTTGCCCCCGGTCAAACCGGTGGTTTATTTGCCTTGGTAGGGAAAGCTTGGTAAGATTTAAACCAACTCTTGTTAATATGCTGTCTATTCATTTTTAGTTTTTATAAAAATCTCGGAAATCATAATTGATGGGGCGTCGTCTAATGGCAGGACTCGGGCCTTTGGAGCCCGCTATGGTGGTTCGAGTCCACCCGCCCCAGCCAGCATAGTCGATGAATTCATTCTATTCATATAAAAATTTATTGTTTCAAAGAAGGCTTTCATGGATACCCCTCCCTTTTGCGCTCCCTCAGACTACTCATGCTTTCCTAGCTTTTGATGTTCCCCCCAAGGCGAGTCTTCCGTGAGTTGGGTAGTGGTAAGCTGAGTTGTACTTCTTTTTATTCTCGGGTGTGCTGTTAAGCCCATTGTAGCAATCAAGACAAACTAAATTCCCATTGAGGTGGGTATCACGGAATTCTCCTTTAGCAATTGGCTTCATACAAAAGCGGCATGTTTCTACCTTTTTATGTTTCATTCAACCTCTCTGATTCAGTTGTTTCTGTTAGAATAAATCATAAAGCCCTCTTCATTTATTCGAGAAAGCTTCTAAGCACTATTCCTATCTCCGATTCTTCCATTTTTTCAAGCGCACGCCGTTCAATCTGCCTGATTCTCTCTCTAGTTAAGTTAAATTGCTTTCCAACCTGATCGAGCGTATGTTCGGTTTCATAGCCGATACCAAATCTCATCCTGACTATCTGTTCCTCTCTTGGATTAAGCGTTGATAAGGCTTCTTTAATCCTCACTGAAAGATTGGTCTTTGCTACAACTGAATCCACAGTAGAAGAATGTTCGTCGGGTATAAATTCTTTGAGGGTGGTTTCCGCATCACTAATGATAGGGGCGTCAAGAGAGGCTGCATACTTCGTAGATTCTAAAACTCGCTTTACCCATTTTAAAGGTATTCCCGATTTCTTAGATATCTCCTCAGGAAGAGGTTTCCTCTCATTCTCGTTGGATAGCATGGAACTCGCTTTGTGAACCTTGGTTGCCTGCTCAAGTACATAAACTGGCACCTTTATACTTCCAGTCTGCTCGTGTATAGCCCTCGACATTCCTTGGTTTATCCACCAGGAGGCGTATGTAGAAAATTTGAATCCACGTGTATGGTCAAACCTGTCAACAGCCTTCATAAGACCAATATTCCCCTCCTGAATTAGATCGGTAAGAGGGAGTCCACGTCCCAAGTATCTTTTCGTAAAGATTAAAACTAGTCTGAGATTTGCTATTATAAACGTTGCTTTGAGGGCTTTTATCGTCTTTGAATATAATTCTATAAGGGTGATAAGCCTCTTCGCTACTCTCGTTTTTCTTCCTCCATTCAAGATCACCTTAAGGTTTTCTCGTGTTAGTTCTTTATAACGTTCTTCTAGGTTTGTACCAAGAAGCTTCTCTAGAGTAGCTTTTATCACTCTTACTATTGCCTCACAGCTTTTAATCTTTGCTGCAATCTCAAGTTCCTTTTTAGGGGTGAAAAGACGTTCTTGTCCCACCTCTTTGATGTATGATTGTAGGAGTCTAATATCCTCGTTTGGAGCTCTTTCTTTCCTGTTTTTCTTTAGAGAGCCATTCTTTTGAGTCTCAATTTGAATCTCAATTTCTGGATCGGCTATATCCAACAGCGATACGTTCCCAAACTCAATTGGATTAATAATCTCGTCCCGTCCGTAATTTTCCTCGAATCCATCAATTGGCCACTTCTCAAACGCACTACTAAGTTCTGTATCTTTTGCCATTATCTTATTTAGTCCTTATCAGCATTAAATTTTTGAATCACCTATAATTCTATTGTACGTTTAGAATGCCTATATTACTGCTTCAGCTCATTGATATAAAGTCGATGATCGTTCTGCCATCTGACAAATGTCTCTCATACGGTCTTAAACTTTGTCTTCACCACAGACGAATCAAAATCCCAGATGAAAACCTTCCCAACAGGTCAAGAGAGCCTCTTATGTTTTCCTACCTCCTTCTAGATACATCGAGGGCCTTGCCTATCATTTCCCCCTTCCCATATTATTTTTTAGTTCTATGAAATTGTTTTTCTAGAAAGGTGTTGGAAAATACATCCAAGAAGCAAGAAGAAAACAGAAATGCTCCTCTTTTATGAGGAGCATTTACGCTTTTACATTCACATTCACAGCACGAGGTCCTTTGGTTCGAGAGTCCTTTGGATTTTTTTCAACATCGAACTCTACGAATTGACCCTCCGTTAAGGATTCAAAATTTGCACCTTGAACAGCTGTCCGATGGAAAAATATTTCTCTTCCATCCTCAGCTCGAATAAAGCCGAATCCTCTATCCTTTATTAATTTTTTTATCGTTCCTTTCATGGTTTTGCCTCTTTTTAGCAGTCATACTAGATGACTCCTGTTCACACACATTTTATCTATTACTGTTTTTTTTACACCCTGCTTATTTCTCAAAAGCTGTGTCTATCCAGACCTTTATTTCAATTAAAAATAGCTAAATCTGCTAGCCCTCTTAACCTCACACCATTTACTATATTGCTAAATTCTACTGGATTATTGTTATATTATCAAGTTTTTTTCTTTTATATCTAATTTACGCCGTCCAGATGTTTCCCGCGAAATAGAACTCTTGAATAAACGTTCTCGGGCAAGTATTAAATGGGATAACAACGCTATGCAAGGGATTTTTTTACCCTTGACATATTTTAAATATCGTCTATATTCGATACGCAAAGGAATTTTCCACAAATATTTTTACTGATTTAGTAAAAGTAATTAAGGATATATTATTAGGAGTATTATGGTTTGGACATAAAGCGGGAAGATAAGAAAGGGTCTATAACGCTTCCCTAGATAGTTATTGTATATCTCCCTTTATATTTGTATGGGCTTTAATTTATCTGCTTTTCAACATATGGGGGCTTAATATGGAAGTAGATATTCTCAACGACGTTAATCCATTCCAGAGAGAAGCTGTTACACACCCTGAGGGTCCGGTGCTTGCTCTTGCTGGTGCTGGCTCAGGCAAAACCAGAATAATAACTTATAGAATCGCTTATCTTATTAAGGAAAAGGGTGTATCGCCTACTAATATTCTAGCTGTTACATTCACTAACAAAGCAGCGAACGAGATGAAAGAGAGGGTGCATCGCCTCTTAGCTAAAGATGCGCATGAATTATGGTTAGGTACCTTTCATTCGGTTTGCTTAAGAATTCTGAAGAAGGAAATAGATAAACTCGATGGTTTTAGAAGGGGTTTTATAATATACGATGAAGTAGATCAGATAAAGCTTATAAGAGAATGTATGAATAAGCTAGGATTTAGCGAGCGGATCTCTGATCCAAGATCAGTGCGCTCTCAGATAGACTGCGCTAAAAACAAAGGACAAAGCCCTTGGGACTTTGGCGCTAGTATCTATGATGAGAGAATTTCCAGGGTTTATCATATTTATGAACAAGAACTTAGACGTGCGAACGCACTTGATTTTGGAGACCTACTTGATTTTACCGCCACTTTATTTGAGAAAAGACCTGATGTGCTTGATAAATACCAGAACCAGTTCCATCACATCCTTGTTGATGAGTATCAGGACACAAATCATCTTCAGTATAAGATTGTAAAATTGCTCTCAGAAAAACATAGAAACGTGTTTGTTGTTGGCGATGACAATCAATCCATCTATGGATGGCGCGGGGCTGATATAACAAACATTCTTAACTTTGAAAGTGATTTTCCCGATGCAAAGGTTGTAAAGCTCGAACAAAACTATAGATCAACTAAAAACATACTGAGGGCTGCAAATGCAGTAATAGTAAGAAACAGATATAGGCGTGATAAAAGGCTATGGACCGAAAATACAGAAGGTTCCGCGGTTGTTTATTATGAGGCTCGCGATGAGAGGGATGAAGCAAGATACGTCGCCTCACAGATTGAATATGAAAGAACCACTGATGGACGCTTATACGGTGATTTTGCCGTATTTTATAGGACAAACAACCAATCACGTGTGATAGAAGAGGAGTTTGTGCATCAAGGAATTCCTTACAACATAGTAGGTGGGGTTGGTTTTTACGAGCGGGCTGAAATCAAAGATATCATGGCGTATCTAAGGGTTATAGCAAATCCATTAGATGAAATTAGCCTGAGACGTATTATCAACGTTCCATCTAGAGGAATAGGGAAGGGAACTATAGAGACGTTGGAGAAGGTAGCTCAAGAAAGGGATGTTTCATTATTTGATGCTACCGAGCTTGCTATAAAGAATGAGCTACTTTCTAAGAAGGCGCTCGCCAGTCTCGAGAAATTCTATAACCTAATTAATGAGCTTATTCAGCTTTCGCAAAGGCTCTCGATTGGAAGGCTTCTCGATAAAGTCCTTGAGAAGACAAATTACCTCGAGAAGCTTGAACATGATGAGGAAAGACGGGATAACCTTGGGGAGGTTTTAACACTTGCGGCAGAATTCGAGAAAGAGGAAGCAAATAACAGCATTCACGATTTTCTCGATCGGATCACGCTTTCAAGCGATGTGGACAGATTTAATGAAAAGGCCGATAAGGTTACTCTTATGACACTACATTGTGCTAAGGGGCTTGAGTTCTCTATAGTTTTTATTGTTGGGATGGAGGAGAGTCTATTTCCTCACATTAAATCCCTTGGAAATGGAAGGCTAATAGAAGAGGAAAGAAGGCTCTGCTATGTGGGCATCACTAGGTCAAAGGAGAAGATCTATCTCACAAGCACATCTAAAAGAAGACTTTTCGGGGTGGAGCATAGATCGATTCCTTCACGGTTTGTTACTGAGATCCCGAGGAAGCTTCTTCAATGGGAAAGCTATCAAACCAATTTCGGAGAAGTGACATTTAAGAACCATGACAACGATCAAAAACAAGCTGACGGCAACGGATTTCCTAAAAATGGCGATGGATATATAATTGGGGAAAACGTAATACATCCTTCATTCGGACAGGGTGTGGTAAAAAGGGTGGAGGGGTTAGGTGACGAAGCGAAAGTGGTTATCTCTTTCCATGATCATGGAGAGAAAAAGATCATAGCAAGCTTCCTTGGACTTAAAAAGATTTAGCGTTTTTTTTATTAGTTTTCCTATTGCTTTCTTGCTGACTGATATACATTATTTAATTTGTAGGTTTTCCTCTCTATCTTTATTAAAGCCTGGTTAAGTAGAATAAACTTCTTTATAGTATTTTACATCACTAGATTTTTACTCCACTCCGATTTCGGAATGTTCATCATAATCTTTGTCTAGTATCATGACGTGCAAATCTGGCACCCTCTTTCTCATAATGCTTTATTGATTTCATATTAGCAAACATTGTGGGGGTTAAACAGTTAGAAAACTGGTTTTACGACTTCCAGGTGAAGAAACGATTTTTATATTTATGTGCTAGGAGCAAAAGCTATATTTTTAAAGATTTGCATTATATTGTTGACAATAGTTTATTTTTCTGAGACAATGGCAATCAAGAAGTTGGTTATGGTCAATAAGTGTTCGTCAATATATTAGGAATCAATAGTTATTAGGTTTCTTAGAATTATGAATAAGTGAGGAAAAAGTTAAAGGGAGATCAACTATGAATGGAACCTTAACCAGTAATTGGAACAGTCGTTCTGGAACCTATGACGTTGTCGTAATCGGTTCGGGTTATGGAGGAGCCATTACGGCCTGTCATATCGCCCAAGCTAAGCTCAAACCAAAACCAAGCATATGTATCCTGGAACGTGGAATGGAATGGATCCCCGGAATGTTTCCTGACGAGCCTGAGGACATCACTCAACATTCCCTGACCCCTTTAAATCCACTGGGACTATATGAGTATCGGCTTTTCAAAGACATTGATGTGATTCAAGGGTCGGGACTTGGGGGTACTTCATTGGTTAACGCCAACGTTGCCATTATCCCAGAGCCAGCAGTATTCGAGCAGGACCCATGGCCTGGGGGGATCACAGGTAACATGCTTGCTCCTTACTATGAGCGGGCGGCTAAAGCCTTAGATGTCGGACAACATCCACGCGGAATGGATCTGCTCAAGGTTCGTGCACTAAAGAAACGAGCTGATCTTTCGCCAAATGCAAAGTTTGATCTACTCAGAATAGCTGTAAACTTCAAGATTGATGGGATTGATCCAGAAAGCGGTGTAGAAAGACATCCCTGCATTGATTGTGGCGATTGTGTTACTGGCTGTAATGTCCGTGCTAAAAATACCCTTTATATGAACTATCTGCCACTTGCTCGAAAAGCAGGAGTGGAAATTTTTACTCAGGTTAAAGTACTTTTTATAAAAGCCGATCCAAATGGTGGATATCAGGTTCATTATGAACGATTCACTCCTCGTCACAATTTGCCTGAAACTGGCATTATTAAAGCCAAACGGGCAGTTATAGTCTCAGCTGGTTCACTAGGTTCGACAGAGATTATGTTGCGATCAAAGAATCAGGGGCTCAAACTGTCTGACACTGTTGGCACTCGCTTTTCCGGCAACGGAGACTTTTTTGGTATTTCATACAACAGTAATCAGCGGACGGATATCCTGGGTTTTGGCAATCATCCTAACGACCCCCCGCGGTCTAACGTGAAAGCCGGGCCGACGATTGTGGGAGCAATTCGATACGATCGTAATAAACCACTTAAAGAACAGATTACCGTAGAGGACTTATCGGTTCCGCGTGCAGGTGTAATTCCAACGCGGAATGTCCTAAGTACTCTTTCAGCCGGGGGAAGGGATACGGACCCTGGAGACCTAGTCCAGGAGCTAGCAAGGATTGCTAGAGACATCCAGTTTGATGCAGGGGGGGCATTAAACCACTCTATGATATATCTAGTCATGGGACATGATGATGCTGGTGGAACCATGAACTTGAAAAACGACAAGCTACAGATCAACTGGCCCGGTGTCGGAGACCAAGATGTATTCGGCCGGGTTAATTCGGAGCTCTTCCAGCACGCCAAAGCCCTTGGTGCTACTTTTATTGAAAGTCCTGTGTGGAGCTTCTTTCATAGCCGCCGTTTGATAACAGCTCATCCTCTTGGCGGCTGTCCAATGGGAGAGACAAGTCATTCAGGTTCGGTTGACGAATGCGGTCGGGTCTACAATGGCAAGAGCGACAAAGAAATACATCCAGGGCTGTATATTGCCGATGGATCAGTCATTCCCACTTCCATCGGTGTGAACCCATTTCTTACAATCTCAGCGCTCTCCGAATACATCGCTGAGTGTATCGTAAAGGAACTTAAAAAATAAGATGTGATACACACTCAGGGTTATTCAGAACAAGTTAAGGAGGAATGAATCATGAACGTCAACCATCTGGAAGTCATTGGTTATCGAGAGGATCAGCTTAAAAAGATATTCGAGTCCTCGGAGACCCTGTCTATGGACATTATGATCAACAGTGGCAAGCGCAAGATTGATCGTAAAAACCGAATCATTTATAGCGACGTATACTGGAAGGGCTTTTTTCCCGTAGGCCATGTTTTGAATCTCTTCTCCAGCAACTTCCACACAGGTTTCAAGAAGCGGTTCTTTAAGGAGGCCGGACACATTGCTGGTGTTACGAGTGATTCTGATGGATTCATTAACGCCAGGAATCTCTTGGAGGTGAAAAAGGATAGTCAGCTGGGCAAGCACATATTGCTTAGATACATTGAAAGCCCATGGCAGGGGTTCTACGACATCTTTAAGGTGTTAAGCGACAAACTTCTTATTGGAAGGGTTTTTTTGGGACCATATCCTCACGGGACTGAGATGTTTACATTCTGCATGGTTCGTGAGTACACCTTTGATGACATTACTGTAGACGACCACCGTGAACTCTTTGACACTGCAAAGATACCAAAACTGGAAGAGATTGAAGGTGTCTGGGATATGGCTGCGGTTAGCAATAGCAATCACCGCGCAGGGGTTGCTAGGCTTGAGTTTGACGTCAAGCCTGATAATCGGATCGAAGGACGCTACCAGTTCATGAGTTTGGTACAAGGACAAATGAGAACAGAGCTGACAGAGGATGAATTACGAATGCACGACTTCACCCCCTTGCACGACGAGATTCGTAGTATAGATGTAGATTACATGATAGGCAAATGGTGTAGTGCTAGAAAGGAGACTTTTGGCCCGCTATCGGCAGGCCTTCTCCAGTTCGAACCTACTGAAGACGGTCAGACACGTTTTTGTTTCTACTATACGCTCAAGAGATCTATAATGACGGAGCTACCAGCACCTGGTGTCCTTGATCGTATTCTAAAACAGAAACTTGGTGTTGGCATGATCTTTGAGGAAGAAATGGTTGGCCGCTACTGTCCGGGAGAGATAAAGAACCCATTTGATCTGGAATCCGATCAGGGTGTTCACTGCCAGTTTAATGTTAAGATGACTATTCCAGACCTTGATGAATTCGTCGCAAGTAAAGACCACAGAGCAGAGTTAACAGGTAAGATTAGGTTTGCTGAGTTTAACGGAGATCGTGATGTAATCTGTGCCCTCGAAGAAGGTAGTTATTTCAATTACCTGAGGATGAATCCGGAAACAGAGGAGCGGGAGATGAGGTATCACATCTGCTTCAAACACAATGACCGATTGTTCCTTTTCGATGGTACAAAGTTCATGCAGAAGGACCATAAGGGGGACATCAATGAGATATTAGAGGACTACACAACACTCTACTGTAGGGTTACTAAGTCGGATGATGGTGTACAGGTAGGTGTAGCGAAGTTGAAATTCAGAACCTTTGAGGATATTAAGAGCATTGCTAGCCTTCTTGAATTTGGCGTCTCCTTCCAGGTTACTAGAACGACTAACCTATGGAAGAAGATAGCCGCTAGAAATAAGTTCAATGCCTTTACAATGCAGTTTATATTCGATGAATATAACCCATCGGGTCTGTAGGGTTCACAAGCGTTCTATTAAGGTAACGAAGAGGTTTAGTACTTAGTTTTTTCTTTAATGGCGGCATACATATGGCCTATTACAGAGTTATAGGAAAATTTAAGATCTCCCGAGGCTAGGTTCTTACCACTTTTTTGTACATCTTACAAAAAGTTTAAGCTAAGTTTTTTAAATTATTTGGTTTTCCCTTCTCCGAAAGTTATATCGAATGTAGGCTCTGTGGCATAGGCGCCTTCTGGAGCACTGCCGCTTATAGCTCCTGATTTGTAGAAGTCATACCACCATCTAGCAGATTGCCATATGGCTTCTGGGCAGCTTGATCTGGTTGACAAGCCTGGGGTTAACTCAAGACCGGCTCCTGCAAACGCACCTTCGACGAAGGTGGCGCTTGGGATTCCTATTCCTTTAAGAAGAGGATTACCATACTCTCCTACTCCCCACACAAAGGCTAGCCATTGAACGATTAGAGAGCCAATGTCCATTAGGCTTCGTTGTCTACGAAATCTTCTGACTGATTCATTGAGGGTTTTAGAATCGATAGAGAAGTTAATACAGGCAATGTTAGGAAAACTTTCAGGATCATCGTATTGTGAGAGCTTGCCTTTTTGAACCCCATTTTCTTTAGCAACATCACCAAAGCCTCGGCGCGGGTTTAGGCATACTTCGTAAAGATTCCAATCTGTTGTACCGGATTTATTTCCAATTATCGCAGCATGCGACCAGTGACTGGGAGTCATGTCATGACGGATGTGCGACTGGGCAACCCGTACTCGAAAATCGGTTAGGCTAGTTCCTCCGATAAGTATGATATATCCTTGTAGATCTTCGCTACCAAGTACACGAGAAGTCCATTCCCTGTTGGTTTCTTTTTTGGTGAGGCGTTTCACCTCTCGTAACTCTTTGTTAAAATCCTTAACGCCTGATTGTCTTGTGGGTATCAAGTTAGTATCCTCCTTTTCTGAGGTATTATTTCCAGACCCGATTCTATAAGTCCATTGGGTCTAATACACGGCAATCAACAGCTCCTTGATTCTTGTTTTTGTGAAACCAATACCGCACTTGTAGACGAACACGTCCAGCTCTTTCTGTAAAGTGGAGTGTAGCAAAATGGTCTTCTGCGGTTTTATATATGGTTTTAGTGACTGATTGAACAAGTCCTGGTATAGTTTCAGGTGGAAATTTTGGAGGTGCATCTGCAGCTTTTCCCCCAACCAACGAACTTACGAGTGAAGATGGTGAGGAAATAACTTCTATGAGTTCAACAGGTCTTGGACCACTTTTAAGTTCGCATGATGCTACGCGTCCGAAGTGTACGTCGCCTGTGAGAACCAATATAGAATGTTCAGCTTGAAAGATTGCATGAACCAAATCTTTATATTGCTTGTAATTTGATAGAGACCGGTCTCCAAATCTACCACTGAACCAGCCTTCAGGTTCATGGAATATCGGTTGTCCTACTACCAGTACACCAGGACCTTTAAGACCTTTAATCCATTGCTGGAGTTGTTCAAAGTCCGCCTGACTCATGAAATTTCTATCACCCCCATCTCGAAATACACGTGTGTCTGCAATGAAAAAAGACAGCACACCTATATTGAAGCGACGAGGGTGGCCTGCTTTTGATGGATCGTCAGTTTGAAAATCTTCATATAAAGCAAGAGCAACCTTTTTCCATCTATCTCTGCCTTCCTCTTTCCAGGTATTGTTTATAAGGGTTGCCCAATTGGGAAAGTTGTTCCAGAATTCATGATCATCTGCAGTAAAGTAGGTACCGCCCGTTTCAAGAAGGGTTTGGTACCCATCAGTTTGCCCCCATGTCAGAATATATTTCTTGAGGAAATTTTCTGCCAGCCAGGCCTCGTTGTCGGGAAACTCCTCGGTAGCAGGCAGGTCTAAATAGACCTGGTCTCCACATAGAATTTTGACGCTAGGTTTTAAGTTCTCTGGGAGAAGCTTGATAGCTCTACCTATACGGCCCTCTTGATCGTTCCCCTGGTAAAAGCATGATGAAAGCAGAACTGTGAAAGGGCGCTCGTCCTCTTGAGGCAGTACCGTTGGAAGTGTTGAGAATCGTGCCTTAGTTCCTTCTTTGATTGACACTTCATAAGTGGTATTGGATTGAAGATTAGTAATAGGCACAGTCTGTATAAATACACGGCGGAGTTCGGGTTTTAGGGCTTCATTTGCCGTTACACTTCGCCAATTCTCTCTCGGGAGCCCGATGCTTCTTTGCCCAGGCATTAGTATGACAGAGAGATTTTGGGGCGGCGCGTTGGTATCTATAGCAGCAATCCAAAGATTGGCTTTTAGCTGATCAATATCGTGGGGTACTAAGATCATATTCATGATATGAATCAGTTTAGATCCATGCTAAAAGAAAAGCTAGACTAACATGGTGGATAAGTCAAACCCGATCCTACTATAATTTCTATGTATGAAGAAACAAATAAACGGTTAATTGTCTTCCTTGTTTAACTTCCAAATATCTGGACAGAGAAAGGTGTTTATTGTATAAAGGTATTAAACGCTCTTTATTGCCTAATTAAGCTAAGCCGACGTCGTTTCACCGCCGTGTCATTGTCAATTTAAAATCTTAAAATATTTACTTTACAGCACCGTAATTTTTAGCTACTTGATCCCAGTTAACAACATTCCACCATGCCCCGATATAGTCTGCACGGCGGTTTTGGTATTTGAGATAGTAGGCGTGCTCCCAAACGTCCAAACCAACAATGGGCTTAATACCATCGGAGATAGGGTTATCTTGATTTGGGGTTGAATTCACGACTAGTTTACCGCTTTCATCAACACAAAGCCAAGCCCACCCGCTTCCAAAGCGACCGGTGGCGGCTTTGGAAAACTGATCTTTAAAACCGGCGAAATCCCCAAACGCGGATTTAATAGCGGCTACCAGATCACCCTTAGGCTCCCCTCCGCCATGTGAACTCATCATGGGCCAAAACATACTATGGTTAAGATGGCCGCCGCCATTGTTACGTACAGCGGTGCGAATGTCTTCGGGTATGGCATTTAAATCTTTAATCAATTCCTCAACACTCTTGGTTTGCAGATTGTGATGCTTTTCTAGAGCCGCATTCAGGTTATTTACATAAGTCTGATGGTGTTTCGTGTGATGGATCTCCATTGTACGTGCGTCAATATGCGGTTCTAACGCTTCGTAGCTATAAGGTAATTTTGGTAATTCGTGTGGCATATCTTATCCCTCCCTTCAGAGTTTTTTTGAGCGATTGCAAGAAATAAAGATCAATCTTCGCATTAACATATTTTTTATTGAAAACTTTTTAGATAAGTAGATATTTCTTATTAACAAAGCTATTGTAACTTTTTAATTACGGGGTGTCAAAGAAAGTTGTTAAAAATTGTAACTGTAGCATGGCTTCATACTTCACCAGATGTCCTAAGGATTCTTATAGGCCCTAAGTTGATATTCTTCTCAATACTAAATTTTCATACTACCCTTCTATGCTCTTCGTAGAGCTTGATTCTCAACTCCTTTAGCTTTACTACCCCTACACGATTGCAGAAATCACCAAAGCGTTCACCTTGTCTTTTATTCAGGTGATATATATCTATTAGCTCTGCTATCCTATCAGCCAACTCTTCTGCATCTATTAGCTCTTCATAAAGCCGATTAAGCCTTGTGCCCTCGAAACTACCGCCTACGTATAGGTTGTACTTTTTGGGTGAGACACCCATAATACCAATCTCAGCCACAGGTGGTCTCGAGCAGGCATTCGGACAACCGCTCATGCGTATCTTAATTTCCTCATCCCCGTATTCTCTCTCCTCCAGCTCGTCTATAAGATAAGGAAGAAACCTCTCGGCTTCGGCAAGTGCAAGCCCACATGTAGGAAGTGCGGGGCAGGCTATGGAGTTTTTCCTCAAGCTTGTAATTTCATTTTCGGTTTTTATTCCGTAGTCTATTAATGCGGACTCTATATCCTTTATTTTTTCCTCAGGGATGTTGGCAAGAACAATATCTTGAGACGGTGTAAGTCTAACCCCGGGTCTAAAGCACCTTACAATCTCACGAAGACCCGTCTTAATCTGGCTCTGTTCAGTATCCTTCAGGCGTCCATTTTCTACAAAAATACCTACATACCAGAGTGGAGTGTCCTGCTTATGCCAGCCCAGATGACTTTCCGTATGGCGGAGTTCTATGGGTTCAGGAGGAAGAAGCCAGTAACCCAGACGTCTTTCTAGCTCCTCTTTAAATCTCTCAACTCCCCATTCTTCTAGAACGTACTTCATCCTGGCGTGGTTTCTATCCGACCTGTCTCCATGGTCTCTTTGTATTTCAACTATACGTGTTACCACATCAATTAAATTCTCCGGTGAAACCCGCGCAAGAGGGTCGGCAAGACGAGGAAAAGTTTTTACCTTTCTATTTGTACTTCCCATACCGCCTCCCACAAGCACATTAAAGCCCTTAAGCCCGCCGTTTAGAAGTGGAATTATTCCTATGTCGTGGGTGTGCACATCAACGCAGTTATCGTCGGGGAGACCAATCCCGATCTTGAATTTCCTCGGCAGATACGTCTTCCCGTATAGGGTTTCCGTTTCATCTTCTTCTTTTGTTATAGGCTCTCCGTCAAGCCAGATTTCGTAGTATGCTTTGGATTTAAAACTAAGGTGCTTGGATATAAGCTGAGCCCACTTTTGCCCATCGAAAAGGGATCCCTTCCTGATGTTTGATACGGGGCAGGCTACGGTATTGCGGTTTCCGTCACCGCAGGCTCCGTAGGTTGATATGAGTTCTGAATTTAGAAGGCGTATTGTTCCTTCAAGCTCTTCTTTTCCTACACCGTGAAACTGAATATCCTCTCTTGTGGTGATTCTAAGCGTCCCGTTTCCGTAGAGGTCTGTTATTTTGTTAAGAACCTCCCACTGCTCCGGGGAGAGTTCGCCTCCACCAGGGTTTTTGGTCCTTACCATAAAGATATATTTCTTGTCTTTTCCCTCTTTTCTTAGCTCCTGCCTAAGGTCTCTATCATCCTGCTGGTAGATACCGTGGAATTTTAGGATATGGGTGTTCTCCGTTGAACAATGGTCGGAGTTGCTATCAAGCTCCTCACAGATTGTTCCTCTTAGACCATTACTATTTTCCTTAGCAATCTCAACCTTGGATTTCTTTTCTTCAAACATCTATTAATAGCCCTATTAGCCGTCCACTAAAACTGTGAACAACGGACGACCAAATAAAATTGCAAGATTGATGCCAGTAGCAAGTCATCTTGGGAGCGCTAGCCTTTCTGAAGCCTCAGTGGCGAGAACAGTAAAAACGTCTGCAGCGTCTGGGATCCTATATCCATATTTGAGAAGTTTTTTGTCCATTTCAATAAGGCTTGAGGTGAAAAGTAAGAATTTTTTTGTAAGCCTAAGAATAGAGATCATCTATTATAACATCTTCAGGGGCAAGCTCCCCTATATCTCCGCATTTCTCGAGTGAGCGTCTTATATTATTCCACTCCCCTATTGCTATCTTAATGGCTTTCTCTATCATTGGTTCATTTATTCTAAAAAGCCTCTCAAAACCTCTCCTATCTCTGATGTTGCAAGCTTTTTAAGCGCCCCTTGCTCAATCTGCCTTATACGTTCACGCGTAACGCTAAACTTTCTTCCAATCTCATCGAGTGTATGCAGGGTTTCTTGATCTATCCCGAATCTCATCCTAATTATTTCTTGTTCTTTAGGAGTAAGAATTGAAAGAGCTTCTCTTATCCTCCGTGTAATTACCGTCTTTATCCCAACTGAGTCTGGTGCAGG
>JAHFBK010000035.1 GCA_023250035.1 Candidatus Dadabacteria bacterium
ATCAAACCTGTTTGGATTTAGGACAAGCTGCATACAAGTGTTATCAACTATCATCTCTTCATACTCGATCTCTGGGTAATCTCTTGATACCCTCCTGACACAATCGAGAAATAGTCCATCGCTTAATTTCATTATGTTTGCCTTATGTATAGCGGTTACCTTTTTTCTCCCGCGCCTTTTTGCAAAGCGAAAAGCAAAATTGGCTATTCTCAGAGATGCCCTTTCAGTAATAACCTTTAAGGTCTCTACTACACCAGGAGCAACCTCATGCTCAAGCCCCGAATAAAGGTCCTCTGTGTTTTCTCTAATTACAACAATATCAATACCCTCGTACCTAGATTTAACACCAGGAAAACTTTTTGCCGGTCGTAGATTCGCATACAAATCAAGGGTCTTTCTTATCGTCACACTTACACTTCTAAACCCCTCTCCAATAGGTGTTCCGACAGGACCTTTAAGGGCAACCTTATTCCTTCTGATTGAATCAAATACAATATCAGGTAGAACAGTTTTATATTTCTCTAATGCATGATAACCGGCTGTTACTACTTCCCATTGTATATTTACACCTGTGGATTTTATGATCCTCCTTGCAGCATCTGTAACCTCAGGTCCGATTCCATCGCCAGGGATAAGAGTAACCTTATGTATATTAGCAGGTGACATAATAATGCATTCCTCTTTTTATTTATTTGTTTCATAATTTTAACCAATGTTCCCATGAAGCCAAGTTTCCAGATTCAATTTGAATTTCCTCAAAACGCCAATTATAGTTTAAGTGAATGACTTTCCATAATTGTCATTGCGAGCGTAGTGAAGCAATCCCATTTTTTGGATTGCTTCGTCGTGGAATTTACCCTGAGCCCTTCGGCTTCGCTCAGGGTAAACTCCGTCGAAGGACTCCTCGCAATGACAGGCAAGAGGAAGCTAGGCAATGAAAGACGGAATAACAGAGAGCCTATATCACGTAGCTATTGCTGTTAGGAACATTGACGAGGTGGCAAAGCTCTACGAAACGGCACTCGGCCTTAAAGTCACTCACGTGGAAGTCGTTGGAGAGCAGGGAGTGAAAGCAGCGATGCTCGAACCCGAGGGGGGTGGAACTGCTATAGAGCTTCTTGAACCACTCAGCGATAACTCCCCCATCTCAAAATTCTTAGAAAAGAGAGGGGAAGGCATTCATCATATATGTTTTCTAGTGGACGATATTGAATCAGCTCTTGAAAGGCTAAAAAAAGAAGGCGTTCAACTAATAGATCAGTCGCCCCGTCCTGGTGCCCATGAAACAAGGGTTGCTTTTATCCATCCAAAGGCCTTTAAGGGAGTTTTAATCGAGATTGCAGAGAAAAATAAGTAATGATGCTAAGCTGAATAAATAAACTATTTTACCTCTTCTTTTTTCTCGGCTACTTTACTCTGCGTTTCAAGACGAGTACCTTCAATTCGGTTGGCTTCTTCTTTAGGAGGTGTGACATCAATTTCATCTGGCTCTTTCATAGACTTTCTAAACCCTCTAATACCCTTTCCAAGTGCAGTGCCAAGGTCTCCTAATTTACTTGGACCGAATATAATCAGAAGGATTACTAGAATTATCAGAAGCTCCCACACGCCAAATCCGCCAAATGCGCCAAACATATCTTTGCCTCCTCAATAAAAGATTACCGAAGAGGGTGTTAATGTCAACATATTGAGCTTTGACAAACTATATCACTCAATTTATCGTATTTCATATGCCGATCTCTGATAAAGAAATAAAACTCGTAGATAAAATGCTGAGTGGAGATAGACTTGCACTTGCCCGCCTTATAACCATGGTTGAAAGCCGTCATCCGTCTGTTCTCGAAATCCTTAAAGGGATAAATTCAAAGACAGGACGCGCTTATGCAATCGGTGTCACAGGCCCTCCAGGTGCTGGAAAAAGCACTCTCGTAAATGAAGTCATTCAGGCTTTTAGGAAGAAAGATAATAAAAAAATAGGAGTAATAGCAGTTGACCCATCAAGCCCATTCACGGGAGGAGCAGTTCTCGGAGATAGAATCAGAATGCAAAATCACACACTTGACGAGAACGTATTTATAAGGAGCTTAGGGAGCAGGGGAAGCCACGGTGGGCTTTCAAGAGCTACCAAAGAAATTATGAAGCTATACGATGCCTTTGGAATGGATTACATCATTATTGAGACCGTAGGTGTTGGGCAGACGGAACTCGATATCATAGATCTTGCGGATACCGTGCTTGTCGTACTTGTACCCGAAGCAGGGGATTCAGTTCAAACCATGAAAGCTGGGCTTATGGAGATCGGAGACATTTTTATCGTGAATAAAGCGGATAGAGAAGGCGCAGATAGGCTATCCAAAGAAATCCAGTTCATGATTTCACTGAAACCTAAAGAAGATGAATGGAAGATTCCAGTAGTTCTTACTTCTGCCCATGAAAGCAAGGGAATAGTCGAAGTGGTAAGAGAAATTGAAAGGCATAAGGCATTCCAAATTGATGGCGATCTACTTAAAGAGAAAAGAGTAAAAAGAAGAGAAGAAGAGTTTTTTGAGATTTTATCGGAAATTATCGAGCGTAAGATTTCAGAGGACTTGAGAAGCAACGAACTTAGAAGAATTTTAGACCTAGTCAAAAATGGGGAATTAGACCCATATGAAGGAGCTCAGTTGGTACTTTCCAAAATTCTTCATCACCGTCAAGGCTTGAATTGAATATATGCACAAACTCACATTTTGTTCACTAAGGTTCAGTTAGATATTAAAAGTTTCAAGTTAAAAATCCTTCAATCAGCCTCTGTTGTTTAGAATTATCGTATCATTCAATCTACTACTACTTGATTATTAATTCTCACCTCGGTAGAATCTTTCCAACACGTTGGATTTTTAGAAGTAGTTTTGGGGAGAATCCCAAGGGTTTCTTTAAGTACATTCCTTATAACCCTAGCGTATATCTTAATGGAGTTTATTATATTGGCTTTAAGTCTTTTATCCATCCTTTTGTTACTTTCCAATTTTTCCATATACGAAGATGACGAAAATATTTATACACAGCAGCGCTTCGAAATGGTTGAGTATCAACTTATATCACGTGGTATTCAGGATTCCAAAATCATTCAGGCAATGCTCCGAGTCCCAAGGCATAAATTTGTTCCACAAGGTTTAAGAAAACTGGCCTATAGCGACAATCCACTCCCAATAGGAATGGATCAGACAATATCTCAACCCTATATCGTAGCCCTTATGACTGAGCTTTTAAAACTAAAGGGTGGCGAAAAGGTGCTGGAAGTAGGCACAGGTTCCGGGTATCAAGCGGCAATACTAGCTGATATCGGAAGCGAGGTTTTTACTATAGAAATACTCGAATCCTTATCAGAAAGAGCGCAGGAGATCCTAAAATCTCTTGGCTATAGTAATATAAATTTCAAAATCGGGGATGGGTATAGAGGTTGGCCTGAATATGCACCCTTTGACGTAATAATTGTAACAGCCGCTTCAGAACATATACCCGAGCCCCTTATCGAACAACTAAAAGAAAATGGAAGAATGGTAATCCCAATTGGAGACCTGTATCAAGAGCTCCTTCTTATTACTAAGACCGACAAAGGTATTGAGAAGAAAACTGTAACACCGGTCCGATTCGTTCCAATGACAGGAGAAGCACAGAAATCAAAGATCAGAGAGAATTAGAGGTCTACGCTCACAACGTCACCCTTTTCTATTTGCCTAGCACTTTCAACTATAATCCCTGTAGCCGTATCCTTACGAACATCAAACACAACGAGCCTTCCGATAAGGGCTCCAGGTATAACCACATTTCTCCCGGCATCCGGATCATATGCATACCGGGGGTGCTCGTAGATTGATAACGTGTTTCCCGGAACCACTCCGTCTTGCTCACCAATATCCACGTAAATTACATCTCCTTTGCCAGTTAGTTCTACATTATTGAGAGATTCAACTACGTATCCATCAGCCTTTTCCAAACCCTTTTTAATCACTACCTCCTTTACAAAAGGCTCTAGGGGTCTAATCCGTGCCCCTCGAGTAATCTCCCTGTACGAACCTGTAATCCTTGCAGATGACATTCTCTTTCCCAAAACCTCTATGATCTCGAGCTCTCCGAGAATAGCCACTTTGTATCCGATCCTTCTTCCAGTTATTGGGTTAAGCACAACCTTTGAAGAACGGAAGATTGTAAACGCGTCTCCCGGTTGGACATTATCTTCTGATCCGACATTCGTATAAGCAGTGTCTCCTTCACCAAGAAGAATTTTTGGCGGCTCTGAGCTGAGAATAGCCCCCATATCTTCCCATTCATAAGAGGCTATAAAACCTACATCCCCTCCACGCGAATAGTAAAATACTGGGGGTGGAGGCTGAACCTCTTCAATCCTCTTTACACCAACCTCTGGGTCGATTTTTACTACCGGAAGCGTAGGCGCCTTTGGAGGCATAGATTTTAAAGCTAGTACCTCTCCTGGGTAGATAAGGTTGGGGTTATCAATAACAGGGTTTAATTCCCATAGGCGGGGCCAAAGAAGAGGATTATTAAAAAACCTCTTAGATATATTCCAAAGAGAGTCACCAGGACGAACCACATAAATTGTTACCCCACCCTTAGGCTCTGGAAGCTGATCCTGAGCTAAGGCTATGCCTCCTAAAAGAACTGCTGCCAAAATTAATTTTAGGCGCATTCTTTGACCTCCTTAAAAGAATTTATTACTCAAAGATAGTATATAATAATATACTCTATATATTCTAATATTTAACGACTTTCGTATTTAATAGTAATTTAGCCACCCTAATCTTTGATATAAATAGCTTATAGTCTATAATTAACTGATAAACTGATCAAAATCAATAATTCCTTATAAAACGTCTTACTTATGGAAAACCTGATTTTAACAAATGTAACCTTCAACGAAACCAGGGTTGCTGTCACAGAGAATGGAACACTTGTCGAATTATATATTGAGAGAAAGTCACACCCTCGGACTGTTGGCAATATTTATAAAGGAAAAGTCGGGAAGGTCGTCCCTGGCATGCAGGCGGCTTTTATAGATCTAGGCCTTGATAGGTCTGGTTTTATTTCAGTGGAAGATGTGTATGAGGATACATTCCCTGACTTGTTTCTAGAGGAAGAGGAGTCACAGTCACAAAAAAGAAGGGGTAAGTTCCTGATTCAAGATGTTCTTCGAGAGGGTCAGGAGGTTCTTATACAGGTTTTAAAGGAATCAACGAGTGGGAAGGGAGCGAAACTCTCTTCTAATATTGCCCTTCCAGGGAAATACCTTGTGCTTCTTGCCATGGTTGATCTTATAGGAATATCAAGAAGGATAGAAAATGAGGAAGAGAGAAAAAGACTTACTGAATTGATAAAAAGTTCTAAGCCTAAGGGGCTTGGTTTTATTGCGAGGACTGCCAGTACAGGGAGAAGCGAAGAAGAGATATATCAGGATATGGATAATTTAATTCGACTCTGGGATGAAATTAAAAGAAGGGCCGAGGATCAAAAAGCCCCAGTACTTGTTTACGAGGAGCCTAGCCTTCAAATAAGGGCTGTAAGAGACCTGATTACAAGTGAAGTAAAAAGCATAATAGTGGATTCAATGGACGCTTATCGAGACATATCAGATTATTTTCTAACCCGCTTTCCTGAGTTTAACACCAATATAGAATTATACAGAGACAATACCCCTCTTTTCATTCAATTCGGGATAGAACCTGAGATAAAAAAGATTTTTGAAAAGAAGGTATGGCTCAAATCCGGAGGATATTTGATTATAGAAGAAGCTGAGGCCTTGACTGTAATTGACATCAATACAGGCAGATACCTAAGCGGCGACACTCAGGAAGAAACTATATTTAAGATCAATATTGAAGCAGCTAATGAGGCAGCCAGACAGATACGCCTTAGAAACCTGGTTGGTATTATAGTCATAGACTTTATTGACCTGAAAAACCGATCAAAAAGGGAGGAGGTATTTCAAACCTTTATTGAAGCGATGAGAAAAGACAAAGCTCGGTCCTCAATACTCGAGATGTCCTCTTTCGGTGTTGTTCAAATGACACGGCAGCGTGTGAGAGAAAGTCTTCTTAAAAACCTAGCAGAGTCATGCAGCTACTGTGACGGAATTGGGTACGTTAAATCCAAAGAGACAGCTTCTTATGAAATCATAAGGGAAATAAAAAGCCAAATTGTAAACCCTTTTGTGAGAAAGATTTTGGTCCGCGCAAGTCAAAATGTTATAAAGACACTAGAAGACCTTGAGCGAGACAACCTGAAGAAACTCGAAGCACAGTTCTCAAAGGACATACTTATCGAGCCAAGGGATGATCATGATTTTAAACATTTTGAGGTTAAAGCTCAATGAGAGCAGCTGACCAGAAAATTTCGCTCCATGAATTCTCCTCGTAGGCAGCAATAACAGCATGGCATAAGTACAGTAATGAGCAAAAGGGTATGAAAAAAGCAAGCGCGCCCGGAGGGATTTGAACCCCCGACCTTCGGATTCGTAGTCCGGCGCTCTATCCAATCTGAGCTACGGGCGCATAGTTAAAAATCTACATTAGTTTTCATAAGTTGTGAATACTTTTTAATTCTCTTTATAACGCAAACGTAGACTTTTCAAACATTATGTTTATAGTACCCTTCCTTAGAGAAATATCGTAAGGGATTTTTTAAATCAGTTTTAATCAGTAATAAAAACTTCCAAAGGAGGAATTACGATATGTGGTTTATCGTAAAGATCGTGAAGAACAGCGATGAAGTTACTATAGAAAATGGCTTTGACAATTTCGAAACTTGCTGGGGGAAATATAGTGAATATCTCAAGTCGCCCTATAGTGTTGAGAATGCATTTCTTAGAATATGCTCAGCAAATAGTGAAACCGAAGCTATAGAAGATATAAGAGCTAAAAGACGTGAGGACAAGGAAATTGCAATTAAAGAAAAAGGCTCTCCCGATAGAGTGATTAAAGAGTGGGCTAAAGTCTATGGCATTGACATGAACAAAGCCGCTGAATTTACAACTGAAAATTTTCGTGAAGGTAAACCGAAAAACGAATGGGCTACTGAAACATCCCAAAAACTTAAGGAGATTGACTACAAATCCCTAGAGGGAAAAGTTGTTCAACACATTATCAAAGAGCCCGAATACGCCCAAGTGGATTATAGAAGAGTTATCTCCACTAATAACGGCACAATTCATAAAATTGAAAGTTATAAGCTTAAGAGTGTAAACGGGAGATGGTTAATTGACGAGGTGGATGTGAGAGATGCTGATGCAGACATCGGTGGAGCTGATGAATAATTAATAAATTTCTGGCGGAGAGGGTGGGATTCGAACCCACGAGGGAGTTTTAGCCCCCTACTCGCTTAGCAGGCGAGTGCCTTCGGCCACTCGGCCACCTCTCCCCACGGCAAGCAGTTAAAAAATAACCAAACGTCGTATGCGTGTCAAACATAGATAACTATGTAGAGACGACCCGCCGGGTCGTCTCTACGTTATATTCGTAATCATTTCTAAGGATTATTATGAAGACGCATTGAAATGTGTCTCTACATTTAAACCCTCTGCTAGGTAGAAAACATGTTGCCAACATATTCCGTGGAGACGCCATTAATGGCGTCTCTACATTACAACAGAGCAATTACATCCTAACACTGAGAATAGAAAAATTAAGACACCCTGGCGAGTTCTAATCTTCCTCCCCACCTTCTTGAAACCTCTTCAATCAAACCAGGATGCTTTGTTAGAGTTGGAGATTCGTTAACAATTCTAAAGGCTTCCTCCCTAGCCTCAGAGAGAATCCTCACATCTCGAATCAAGTTCGCAAACCTGAATTCAGGAAGGCCTGATTGTTTTGTTCCAAGAAAATCTCCAGGGCCGCGAATCATGAGATCCGCTTCGGCTATCCTAAACCCATCCGCTGTTTTCTCTAAGACAGAAAGCCTTCTCTGTGCTTCCTCACTCCTCTTATAACCCGAAATTAATATACAAACTGATTCGTGTTCCCCTCTTCCAATTCTCCCTCGAAGCTGATGAAGCTGAGAGAGCCCAAACCTTTCTGCGTTTTCTACAACCATTACTGTAGCATTAGGGACATCTACTCCAACTTCTATCACAGTGGTTGAAACGAGTATCTCTATATCATGAGAAATAAACCTTCTCATTACCTCGTCCTTCTCTTCCGTTTTCATCCTTCCGTGAAGAAGTCCTATTTGAAACTCTGTAAAGATTTTGTTCTGAAGCTCATCCGCCATTAGGGTTGCATACTTTAAACCCTTAAAATCTGGGCTTTCCGACTCTTCAATCATTGGGTAAACAATGTAGACCTGCCTTCCTTTTTTAACCTCCTCACGGACTATATCGTAGGCTTTTTTACGTGTCCCTTTCTCTTCATAGAAAATTATGGTTTTTATTGGTTTTCTTCCAGGCGGCATCTCATCTATAACCGAAACATCAAGATCACCATAAACAGTCATAGCAAGTGTCCTAGGTATAGGGGTCGCAGTCATAACAAGCACATCAGGATTTTTACCCTTGCTTCTTAACTCCGCCCTTTGTATAACGCCAAATCTGTGTTGCTCGTCAATTACAACAAAGCCAAGATTTTTGAACTCAACTCCTTGTTCAATAAGCGCATGTGTGCCTATAGCAATATCCGCTTCCCCAGTCTTAATAGCCTCATAATAAGTATATCTTTCCTTTTTACTCAAACCACTCGTCAAAAGTACGACTTTGACACCAGCGGTTCTAATAAATTGTAGGATTGATCTCAAATGCTGCTCAGCAAGGATTTCTGTAGGCGCCATTATAACAGCCTGGTATCCACAATCGACCGCTTTAAGCATTGATAGCAGCGCAACTATTGTTTTCCCACTTCCTACGTCTCCTTGAAGAAGTCTATTCATCGGGCTATCAGTCCTCATATCTCTTTCTATTTCAGCAACTACCCGCTTCTGAGCTGAAGTCAAACTAAATGGGAGATTGCTGAGAAGTCTTTCAGTAAGCCTTCCGGTAGGATTAAAAGCTATTCCAGACAATTTGGTAACATCTCGTTTTCTTAAAGCAAGCCCAAGTTCCATGAAAAAGAACTCGTTGAATGAAACCGTTCTATGAGGGATTGAACCATAAACCGAACCACTATCAAAAAGATCTACTAATCGGTCAGAATCACTTGAAAAATGGACCCTTGATAAAGCGTCGCCTAGGTTTAGAATATGCCTTCTTCGCTTTATCTCTTCGGGAACATAGTCAATTACATTTGGGCTATAGGAATCTACTACCGTTTTCATTATACTCCTAAGTCTTCTTTGCTTAATGCCCTCTGTAAGAGGATAAATAGGTACGATACGATTAAAGTTAAGAAAATCTTTCTCGAGGTTTTCTTCACTATCAATTATCTCGGTGTCCTCAGGCTTAGGATGAATTATCTGAGGAGAATCGGTATACCTATCAACTGTTATCTCGCCGCTTAATATTACAGTTGCTTCCTTTTTATACACAGCGCGCAAATATTTTTCATTAAATTGAAACCAGACAAGGTTAAGCCTGCCTGTTCCATCAGATAAAACCACCTGAAAAAGCTCTCTTCGTTTTGTCCTTACCTTGCCGGTTAGGATTATCTTTCCCATAACTGTTTCACGCTTAAAAAGTTTAAGCTCTGATATTTTCTTGATATGTCTTCGATCTTCATACCGCCTTGGGAAGTAGTAGAGAGCATCTTCTACACTCTTAATTCCCTTTTTTGCCAAAATATTAGAAATCCTGGGACCAACACCCTTAACATACTGAATCAGAATTTGAGAAAGGTCTTTCTTCTCAGAGGCTTCTTTTACTATCGAATGGGTTGTTTGGGGAGCGTGAGAATAGTCTGAATATTTATCATTCTTTAAATCTACTATAGCATCTAATGATTCTTCTATTAATTTTTTTTTGCTATTGAGCTCTAATTCTTTATAACCAGAGAATGACTCTCTAAGAGTTTGAATCACTCCAAGTTGGTCACTTGATAAACTAAGGGAGAGGGCTTTTAAAGTTAAGTCTGATACCAATTGGTCAAGATCTTTTACTTTACTGATATTGACGAAATCATTTTTAGAAACAAACCTGAGAGGTTTTTCCAGCGCTACGAGTATCTTTAGAAGCTCTTCAGTCATTGGTAATAATCTTACTGTTTCTTACATACAGATTTCAAGTTGGCTACGTTCAGTGCTAAAAAATAGTGTTTTTGCCGCATACCTCACGAACCCGATCTAGAAGTTCTTTGAGAGTTTGATAAATGATTTCTCTATATGTACATTGATTTGTGTTGATTGTCGAATTTGTATTGGTATACTTATACCAATAAATATTGGGGGAAACAAAATGGCTGTCGTAAAAGCAACTTTTACAATTCCTGAGGAACTGCTAAAAAGGCTAGAAAAGGTCCCTGCTGGTAAACGGAGTTTACTGGTAGCTAAGGCCATTAAGCGAGAACTTGATCGTAAATCGTTAGCCGAGGATTTGAAGAAGCTAAAACACAGGACTGTATGGAAGGAAAAGGACCATCCTGATCTTGTATCCCCAGACGACTTTAGTCGCTACCGACCTGCTAAGAGTCGAGTGACAGGATGAGCTATCTTCTTGATACAAATTTTGTTATCGGCCTCCTCCGCGGTGCAAGCTCCTACTGGGATTATTTAGACAAATTAGTAGATGAAACGGTACCCGCCATCTCAGCAATTACTCGCTCAGAGGTTTTCGCAGGCTGTCACCCTCATGAAGAGAAAGCAACAACAAATCTCCTTGATCGCTTCGAGGCCATCGCGATTCAATCCTCCATTGCCGATCTTGCTGGAAGGTACGTCTATCAGTACAGGAAAAGAGGATTTATTATACACTTGGAAGACGCTTTGATTGGGTCTACCGTGGTTTTGGAAGGACTCGTATTAGTAACCCGGAATGTGGACCACTTCCCTATGCTTATGTTGGGGCATAACCTTGTCAGGTTTCCCGATTGATTATTAACTTACAAACTTGGACTTCTTAGTCAGATGCTTGGATGTCAAAGTGGTTATGATTTTGGTCATTCATCAGAATTCGAGAAAAAAAGGGACGCATTAAAATGAGGACTGATGAGGCCATCAGTCCCTACATTCTTAAATACATTTTCATAAAATAGGGACAACAGACCCCCCATTTTCGTAAATACAAAAGGCACTGGCTTCTGAGTCCAAGATTGGAGATCAGCTATAGACGACAAAACCTATAACAAAACAGCAAAACCCTAAACTATATTTTTAGAAAAGGTTATCGTAGCGCTTACACGTACCAAGCTGCTGGAACAAGTTTGTGCCATTGTTCTGCGCTATGTTCCCGATAAGATTACTGGGACAAGCGACATTGATGCCAATATTGACGTTACCGTTAGTGGTGTTGTAGATGAT
Organism: Candidatus Dadabacteria bacterium; assembly: GCA_023250035.1. Lineage (GTDB taxonomy): Bacteria > Desulfobacterota_D > UBA1144 > Nemesobacterales > CSP1-2 > CSP1-2. The sequence goes on from JAHFBK010000035.1 coordinate 11,431, forward strand.
GCTGGACCTCACATTACTCAAGTTTAGGCCGATCCCACTATTGTTGTTGTTAGCAATGTTGTAGCTTACGGTGCTGTCTGTGCCAGTATGGATCCCCGCATTACGATTGTTGATGGCGATGTTGTGGCTGACGTGACAGTGATCGCCTACGATTATCCCAGCACCATTGCTGAAGGCAGTGATCCCCTCGACCTTGCAACCGTCACTAGCACCAATTTCAATACCCTGATTAAAGTCCCTGATGGTCCCGTTACGGATGACTATGTTTTCTCGGGGAATACCTCCATCCCAGATTCCCCTGTCATTAAGATCGTCGTCACCAGTAATCGTGAATCCATTTAAGTCAATCGTTATATCATTACCCGTCAGTATGAAGCAATCGCCTGTAGTGCTGATATTGTTGCCGAGTACATGCGACCCCGCGCCGACATTCCCACACGTCGTGAGTACATTTGGTGAGGCGGTTACCTCATTCACATACGCCCCAAGGCTGAGGACCAAAATAACCGCTAAAACTATTATTTTTTTTTCATCCATGGCAAATCCCTCCTTTTTTATAGGTTTTTTTGTTTTGCGCGAGTTTTATAAATTTAAAGCCATGATACCAAACTTTGTAATTTGGGTGTGAATGAGTTGCCTTTTTTCCGAGCTTTGATTTATATATTCGCAGGTGTACCTTGCTTTTCTTGAAATTTCCTCCATTCGTGTGATGAAAAGAATAGCATTACGAGAGGTATAGAAGTTTCCCGAGACCAATCCTCAACCCTACACTGAACTATGATTTCTATACCATCACATATTGAATTACATGTCAAGAGGTATAGGGGACATTGTTGAAATATTTAATTTTGATAGAGCAAGGCCTGTAATTTCCTATTTTTGAGCATCATTAAATTGCCCCTTTTTGCACTAACCGAAACCCCCTGAGGGACTCATAGCCAAAGATGATGTGATTTTCGTACCCTTACGCAGTAATTTCCTCATGGCAACGTACCAGACAATAGATTTTGCCTTAACAATGGTGCGTTCTTTTGTTGGCTCAGCAATCTAACGGTTTTGAAAGAGATGGCCGGTACGCTTGTAGCAAAGGTTGAACTCTACAGCGTGACCTGTCAGAAGACGACGCATTAATACGGCCAGCTTAATCTTCTCAGGACGGAGCAAAAGGTGGAAATGATTGTCCAGAACCGTCCAAGCTAAGCATGTGGTATCGGTTTCTTTCAGAAGATTTGAAAGCCGGGAAAGCAAAGATTCCCTTTCTTCATCATCGAGGAAGATAGGTCGCCTATCAATGCCGCAGACGATGACATGTTGCAGCAAACCTAGAATATCTATTCTAGGTTATCTTGGCATGAAATTAAAACAACCAAAGAATTTGTATATTTCAAGAACGTCCCTTTTTGCTTTTTCGCAGTATAATAAGTGTCCTGAATATTATCTACCTAGGAGGCATATAATGCTGAAGCGTGTTTTGTTAGTTACAGTTACACTCTCGGTGTTAGGAGGTTACGTTGCCTTTGCAGAAGACTCGCCGGAACAGGTATATCAAAAATACACCGCTGCGATCAAATCCAAGAATTTGGATGAATTAAAAAAGTACATGAGTAAGAAAGCGATAAATGAAATGAATGCGGAAACCCCCGAGATGCAACAAAAGATGATAGAAATGATAGGTACTTTTATGCCTGAATCGTACAAGGTTTTAGGACAAACTATTTCCCCGGACGGCAAAACCGCAACTTTGAAGCTTACAGGCATCGGTGGTATGTCTGGCAATGATGAAATGATTGGCACGGTTGCTATGGTTAAAGAGGATTCGGGGTGGAAAATTGATAGTGAAAATTGGTCTAATAAACAGCCCTAGTACCTACCCACGGTCTTTGGTTAGACTTTGGTTAGACAAAGTTAAGCAGATAACCATTGTCGTAGGGGCAAGTCTTGCACCTGCCCTAATTTGGGGCAACCGCAAGGGTTGCCCCTACAGGTATATATCTTGATTATATGGTCCAAATATAGACAAATTGAAATTTATGCTTGATATCCTTTTGCTTGAGGCTTTACTTCGGCTTTCTTTTTAGCTGGGCTTTTCCTAAATGACTTTCTTTTTGACTCTTTCTTATTTTCCTCAGTGCTCTCCCCGCTCTCTATTACTTTACCTGCTTCTTCATCCTGAATATCTTTAAAACGCTTTATACCTTTACATTCAGGATAACCTGTACAACCGAGGAACTTCCCATACCTGCTTTTCCTTACAACCATCGGTTTTCCGCATAGATCGCAGAGTATATCGTGCCTGATTTCCGGCTCCTTCTTCTCTTTAATCCTTATTTCACCATCTTCGCCGTACTCGAACTGTTTTGCATTCTTGCATTCGGGATATTTCGAGCACGATAGAAACTCTCCTCTTTTTCCCCACTTTATTATCATCTGGCCACCGCACTGCTCACAATCTAACTCTGTAGGCATACCCTCGCGCCTAAGACTCCTCATAGAAACTTCCGCCTGTTTGAGCCTCTTTCCAAATCCCTTATAGAAGCCATTTAAAAGCTCCACCCAGTTGACGCTCCCTTCTTCCACTTCATCAAGCTTTTCCTCCATCTCTGCTGTAAACTGCACATCCATTACCTCAGGAAAACCCTCTATAAGAAGATCGGTTATAGCACAGCCGAGCAATGTGGGTTTTAGCCTATTCTTTTCCTTTATTGCATACTCCCTGTCCTGAATCGTAGATAATATCATTGCATAAGTAGAAGGGCGTCCTATTCCCCTCTCTTCTAACTCCTTTACAAGCGCACTTTCTGTGAACCTTGGAGGTGGTTGTGTAAAGTGCTGTTTTCCTTCAAGGGCAATGAGTTTTAAGCCCTCACCCTCACTTAGGTCAGGCAGCCTTTTCTCTTCCTCCTTTTCCTTTGCTTCCTCCTCCTCTTCCTTTCCTTCCATATACACTACAGTGAATCCTGGGAATTTAATTACAGAACCTGTAGCGCGAAATAGCCCCATTCCAGCTTCAATATCAACAGTTGTCTGGTCATAGAGCGCTGGATTCATCTGACAGGCAATAAACCTTTGCCAAATAAGCTTATAAAGTTCAAACTCGTCTTCTGGTAAATAGCTTTTTACAGAATCTGGAGATTTAATTACCGATGTCGGTCTTATCGCCTCATGCGCATCCTGGGCGGATTTTTTCACTTTAAAAATGTTAGGGCCTTCTGGAAGAAAACCGGCTCCGTAAGCCTCTCCAATATAGCCTCTTGCCTCATTAATCGCATGCTCTGAAACCCTAACTGAATCTGTTCTCATATACGTGATAAGCCCTGCAGGACCTTCATCACCTAGCTCCACACCCTCGTAAAGCTTTTGAGCAATAGTCATAGTTTTTTTCACAGGAAACCTAAGCTTTCTTGATGCCTCTTGTTGAAGTGTGCTTGTTATGAATGGGGGTGGTGCAGACCTCGATCTCTCTTTTTTCTCAACCGATATAACATTGTATGTCTCATTTCTTAAAGCCTCTACAGCTCTATTTGCTTCTTCCTCTGTTTTAATATCAACCTTCTCTCCGTCATATTTAGAAAGTACGGCAACAAATGAAATAGCATCGTCCAAAAGCTGTTTTAACTCAGCTTCAATAGTCCAGTATTCATCCGATTTAAAATTCTCTACTTCCCTTTCTCTTTCAACGACGAGTCTTAGCGCCACACTCTGTACTCTTCCCGCACTAAGACCTCTTCTTACCTTTTTCCAGAGAAGTGGGCTTACCTGATAACCCACGAGACGGTCTAGTATTCGTCTAGCCTGTTGCGCTTCGAACATATCACGGCTTAGCCTACTCGGCTTTCTTATCGCCTCAAGAACAGCCTTTTCTGTGATTTCATAGATTAGGACTCTATAGGCTTTATCTTTTATCTTTAGCCTATCCGCTATATGCCAAGCTATCGCTTCCCCTTCCCTATCAGGATCAGAAGCAAGATATACGTTATCGGCTTTCTTCGAAGCCTTTTCAAGCTGGTCAAGGAACTTTTTCTTATCCTTAATCACAACATATTCAGGTTTAAAGTTCTTCTCTATATTTACACCGAGTTTGTTATTGGGAAGATCAATCAAATGACCAGATGAAGCCTCGACGCTGAAATCCTTTCCTAGATACTTTTTTATAGTTTTTGCTTTAGCAGGAGACTCAACAATAACTAGAGACTTGGACATTTAACCTCCACTATTTCAACTTTGCTATAAAGTTAATCACATTCAGAATACTTTCAACAAGCCTATTAATTTTTTGAAACATTATTACCTGAAAATATTCTCTGTCAATTAGCCAATTAGCAAGAAAGCTGCTAACTAATAGTAACTGTGTACTTTTATTAGTTAAATAGCTTCCAAAAATGAAAGTATGGGAAATTTATAGTAGGAATATAGATTTTGTTAATTATCTAGGATCATTGCATTTGAAAGTTATTAAATCATTAGATCCGGCTTAGAGGTAAAATTTAATTGTAGAACTTACATCCAGTGCTATTTTAGGATTAAGGTTTAATATTTAAAGAAAGAGTTATGTGGATATTTAAGGATTGAGCAATGTTTCGCTAATTCAATTTGCTAAGAAGAAGAGAGACACCTTTAGTCCCTCTTCTTCCCTGACAGTTATTTCATCCAATTTAAATAAACAGTGGTGCGAGAACAAGTGTAATTGTAGAGAGAAGTTTAATTAGAACGTGGATTGATGGTCCAGCAGTGTCCTTAAGTGGGTCACCTACCGTGTCTCCCACTACAGCAGCTTTATGAGTTTCGGACCTCTTTCCACCGTACATTCCGGTTTCTATGAACTTCTTTGCGTTATCCCATGCACCTCCCCCATTATTCATAAAGGTTGCAAGAAGAATTCCACTGATTGTTCCAACCATAAGGAACGCAGCTACTGTTTCAGCCCCGAGACCAAATTGCTTAAACACTAGCCCCACCACTATAGGCATAGCAACGGCAAGAATTCCAGGCGGAACCATTTCCTTCAGTGCACCCTTAGTAACAATATCAACACACCTTGCATAATTTGGTTTTGCTGTTCCCTCAAGAATACCGGGATTCTCCTTAAACTGAGCGCGAACATCGCCGATTATATAATAAGCCGCTCGTGCAACGGCTCTAATTGCAAGAGCACTGAAGAGAAACACAAGCATCGCTCCCAGAAGACCTCCTACGAACACCTCAACCTTGGTAATATCAACCGAGTGGAAAGCCTTACCTGTGATATGGGTTACTTCATCGAGATAAGCTGAGAAAAGTAGAAATGCTGCGAGTGCCGCGGAGCCGATTGCGTATCCTTTTGTAAGAGCTTTGGTTGTGTTTCCTACAGCATCGAGCCTGTCTGTTTTAACCCTGATTTCCTCAGGCTGTTTGCTCATCTCGACAATACCACCTGCGTTATCAGTGATCGGTCCGAATGTATCCATAGCAAGAATGTATGCGGCTGTTCCTAGCATTCCCATCGTAGCGATTGCAGTGCCGTAAAGCCCAGCACTAGTCGTAGAGATATCACTGAACTCCTTTAGCCCATAAATCCCGCATTGATATGACCCAACCAATGCAGCCGAGATTGCAATCACAGGGAGTGCTGTACACTCAAGCCCAACTGAAAGCCCGGCTATGATGTTTGTGGCGGGCCCCGTTTGAGAGGCTTCGGCAATAAACTTCACAGGACGATACCTGTACTCCGTGTAGTACTGCGTGATAAAGACAAATACGATGCTTGTTGCAATTCCGATAACACCAGCGGCAAATAGCCAGAAATTATTGTCGAGTAACAAATAAGTAGCTATATAAAAACCTACAGCGGCAAGGATGCAAGCAACATAGTACCCACGATTTAATGCAGACATCGGGTCTTCCTTTTCATTTTTTAACCCCACTATCGCAACCCCCACCATACTGGCAATAAGCCCAAAGGCACGAGCAACAAGAGGGAATAGAATCCCCTTTATACCAAAGATAGGAAAGAGTGCGACTCCAAGAATCATAGCCCCAATGTTTTCAGCCGCTGTGGATTCAAAGAGGTCTGCACCACGACCCGCACAGTCGCCGACATTATCACCCACAAGGTCTGCAATAACCGCAGGGTTTCTGGGGTCGTCTTCCGGGATTCCAGCTTCTACCTTTCCTACAAGGTCTGCTCCAACGTCGGCGGCTTTAGTGTAGATTCCTCCACCAAGCTGAGCGAAAAGGGCAACGAAACTTGCCCCAAATGCATATCCGACTATGAGAAAGGGAACCCTTTTCACAACCTCCGGGTCATCTGCTGAGCCACCGTAGAGGGTAAAAAGGATTCCTACTCCAAGAAGACTCATGGCAACGATTGTAATTCCTGAAACTGCTCCCCCTCGAAGGGATATTTTAAGAGCCCTATCCAGGCTCGATCGAACGGCACTCGCCGTGCGGATGTTTGACCTGATTGAAATCCACATTCCAATGTAGCCTGCAAGAGCCGAGCATCCCGCGCCGAAAAGAAAAGCTACTGTGGTGCGCCATGCCATATCTCGATCACCCTTTGCAAACCAATATAGTATAAAGATAAGAACGGCGAGAACGATGCTTAGCATTATTATGGTTGAATACTGTCTTTTTAGAAACGCTTCAGCACCCTCCTTGATAGCGTTGCTTATGTCCTGCATCGCTGATGTTCCCATATCATTGCTCAGAACAAACTTAGCTAGATATCCAGCGAAACCAAGCGACAGTATGCTTATGCCTAGAACAAGCACAAGGAGCATGTGGTCAAATTCCATTTTTGTATCCTCCTTTCTAAGATTTAATGGATTGTAAGCTTACTTTTCCCTGTTTGTTGGAAGATAAAGGAATTAGCATACCTCCGGATTTAGTCATTAAATTGCTAGACATATCCCAACAGCTAGCATAACTTTCCTCTTTATCCTCAGCCTATATGGAAACAAATTTAAGCCCAATCCCTATTGGAAAGTCCCAACTTAGTTTTTAGGGAATGAAATCGTAACTGGGAAACTCAAAAATTACAAATGTAACTCAATCTCAGATTTAAAATTACAGAAAAAATCCTTATAATCCGAATCCGGCAATCTGAAATTAGTTTGATATTGTTATAACCACT
>JAHFBK010000133.1 GCA_023250035.1 Candidatus Dadabacteria bacterium
AGTATCTTTATCTACACTTACAAATGCGATTACGCCGTTAAAATTTTCTTTGTAGGTCTCAATTGGAACATCACGGTTTGGTACGGGAATGGAAAATCTAGTCGCACCAACCAAATACTCTGTATTGGGCGTGACGAATGGACTTGCATGATTACCCCCTACGTTCGGAAGTTTAATTATCTCTTCCGTTACAAAATCCTTTAGGTTTATTCGGGCTATACGACCATTAGCAGTGTCATTGATAAATAGCCACCTTCCATCGTAATCACCATTGGTTTCTGAAAGGGCTGGATGATGGGCATCACCCCAAATATACCCCCCCATTATCTCCTTACTTTTTTCATCAATACCCCAGCCTATAGCTACGTCAGGTGCAAAAACGGGTATCATCTTTATGAGCCTCCCGGAAGGAAGTCCAAAGACTCCAACCTGACCTGAATGACCACCAGACAGAAAAGCATAATAAGTATCAAGCTTTCCTGGTGGCACATAAACCTTTTCTGCTGGGCTTTGCCCTCCTTTGCAGGCAACGAGAAGCCCAACAATAACAATTAAGAGAGGGAGAGACAAGAGTCTCATAATTTCCCTATGTTTAATTATCATTTTATTTACCTCCTTTTTTGTAATTAAACTTATTTTTATTCTTTATGTTCAGATTTTTCCTTTGCTTCAGAGTCCTCTTCCCTTAAATACATAATTATTGCCTTTGCTTCCTCCAGAGTTACGTTTTGATTAGGCATCTTTACAAGATAAGTTGCCAGCATTTCCCTAGCTATAGGGTCATTCTCTACCATTACTTCAGGATGAAGAATCCACTTTTCAACCCATTCAAGATTCCGTCTTTGTGTAACACCTGCCAGGTCAGGACCCGTTAATCTTCCTTTTCCTATTGTATGGCACGCTATGCAACCTTTAGTCTTAAATAACTCTTCACCTTTGTCTGCAAGCTCTTCGTTAATCGGAGGAGGTGCTTTTGGCTTCTCCTGCTCTGCCTGAATTACTTCCTTCTTTGTTTCACCAACTTCTGATCCCGATTTCTCTTCTTTATCTCCTTTGCAGGATACGAACATCGCGATAAAACCCACTAGGATTATCGTTGAGATTTTTCTTCTCAATTCTCTTGTCTCCTTTTAGCTCGTTTTATTAAGGCAACCTCTGTGCCAATTAGAATACCTTGTAATTATTAAGCAATACAAAATTAGGTGGGTGTAAGATGTCAGAGAATCGGACAGTATCTTTAACTTTAAGCTGGCTTTAGTATTCATAAGGCTAATATAAGAATTGGATTTTCGGTTGCTGCTGTAACTTGGTGTAAACACGTATTCGAGATAAAAAAGAAATAAATGCCAAGACGGGAATTGCATTGATATTGACTAAGCTCCTTCCTAACTAGATTGAGCAAGTGTATGTTTTACTTTCCTACTCAAGTACATAATATTTCCAAGAAAAAGAAGAATCGCTATAGCGTTAAATAAAGCTCCCCACTGACGACCTAGAGGCCACATTGTGAGGTCTCCTATTATGCGCAAGGCCAGTGAAATGTGAAGCAATCCGAGGTATAAATAAAACGAAGATTGAAAAGGAAGAAATGTCGGTAAATCAATTAACGTGGGGGAAATAATAGGTGCATGGGCAAAAATCATCGAAAAAACAAAACCAACAAAGACAGAATGTAAAATAGCATCATAATAAAACCCTGATGATACACCTCCGAAGAACAACCCAAACAATCCACTTACGCCGAGCCATACATAACCTAATATCAAGCTCAGAGCTATATACCGGCTTAACCCTGGTTGATGTAGTGTACGTCTTGCGATGTCATTTCGTAAAAGCCACAAGGCTAGAGCAATCATTCCTATACTTGCTACACGAACCCCGATGTCAAAGACTTTGATTGCTAAGAGGGCGCCAATTATAAAAACAAAGACTGCAAGAATAAAAACTAGCTTCTTCTCTTTAGACAAGTGAAGAACTCGACTAATTTCCAATCTTTCTCCAGCAATTGTTAGAATCAAAAATCCAATCCACCATAGAGCGACTATATAAAAAGGGAAACCCAAAAGCCAAAGTCCATTCCCAACAAGCCAACAAAAAGCACCAAGCATCATGATGATTGCATGAAGAGCTAGGTGAGGATAAAAAATAACTACTAAAAGAAATACTAAGCCAGTGCTACTTAAAGTCATGAGCATTTTCCCAAACAAACTAGGCACACCCACTATTAAAGCCAAAGCGCCTATACCGCTTAAAAGTGGTACTACATATGCCCATTTGTATTTTAAAGCTACCGCTCGCTCGATACCAATAAGTGTTCCCAAAAAACCTGAAACCATGAGAGGACCATGAATAGCAAGCAAGTTAGGACTAATCACAGGCAAGTTCCATCCAAGATGAGAAAGTCCTCCCCATAGCGCTAGAATTAAAGCAAGCCCTCCAAGAGCCATTATAGGGAAACGAAACTTGGGTTTTTTCCTTTCCATTTGGCCTCGACTTTTTGCTCTATTGATTTAACTAGAATAAGTAGCATTACAAGAGGAGTTTTCGCATAGACGCTGTGTTTAAGCTGAGGGGGCATATGAACCCATGATCCTGCTTTGGCTTCTTTTAAATCATCTCCTAGGGTCAGCCGCGCTTCTCCCTTAAGAATATGAATAATAGCCGGCATTGTAGATGTGTGTTCAGAAAGCTCCTGACCTTGGTCAAAACCAAAAAGTATGACCTTTAACTTATCATCACTATACAGGGTACGACTTATAATACCGTTAGTAGGAATCTCTCCAATCTCTTCACACAGGTCTATAAAGTAGGCGTAGTTTTTATTCATATCTTCCCTCCTCAACTATTCATCTTTTAACTAAGCATTACTGCACAAGCAACTACCAGAATCCCAAAGAGTGCGTTAATCCTTGCAAGCCATGATACGTACCTTCGGTTTTTCTGTAATTTCTGAAAGGAACCTGGGCTGCTACTACTTAGAAGCTCAATCAACCTAGGTCCTAAAATAAAATCATGGATAGCACTTAAAACTAGCATGGCAAACACAAGTGTTAGTTTTAATGCGAGTATCTTCCCAAAGTAAGTAGAGAACAGTTCGCCAGTTGAGATCGCCTGTAAGGTAACACCTCGGTTTATTGCGTTAAGAACCCCAGTTACTAAAATGACTATTATGGCTATCCAGCTTACTACACGAAATCTTCTGGCAGTGCTTGAAAGAACCTCTATACGTATTTGAGGAGGCTCTAACATTCTCAGCACTGGAACCATAACAATTGCTATGAAAAACATCCCACCTAGCCATATAATAGCCGCTAGAACATGAATTAGGACAACTAAGTTATAAGAAAACTGCACGGCAGTGTTTTATTAACTCCTCTGCTAATTTCTATTTAAGTAGATTCTCTAATAATTTTTTAAGCACAACAGCGTTATTATGTTCTTTGTCCTTGGCACTATAGATTAAAGTAAGTTTTTTCCTAGTCGCTATTTTAGTAAGCTCACTAAGAGCTATCTTTTTCTCCTCATCCATTCTGAGTTCCTCCTTATACCTCTTACAAAACTCTTTCCATCGAGAAGGTTCGTGAGAAAACCATTTCCTAAGCTCGATGCTTGGAGCAACTTCCTTTAGCCACAGGTCAATCTTAACCTCCTCTTTTTTAATTCCCCTCGGCCATAGCCTGTCAACCAAGACCCGTATTCCATCGTCTTTCTCCACTTCATCATAAACCCTTTTAGTTTTAATCATGTGTTATTCCCTTAAAAACCCCTTGTTAGAAAAGTATAGAAATTTGTCTTCCCCTAACCACTCATTAATAAATCAAGTTTGTTTCCCCACGGGCCGCACTCGCGACCAAACCTTATAAATGAAAAGAAGCCCAGCTAGAACTTGAGAAGTACTTCCTAAGACAATTAACCATTCGAGTATTCTAAAGGTCATGTAGGAACTGGCAACCTCACTAATAAAGCGAATCACGGTTCCTAGAGTCAAAAACCAATAAATTATCTCAGCGAGCTTAGGACTATAGTGCATTTCATCTCGTGGACGGGGAAACATCCAGATAGCTACACCCATAATAAGGGATATTACAAATCCGAAAAGGAGGACATGAACATGTGCGGTAATAAGCTGGTGGCTTACCCACTTACCTAGAACATATTTGCTTATAATTATACATAGACCAAGAAATAAACCGACTATTAAGAAAGTAAATGCAGTCTTTCTGTGCTGTCTCGATAGTTCGAACATAGAATCACCACTTATTTTTTAGAAAGTCTTATTTTTTCATCCATAATATCATTTCAAGGTTTGGTTTGTCATAGCGAGGTACCAATGAATGACAATGTCAAAAAGTAGGAGCGGCAACCTTATGCAGCACCATCCGTAGAGACGCCATTAATGGCGTCTCTACAGTATGATTTACAAAACATAAGGAAAATTTTACTGACTAACCTTTGTAATAGGATTTCCTGACATAATCCATTTTTTAGCAATACCTTCCTTTATAAAATAAGCTCTTTTATAATCATTATATCTTTGATTATTAGCAAGTTTTATACCAGAATTCAGCCCTAAGAAGTTCAACAAAATCGGCTAAACTAGTTTCTAAAAGTGTCAGATTTTATTACATCTGACACTTTTTTTAGGTTCTGGATGCCGAGGGTTTAGGAAATTATCCTGGCACATTAATTGCTTTTCTTTATTAAACCTGTAAAGGAGGTAAAATCATGGCATATGTTATAGCTGAACCGTGTATAGGAGTGAAAGATAGGGCCTGTGTAGATGCATGCCCCGTTGATTGTATTTACGAGGATGAAGACCAACTTTACATTCATCCAGACGAGTGCATAGATTGCGGAGCATGCGTAGAACCTTGTCCGGTAGATGCGATATTTGCGGAGGATGAACTCCCTGAAAAATGGAGGTCTTATGCTGAGAAAAACCGCAAATTCTTTGAGGGTAAAGAGGGGCTTTCTCCAGCCCCTGGAAAATCTAAAATCGATGAAAGGGTAGGGAATTAAAATAAGTACAGTAAATTTGATTCGAAAGCGTAGCTGTGAACACAAGTATCATAGAACACATTAAAAGTAAAATAATAATTTTTTTCTTAAGAAGGCTAGGACATGACCGCTATTACTAAAGAGCAAATTATAAATTGTCTTAAAGATGTTTACGACCCTGAGATTGGAATAAATGTTGTTGATTTAGGCCTGATATATGAAATAGAGATGAAGAAAGGAGCAATTCTTGTAAAAATGGTGCTAACATCCCCAAGTTGTCCATTGCCTGAGGTTGTCATTTCTAGAGTTAAAAAAGCTATTATAGAATTAGATGGAGTTGATTTCGTAACAGTGCAGATAGAAATAAACCAGAGGTGGTCACCTGATATGATGACTCAAGAAGGGAGAAGAATGTTAGATAATATTCAATAAAACGCATATGAAAAAGCCTGACTTAAATAGCATTGATTTTAACCTTTTACCATTTATCGTCATCTGGGAATTAACCCAAGCATGTGACCTTGCCTGCATTCACTGTAGAGCCGAAGCAAGACCATGGTGTGACCCAAATGAACTTACAACCGAAGAAGGCTATCAGCTTATAGATAAGATAAAAAGATTTGGCTCACCCCTTTTGGTACTGACTGGAGGCGATCCCGTAAAGCGTAAAGATATTTATGACCTTACAAGCTACAGTGTAAGTAAAGGACTCCGAACTACTGTATCTCCCAGTGCTACCCGCCTTCTTACAAGGGAAGCCATACGGAAATTCAAAGAATCAGGAGTGTCAAGGATTGCTATTAGCCTTGATGGCTCCTGTAAAGAAATCCATGATTCTTTTAGAGGAGTAAAAGGAAGTTTTGGATGGACAATGAGAGCGATATGGGACTCTGTGCAGGAGGAAATCCCACTCCAAATAAACACCACTGTAACAA
>JAHFBK010000134.1 GCA_023250035.1 Candidatus Dadabacteria bacterium
TTAATTCAAAGGATTTTACAGGAAAACTACTTACGGAAAGTGGGATAGTAGTTACTCCGGGTGTAGGATTCGGAAAACATGGAGAGGGTTATATACGTGTATCAATTACTATCGCAAAAGAAAGACTAATGGAAGCGGTGGAGAGACTTAAAAAGGCGAGGTTTTTAAGTTAATTATCTTGAAAACTAACTATTGAAAAGATCCATATGAACCTAGAGAGCTTGGTTGTATTCACCAAAGGATTTCTTACAGCTATCTATCTAATGATATTCGGGCTTCTCTGTATCTTCGGCATTCATAGATACTATCTTGCCCTTCTTTTTAACAAGTATAAAAATCAAACCCCTAAGCCCAAGAAGAAGCTAAAAAAACTGCCAATTGTCACCGTTCAGCTTCCGATTTATAACGAGATGTATGTTGTAGAAAGGCTGATCTCATCAGTTTGTAATATAGACTATCCAAAAGAACTCCTAGAGGTGCAGGTGCTTGACGATTCAACTGATCAAACCATAGAGATTGCCCGGAAAATCGTTGATTCGTTTAGAGCTCAAGGCTTTCACATACACTACCTCCATAGAGAAAACAGAAAGGGGTTCAAAGCTGGTGCGTTGGAAGAAGGGCTAAAATCTGCTAAAGGAGAACTGATTGCAGTGTTCGATGCAGATTTCATCCCGCCAAAAGATTTTCTAAGAAAAACAGTGGACTTCTTCTCGGATCCCAAAATTGGCATGGTTCAGGTAAGGTGGGGGCACGTAAACCTAGACTACTCTTCCCTTACAAGGGCTCAATCAATACTACTTGATGGGCACTTTATCATTGAGCAAGCGTCTAGGTATTTTGGAGGAAGATTTTTTAACTTCAACGGCACTGCAGGAGTTTTAAGAAGGGAGTGTATAGAGTCTGCGGGAGGGTGGCAGCACGACACGCTTACAGAAGACCTTGATCTTAGTTACAGGGCACAGCTTAAAGGATGGAAGTTCATCTATCTTAAGGATTTTGTTGCCAACGCAGAGCTTCCTGTTGATATGAATGCATTTAAATTACAACAACACAGGTGGACAAAGGGAGCGATTCAGACTGCTAAGAAACTCCTTCCTCAAATACTCAAGGCGAAGGATCTCCCTTTACGTATAAAAGTCGAAGCTGCATTTCACCTCTTAGGGAATTTTTCCTACGTACTTTTATTACTTCTTTTATTCTTAATGTTTCCAATATCATATCTATGGCGTTCCATAGGATGGGAGAAAGTAGTGTTACTCAATCTTTTTGCAATATCAACCGGTACGATAAGTGTGATAAGGTTCTATATAATTACTCTCAAAGAGGTTTATGGAAAGAACTGGATACGTTATGCGAAATATATTCCACTCTCAATCGCCCTTGGGACTGGGATCGCTCTCAATAACTCGAGGGCTGTATTTGAAGCCTTGTTCTCAAAAAACTCTGAATTTAAAAGAACCCCAAAATTTGCTGTAACCAATAGTAAAGACAACTGGCGTACAAGAAGCTATACCACATCAAAAGAGATAACCACGTTAATAGAACTCGCAATAGGACTTCTTTTCACGTTCCAAACATTCTACGCAATATTCATGGGTTACCTTGGTTGGATTCCCTTTCTTATCATTATTCAAGTGGGCTTTCTTTATACCTCAATACTCTCTATTTTCCATGGTTGGCGGCGCCTTCCAGTGACGATAAACCCACTTGAATTTGGCCCTAAACCAGCCCTTACAAAAGAGAATAATCTTTAGATATACACGTCAGCTATCATAAAATTCCAAATAGAATTTTAGAAAGGTCATTTTTCTTGATTAAGTAACTAGAGTTTGAACAGCAATTGGCATTTTCAAACCTTGCGTTCTTTTCCAAAAATTCAATTGCATCCGTTTCTGTATACTTTAAATTGTTATTTGTTACTGAATCTCCCTTTTCAATCACAAACTGCTGTAATTGTACTATCTACAAACCTTTTAAATCCTTCCTGAAACTCTTTTGCTATGTCATAGCTTCTTGACATCTCCCTTTCTAGATTAGGCTGATCGTGGCTTTGAACGTTGAAGGGATATTCATGGATGCCAAGTTTTAAATTCTCATCTATCCAGCCTAGATTCTTTTCCATTCCTTTAAGCGGTATAACCTTATCATTTCCGCTTCCTATGATCCTTATTCTCTTTTTTAACCTCCCTAGATTAGGACCAAGTATGGATTGATCGCTTAAAAAAACCGCCTTGAACATCAAGGTCTCAACTTTCTCCATAGAAGGGAAACTTTGACCTTGTTTATAAAACTCAATTAGCTTTTCACTAGCATTTCTATCAAGAATAAGGGGACTAATCGGGTTTGCATTTAAATCCGTGACATCATTATTGATCGCCGCTCCCGAACATAAGATTATGAGCTTACTTTGAGATAAAATGGGGTTATCCCCTACTCCCAAAAAAAGAATCAAGGCAAGGTAGCCTCCTAGTGAGTAACCTAGAAAGTGCACCCTTGTGCCTTTGGTAAAGGGAGAGAACGTCCTATCTTCTCGCCAAACACTATATTCTCCGTAATATAAGGTATTGACCAAATCAATCATGTCATTATAAGTCTGAAGACCAGCAAGAAAAAACCTTTCGGGATGCTCATGAAGCCTTTCACTCAAGATAACGTTATAAGAGGTACAGGTGCTGTTACCTTCCAGATTTCTTCTGACTGATAGCTTCTTCCCGACCTCCTCAGGAATAAACCAACTTCTCGGACGCCTATTTATCAGAAAGGCTATAGGGAAAATAATTGTAGGAATACCCGATGCCGCAAAGCTTGCTGCCCAAGGAAAGAATTTTCTATATTCACTTTCGTTAAGCCCGTTGAGAATGATTATTACTTCGTCAAACTGTTTGTTACCCTCTGGAAGGAAAAGCATGTATGGGAACTGGATGTTATCTACTACACCTTGATCCTCCCTAAGAAGGCAACTGTAGTTATTTGATACAAAGTCTACCTTGTGTATTGAAACTCCATCTTGGGTTAACTGAGGTAGATTCACCCCGAATCTCATCCTTCTTTCCCGAAATTCTCGATATAGAGATCCGGCTTGAAAAATATATTGGATTTTAGACATTTTTCTCTCCAATCAGTAATAGTCCGTAATAAACTTTTTAGTCATAGTTAGAAAAGCCCGCCTGTCTGCATATAATAATTCTCCTAAGGCAGTCGGGACATTCTTGGCACGCGGTTAAATTATTTCCATATTAATTCTTGGACTACATTTCGTTGCAGGATTTAGCCCTTTTTAGTTTCCCTATAAAAAGGTACTTGACAAGGCGATTAATCTATTATAAATAATATATTATAGTATGACTGACTAGTCAGTTCAGTTAGGATAAAAAACATGGCTAAAGCGAAAAAAGCGATAAGTAAAAAGCTACTAGGTGTTGGTTACCGTACAAAGAGAGCAACGCGGAGTAGAGAGATTATACGAATAGCAGCCCAACTCTTTTCCGAAAAAAGTTACCATGATGTTACAATGGATGAGGTCGCTTCAAAGGTAGGAGTAGCAAAGGGTACGCTTTACCTTTACTTCGATTCTAAGGAAAGACTATATCTTGAAATTTTAGAGCATGGCTTTGAAGCCATTGAATCTCTTATTGAAAGGGAGATAGAAAAGAGTGACCCAGCTCCAGAGAAATTAAAGAAGGTCCTAAAACTCATATTTAAATTCTATCGTCAGAACCTGGATGTGCTTCGAATTCTGAGTAGGGACGAAACACATCTTATTCGAGAACACTACGAGTTTACAGAACACTGGAGGCATAGAAGAATAAAACTCTATGAAAAAATCCTAGAAAAAGGGGTGAGGGAAGGCTCATTCCGTCAAATGAACACAAAGCTTACAGCATTAATAATCTTCGGTCTTGTAAGGTCAGTTATGTTTTTCCACGAGACTGATAAAAGTGCTGAAGAAACAGCAGAAGAGGTATTTTCTGTAGTTGATAGGGGGATTCTTGCTATTCCTCATATGGATTTTATTTATAGTAAAGAAATTACTAAGAGGAGTGAAATAGAGCAAAAATCCCGAGAATAAGATAAATGACTATTAAATAAATTATTTTTAATAACAGGAGGTATAGCCAATGAGCACCATGAAATATCCATTTAGCAAAAGAATAAATCATTTTGTCCCACCAAAGCAGTGGGCTAGCATGAGAATTGCGAAGGAGCTTGAAAAAAACACTGGTAAAAAGGTAATTCACTTTGAGAAAGGTGATTATCAGGGACCGGATTTCGATACCCCGGAGTTTATGATTGAAGCCACACTAAAAGCGCTCAAGGATGGATATGTAAGATACGACCCGGGGCCAGGTCTTGCAGAGCTTAGAGAAGCCATCGCCCAGGAGATGACCAGAAGAGGAAGACCGACAACTACCGATGAGGTAATTGTCACAGCAGGGGCAAAGCAGTCTCTTAACATGTCTCTTTTAACCTTCTTAGAAGACGGGGATGAAGTAATTTTCCCAAACCCCGGCTATCCCCCTGATGAGGTCTGGGCTAAGTATGCAGGAGCACATATAAAGCATACACCTCTTACTAAACCCGATTGGCAGTTTGATGTTGAAAAGCTTGAGCATATGTTCACACCAAAGACGAAGCTTTTAATAATCAACACCCCACAAAGACCTAATGGTCATCTTGTTGAGAACCCTGAGGAAATCGCTGAATTATGTTTGAAGCACAAGGACCTTATTGTAATATCCGATGAGATCTTCTCACATGTGGTTTATGATGGAAAGAAACACAAAAGTATCTCTGCCGTCCCTGGTATGGCTGAGAAAACTATTGTGATTGACACTTTCTCCAAGACCTATGCGATGACCGGTTGGAGAATTGGTTGGACAGTAGCTCCAAAACCCGTTATAGAAAAGCTTTCAATATTCCTTCAGGACACTATTACAAACGTTGCCGCTTTTATTCAGAAGGCTGCCTATGCTGCAATGGTAGGCCCTCAGGATTGGGTAGAGAAAAAGAGACAACTCCTTCAAAAGAAACGGGATAGAATAGTCGCTGGTTTAAATTCAATCCCAAGCATAAAATGCGATAAACCATCCGGAGCATTCTACGCCTTTCCTGATATTTCGGGGACAGGTTTAACCTCGCAGGAATTCACAAACAGATTAATGGAGACTGCGGGTGTAGCAGTTGTCGATGGTGCCGCATTTGGAAGCCGAGGGGAAGGTTACGTGAGAGTGACCTACGCTGTTTCCGATCAGGATATAGATGAAGGAATAAAAAGGATAAAAGAAACAGACCTACGCTCATAGTATTGAATTAATTGCATAGCCAGGAGGTAAACAACGTCGAGGAAAGATTTTGATATCTTCATTCCTTTAATGATGAGGAAAAGGCATCAAAGTATTTCCTTAGTTTTTAGCATTGTTATCTCTTATGTAATTTTATCCATTTAAAATCTCCATAGATTTTCGTATTAGTTCTTTTTATAATAAATAAAGCGCTGACTCTACACATGGAAACAATCAATATTAGGGTACAGTCATGTTAGATAGAACTAGAAAACTCGATTGGATAGGGAAATTTTTATTTGTCCTATTTATTACACTATTTACCTCCTTTCTTTTAATAACCTGCTATAAGGCTCCGGTTACTGGTAGATCTCAATTGATTTTGATTTCGGAAGATGAGGCAAATCAGATGGGAGCCACTGCTTTTCAAGAGGTATTAAGCAAGGAAAAGGTCTCAAACAATGCAGTTTATAACGAAGCTGTAACCAGAGTAGCTGGAAGAATAACTGGAGTTTCAGATACCCCACGATACAACTGGGATTATAAGGTGTTTAAAGATGATAAAACAATTAATGCTTTTGCCCTACCTGGGGGAAAGATAGGAGTTTATTCAGGAATTATACCAGTCGCTA
>JAHFBK010000135.1:0-4008 GCA_023250035.1 Candidatus Dadabacteria bacterium
GCAAGAAAGTGAGCTAGCCGTTAACATTAATAACTTGCGAATAAATGTTGCCATAGCTTTAGCTATAAAAGAAATTAACTACTCAAAAGAAAACTATATCTTGCGGTCACTTCGATTCTAAGTTTAGCTGTATACTTTCAGTCCAAATTTTCTATTTAAATTCTATTACATTTATCTGTCACCTCGCGGGTTGACTTAGGGTTGAGATTGATATACAATGACCCGGCGATGATAGGACCTGTGCTTATCGGGTTAGCTTTGGGGGTACAATTTTCGCATCAGCATCTTTCTCACGATATTCAAAACAGATAAACTATAAATAGAGGAAGGAAATGATAAGACTTGGTTTTTGCCTGGCTGCAGTTGTGCTTTTTGCACTGCCCTTACAGGCAGCAGCTGAAAATTCAGCTTCTGGAACTTTGACGGTCAACGGATCAGGCACGGAGATAAAACACGCCTATGTTGATGAAGGCCCAGAAGACTTGATAGTGGTCGTTACGGATAGGCCGATCGCAAAGGACAATATTCCTTTTGGACTTAATAATCTCGCTTCTGAAGATAAGGTTCGCGGGATGGTTATTACCATTTCAAAAGGAACAAAAGGGCTGTCCCCCGGGTTGAACGCACTTTATCATCCCGTATGGCATGGACAGCTTGGCACTATAGGAAACGGGGTATTGACGCTTTCCAAGTTCGATAATAATGAGATTTCAGGCAAGATCTCAACTCCAGAAGAAAATACGTTTGGCGAGTACAAGTACTCTTATGACATATCATTTAACGTTAAAATAGGCGAACCCAAAAAAATTGAACCATTGAGTGTTGAAATCCAGGGGACAGAAGATGCGCCGTCAAAAGCCTATGCCTCATATTACCGTGCCCTGATGGCAGGGGATAAAAACGGACTGCGCAAGCATCTGCCAGGCGAGGTCAACAAGCAAGCAGATGATGAAACGATAGATATGGTTATCGAATTAGCGCAAACGATGAAACCGACAAATTTGAAGATCATCGGAACTGAGATCAAAGGCAATGAAGCTCTGTTGAAAGCAGAGGGGCTCCGGGACGGAGAAAAATCAACAGGCTCGATTAGTATGACGCTCGAGGACGGTGAATGGAAGGTTTTAGAGGATTCTTGGAAAGTGAATATGGAATAAATTTCTGAACGTTACAGCGCTAAATTGATGCTGGAAGCGAGAGAAAATGGAAAGGGATTAGCTGAAGTGATGATTTTTTAGAGCTCACAGATGATCTAGAGGAGCTTTTCGCTATACAGGCTGTTGCCCAAATCATCTTACAAGAAGTTTTAAAATTGATATTATGTATAAATGCAAAATATGAAAATCAACTTTTATGAAGTTTATAATATGATTGATTTTATATAATTAAGTATCAAACATTTTTATAGAAATGTTGTTATTTTAAATTATAATTAAATGTTATGAAGAAACGTATAGCAATGATAGTTTTAATACCCCTCGTTCTACTTCCCCTAAATCAAAATGGAAAAGCGCAAGAATTTCCAACACTGGATCCAATGATTCTGCACCCTGAATGGTACATTAAAGTTTTAGATTGGTCTGTCTATTCTGTCTGGAGCGGTGTGGCTATTATTCATCATGTAACCATTGAGAACACAAGCGACATAGCATATAAGGGCATCAAGGTAAGAGTGCTTTATTACTCTAATTCGGTTACGAACAATGGAAAACAAATAAGTCAGGAAACAGGAATATTACCTATCACATTGCCTCCTCACAGCAAAAATACGTATCTTAAAGGTGGATCTACCCTAGGAGCAAGTTCAATGGGTATGTATGCCGGTTATCTAGAGGTCTTAGGAGCAGTTCCACTTTTAGAGCAAGAAAAATCAAAATAACATAGCCCTATATTTTTCCTGGTTATTAGTTCTGACTACTGTGCGTATGCGCATATGGCTGTGGCTTTTAGCTTTACCTCGTTTATATACTTATTTTTCATATTCCTGAAAACTACAATATAACGGTCATAGTCACCCATAGTAATTACCCTAGTAGCCCGTACACCAACGTCACGTAGTTGATTGCTGTCAAAAACCCCACCTAACAATCTTTTCTTTCTTGGACAGTCTACAAAAATAGATTTAAATTCAAGCGGTCCTATTGTTGGGACAGTAACTTCGACAGTAACATGCTCATAACCTGAAATACCAGGATTACCTTGTCCATAGGCTATTTTATCCTCAATAGTCCATATGTTACTCGATAGAAAGTAAATAACCCCTGTTCCTACCAAAGTTAGAATAAACGATCTCAACATTGTGTATACCCTCCCATTAAAGGTTATATAAAACAAAAACTTGTACGCTCATTATAACTGATCCAAACAACCAATCTAAATTTATGTCTTTCTATAAATATAAATTCCCTTTATTGAGTTCAAATGCTTTTTTTATTAAGGTAATCACTCAACTTAGTCTATTATAGCGGGTGTTATGAAAATTAGGAGATAAGTAATGCAGACCAAGGTTGTAATTTCGGCGGCTCGAGTGATACAGGAATAGGTACGATTATAACAGGAGGGCAATAAATGGGTAACGAAACAATGGATATTACAGTACTAAAACCAGGTGTATTTACATGGTACAGAGTTATAAATCGAAAACAATGGCTCGCTCTTGCTGCTGCCTTTCTAGGCTGGACGTTAGATGCGATGGATCTACTTTTTTATGTCTATGCCCTTCCTAAGATACGTGACACTTGGGCATTAACAGAGATCAACACGCTGCATTACTTTTCGGTGTTACCCTTGGCTCTTCTGCCTTAGGTGGAGTGCTTTTTGGTATCATTACGGATTATATTGGGAGAGTAAGAGCGCTGACATATTCTATTCTTATGTACTCTGTATTTACAGGGCTAAGCGCGCTTGCTCCTAATGTAGAAATATTTGTGGTATGCCGTTTCTTTCTTGGTCTTGGTATGGGTGGTGAGTGGGCATCTGGAGAGATTCTTGTAGCCGAAAGCTGGCCAAGACAGCACAGGGGCAAAGTCATCGGGTTAGTGCAAAGCGGTTGGGGTTTCGGCTATATTCTGGCGGCAACTCTTTCTATTGCAATTCTCCCTCATGCCGATTTAGAGATTAAGCTTCCATTTCTTGGAGATATCTTTTTCCATAGTTGGAGGGTTCTTTTTCTTGTCGGAATCCTTCCCGCTTTTCTTGTGTTTTTTATTAGAAGGCATTGCGAAGAGCCTGAAATTTGGAGAACCACTGCTGAAATGAGGAGTCAGAAGAAATTAAGCGAAAAAGGTCAATCGTTTACATTTACTCAGCTTTGGAGAGGTGATCTTATAACCTTTACAATCAGTGCAGCATTGCTTACGAGCTTCTGTATGATTGCCTACTGGGGGTTATACACTTGGGTGCCTACATATCTCGCAAGCCCAGTTGAAGAAGGCGGTGCGGGTCTCGGATTAATAAAGGGTTATTCATGGACAATCGCAATAAACATAGGAGCGATTATCGGGACTATTACATTTGGTGCTATAAGCGATAGACTAGGAAGAAGACCTACATTTGTCGGTTACCTTGTTATAATGGCAATCTTGGTTCCAATCTTTGGTTCTATTACAGAGATACATGAGAAAATGGGATTCATGGGGATTAATACACTTCTACTAATCACGGGGCCTCTTCTCGGCTTCTTTGGTACTGGCTTCTATGCTGGTTTTGGAACGATAATGGCAGAGGTTTTTCCCACCAGAGCACGTGGGACTGCACAAGGATTCTGCTATAACTTTGGAAGAGGAGCATCCGCTTTAGCACCTTATATATTTGCGCTTGTTGCTGGAATGGCAATGCTAGGACACAAGCTAGGATACGGTTTTTCACTTGCAACGGCTTCTGTCTTTGCCATACTAGCCGCTCTCACGGTTCTTACATTTCCTGAGACAAAGGCAAAGCAATTAGATATTGAATAGCATAACAAAACCTTTCTTTGAGTAGCTGAGCGCCAGGTTAGAAAACCCCACC
>JAHFBK010000135.1:4108-5842 GCA_023250035.1 Candidatus Dadabacteria bacterium
ATTAATATATCAACGGATTAGCCGCTAACATTAATCAAGACATCTTTGATTTCGGTAAAGGTGTTTAGGGCCTCCATTCCCCTGAGTGTTCCTCCTATTCCACTTTGCTTGTAAGTACCAGTCTCAGCCTCTGGGAACATCCTGCCGTACATATTTATCCAGACTACTCCTGCCTTGATCCTTCTGGCGAGCTTAAAGGCATTATTGATGTTATTAGTCCAAATAGCTGCTGATAAGCCATATTTTGTGCTGTTAGCTATTGCCGCTACTTCATCCAGGTTTTTGAACCTAATCATCGAGACTACCGGACCGAAGATCTCTTCCTGGGCTACCTTAGAATCTGGTGGTACATCGTCGAAGATTGTAGGCTCCACGAAGTGACCCTTTGACCATTCCCCATCAAATAACCGGTTCCCACCTACAAGCAACGAGGCAACCTTCTTACCTTCTTCAATGTAGTCCATTACGCGTTTTAACTGCCCCTCAGAAACCAATGGACCAACATCCACGTCCTCGCTAAGTCCATTGCCTATCTTAAGCTTAGGTATGAGTTTAATTATGTTGTCTCTGAATTTTTGGTATATCTTATCATGAACCATCACGCGAGTCCCCGCAAAGCATATCTGACCGGCGCTCCCAAGCATTGAGCCCCTTATGGCTCCTTGAATCGCTGACTCGAAGTTGGCGTCTTCAAGAATAATATTTGGAGTCTTTCCACCGAGCTCTAAGGATAACCGCTTTATATTAATACTTGCTTCACGCATGACTAGGGCTCCGGCCTCTGTGCTTCCTGTAAAGCTGATGAAATCTACATCTTCGTGCTTGACGAGTTCATAACCGACGGTCTCACCACTACCCAACACCAGATTTATCACGCCCTTTGGTATGTCCTTTACCCTTTCTAAAACTTTATCAAGTAATGCATAGATCGTTAATGGGGTATAACTCGCAGGCTTAATCACAACGGTATTGCCCGCAGCTAGAGCAGGTGCAAGTGATCTTGCAAGGAGGACTATGGGAGCGTTCCATGGAGCTATAATTCCCACTACACCCATTGGCTCCCTAAGGACAAAGCTCATTGTGTTTTGGTCTATAAGATTTGTTCTACCATAAAGGTCGCGCGCCAATCCTGAGTAATAGTCGAAAAAATCAGCCGCCGAATTAAGCTCTGCTCTCGAGTCGCGTATTATCTTACCGTTCTCCGAGGTCTGTACCTTAGCTAGGTACTCAAAGTCATCAATAATGGCATCGTGTATCTCTCTTAATACTCGGACTCGGAGCTTCGGGTCCCTGGGCCAGTGTGAGTCCTCAAATGCCCTTCTCGCTGACCGGATTGCATCGTCAACGTCTTTGCTTGTTGACTCTGTAAACCTTCCTACTAACTCACCGGTTCCAGGATTGTACCTCTCCTTTACTTTGCCTGTACCGCCTGCTTTATATTCTCCACCAATAATATTCCTTGCCTCAGTTAACATCTAATGATCTCCTTAAAGCAAATTCACTTTAAATGGTCACTTGAAATAAAATACTATACTAATTTAAACAAGGTCAAAAAGGAACAGCCTACTTGCTCTACTCCAATTCTGTTTTCCAACTGACCTTATATTATCTGACTAATTTTATACCTTTATTCCCTGTACTCAACCCTTCTTTGGTTTATATATGTGGGTGCTTAGACCAAAAAAGGCTTCTGCTGATTCCATAATTGTTTCAGATAGCGTAGGATGTGGATGA
>JAHFBK010000136.1 GCA_023250035.1 Candidatus Dadabacteria bacterium
TAGTTCCGTGTCAATTTGGAAAAGCCTTGTTCTCAGCCTTGCATAATCTGGACTGTTGCCTGCGTCAAGGGACTGATAATAGATATTTTTACAAAAGGAATTTAGTATTTTTTCTTCTGGTTGTTTTTCACTATATAGTTTTATACCTTCAGTCATTCTTTCACGAAACGCTGTATCTGAAAGATCCGAACGACTAACACCCAATATGGCGAATTGTTCTGTAAGCAGGTTTTGCCTATATAACGCAAAAAGAGCCGGGATTAGTTTTCGTTTTGTTAAATCTCCGGATGCGCCAAAAATTACAAGTATGAAACTATCATGTCGGTCCATTATTCTTCGTCGCCTATGAACACTCTTGTATTATTTATTCTGCATATTTTTTATTCTGTGAGTTCTAATTTAAATAAAAAAATCGCATTAGTTCACAGGAGTATTTTGACCATGATTAAATTACAATTTACTGCGAGGTTCGAAATCGCCTCAGTGAGATAAGAATACCCCTGACCTATGATACTTAGTGATGCACCTTCATGAATGAATACTTTTAATCAGTGCGTTCACATTTTCAGCTACTGTCCCTGATGAATTATACACACTTGAACCTGCTACAAGCACTGTTGCCCCAGCATTTACGACCAAAGGAGCTGTCGTAGTGTCAACTCCTCCATCCACGGCAATGGGTATATGAGAGCTGCGTTCGTCGAGTATCCGCCTGAGACGTCGGATTTTATCCAGTTGGCTATGAATGAATTTTTGACCTCCAAAGCCAGGATTGACTGTCATTATCTGAATTAAATCCGCTATATCAAGAACCTCTTCTATTGCGTTCAAAGGTGTACCAGGGTTAATAGTAACACCTGCTTCGATTCCTAGCTCTCGTATTGTTTCCAATGTGCGGTGGACGTTTACGCAGGCTTCTTGATGGACAATTATTCGGTCTGCACCGGCCTCAGCAAAAAGTCCTAAGTAACGCTCAGGTTCAACAATCATAAGGTGAACGTCGAGGGTTATTTTCACTAGTGGTCTAAGGGCTGAGACAACGCCCGGCCCAAAATTAATGTTAGGTACAAAACGCCCATCCATCACGTCGATTTGAATTGCCTTGACTCCGGCGACCTCTGCTTCTTTGGCAGCTTGACCAAGGCGCGCAAAATCAGCAGAGAGAATCGAGGGCTCGATTATGATCATAATATCCTCATTTGTTATACCATTTTAGAAAACAAATTATGCATTGAGGACCTTTCTAGTAAGGGTTCAACATGTTGAACCCCTACAGGTATTATTGTCAGAATTACTTCTCGCGCATGATATGTCGGATTCCATTTTCGGTCGCAACAATTACTTCTGTGGCTAACCCTAGAAATAAACCGTGTTCTACAATTCCTGCTCGGTTAGATAATTTTAGTGCTAGTTCTTCGGGATTTGAGATTGGGCCGAAATTGCAATCTAGAATAAAGTTGTTCTGATCGGTTGTGTAGGTACTGCCATCATTCTTTTTACGCAAAATAACCTTAGCTCCGAGTGAGGTTATATAATTTGCTACAGGCTTAATTGCAAAAGGAATTACTTCTACAGGCAAGGGACAGTGGGTGCCAAGCTTTGGAGAAAGCTTGTGTTCATCAACTATAATTATATTGCGTCGGCTTGACTGAGCTAAGATTTTCTCCCTGAGAAGCGCTCCACCACCACCCTTAATAAGGTTAAGATGTAGGTCAACCTCATCAGCGCCGTCAATAGTTAAATATATTTCTTGATGTTCATCAAAACTGGTTAGTGGAATACCGAGCTCCTTAGCAATCTTTTCTGTTTGGAGAGAACTTGGGATGCCTACTATGTCTCGTAACTGTCCAGTTTTGATCCGAAGTCCAATATATTCTAAGGCAAATCGAGTGGTACTACCGGTTCCAAGCCCAAGTACCATGCTGGATTGGACAAGATCTACTGCGCGCTCTGCTGCTTTTTGCTTTAGCTCAGCCTGCGTTTCCAATCTATCTGATTTCTTAGCTTCACTCATTTGGATTTCGACTGAGGCTCGTTTATTTCAGAAATGTACCGTTTTACTACACCAAGCAATTCGGGTGGGGAATCAACGATCCATACCCCTTCGAGTAGTCCAAGCTTATGCACGCCATCTCGAGTAAGGTCTGTTGTGACGGCGATGCATCCAATTCCTGCGGCGATGGCAGCCTTTACACCTGAGGCTGAGTCCTCAATAACGAGGCACTCAGAGGGAAGCATATTTAATTCGTTAGCCAATAGATTATAAATTTCCGGGTCTGGTTTTGGATTCTCTACGTCTTCCCTAGTTGCAATAAAGTCAAAATCTGATTTTATCTTCAGATTTTCCAATATGCGCATTGTTTCCGGGCGTTGAGATTGGGTACCAAGACCTGTAGGATACTCATTTTGTCTTACCCATCTAAGTAGTCCGAGATTATAAGGGCAAAGGTGTTTGTTTAGGATCTCAGGATCGGAAATCATCGAGTCATAGATTCCCATTCTGAGTTGAACAAAAGCCTGCCAGGGTTGATGCACGTTGAATTCATCCATTCTGGCACTCGCCTCTTTCTCCAGGCTGAAGCGTTCCATCAATTTTTGGGCGACCTCCTTTCGAGAAAGTCCTACTACATCTTTGAATGCATCAATAACGCCCTGCTCTTTGAGGGATGGACGAAGTTCGTGTGCTGCCTTTGCATAAGACATAGCCTTTAAAATTTCTGTCTGCACCAACGTGCCGTCCATATCAAATAGAAAGGCTTTTATCATTTTAGTTTCTTTGCTAATTGTTTTAAATAATTTTAGGTTATGTCACAAATAGGATAACATTACGACCGGTCTATAACAATTACTAGTATAACAATCATTCCTGCGATCGGAGCGTTGAATTCAGCAATTCTCTGTACCTTTCGACAGGATTTCCTCTATATACTAGAGCAGATTCACCTCATTCGCTGTAAACCGCACGAAGCAATCTAACATGAAGGGTCATCTATGAAAAAAATATGCAAGTTGTTCTTAAGATCTCTCCATTTTGTCATTCCGAACATAGTGAGAAATCTCAAATAGATTGCTTTGTCGCTTTGCTCTTTGCAATGACAAAAGTGAATATCTATTTATATGCTGATAACCTGCATCTTTTAGCAGGAGTATCTTATTAGAAAAATGCTTACGCGAAATCGGCTATTACTAGGGAACAGGTATAACTCGGTCTACCATCTTATTGGTTGTAAGGCTTATGGGCATTAACCAAACATAAAAAAGGGACAACCTTTAGATTGTCCCTTTTTTTACACATCGCATATCGTCATTCTGGTCAGAGAGAGATAGATTATTTGCTAATTCGGACAAAGAGTGATATCGGAACCGAGTTGACACATATCTTCTCTTGCCGATAGAGCTTCGTCAATAGCATCGTTTATCAAGTCATTTCTGGTTGCACTATTAGGAGTGTTTATTGCTTGCTCTGTAAGTTCCGCAGCTTCCATTAAATCCGCGGTTGCATTGGGATGTAAGCTTACTCCATCTCTATCTAGAACCTCTATTGCGTCCTGGAGGTCAGCCAGCGCTACACTAAGAGATTTCTTTGCTCTACCGAAGTTGCTAGCTCCCATCGCACTGTTATCGAATAGAACAGCGGACCGAATATTCTCAAGCGCATTGATGACGCGAAGGAACGCGGCGACTTGAAGGACCTGAGTGGAGTCAAGTTGTATATTGCCGCCAAACGCGATCGTTGCAGGAGTGTTAAATTGGCTGCTATTAAAAAAATCCACTGCATCCTCAATATTGTCAATTATATTGTTGTGGAAGAAAGGACCCGTGTCGGCTGCCTCAACCAGCGGGGGAGTATTGAAAGAGCCGTTGCCGAATCCACAGTTAGGCGACGGAGCATCAGGACAACCGGCAGGATTAACAGATGCTGTTCCAAAGCCTCCATCTCGTGGGATTCCTGCCATTGGTGTGGGTTTGGGTTTGTTCTCTACTCCCGTATTAAAGTTACGATTCTCACCATTCGGAGTATTGAGAGCCCCGCTGTTACGGTGACAGGCGCTACACTTTCCTGGGGCGCTGAGATTCCCAGTACCATTTACGAAAATATTCTGACCAGCCTGTGCTACGGGTGATTGTAGCATCAACGTGCTCAGGTCCGGATCGTCCTGGCGACCTAATGAGAGTTGGAACGCCTCCATTGCATTCAGTTCATGAGGGTTTGGCAGGCGAAAATCTTTGCCCGGTATCCGTTTCAAGGTTTTTGTGAAGTGCTGGGTAACTGCTCCGGTGGCAAAATCCCTTAACGTGCCTCCGGGTGAGCCGTCGCCCGACCATCCAGTCATTTCTGCTGGTGCACCTGGAAGGTTGGTAGGCCTCGTACGCGAGTTTATCAAACCGAGTGTATGGGGGACACCACGCATGACAAACTTCTGCGTTGGATTATCTAACCCGTCTACGTTTTCGAGAATTAGGCCGAACTGGTGCATCAGAGCCGGATTTTCGAGTTGCGCGAGCTTATGATTGAATTCAGCCACAAAGAGTGGATCATCGTCGGGTAGTGTGTCTATAAAATCCGGGTCTATAGTAAAGTTGTTTTCCATAGGGTGACATGTTCCACAAGTCCTCCCATTCCCATTAAAAGTTTCTTCAAAGAAAAGTTCTTCGCCTTCGGCTATCATTTCTTCCATGGTTGGTGCATCTTCACCAACAGCGAGCGCTGGTTTTGGTACTAGGAAATTGAATGGGAAAGTTAATTTATCTTGGTTTGCTATACCCGATGTGTTTGAAGTATCAAATCTAAGCTTGGCAACGTGCCCATGCTGTTCGTTGTAATAAAGCCTTTGAAACAGGTTTGGCGAACCAAAGAGAAGACCAGCTTCTCCAGGACCCTTGCTATCTTGCGCTACAGCTAATAGATCTATCTTGAAATCCTTGAGCGCTTCACGGTCAAGGCGTGCCTCAAGCCTCGAGGTTGTACCTTCGTGTTTCAAACTGCCAACCCTTACCATCTTATCCCAAGGCTCGGGCTTTACGCTGTCTTTGGGTCCACTCTTATTATCAACTAGCCATACGTCGAAGGCTTCTTTATCGGATAGCCCTGAGACCTCAACTGAAATTGAGCCGTTGGTAAGATCCAACTTTGCTATTCCATGAGCATTTGTGAATTTAAAAGAAAGAGATTTGCTATACCCTAGCGGTAGGACTAGATTCCTGTCTGCTCCACCTTGTTTCGCCATTCCTTTCCATTGTTCGTAGGCTGCAACAAAGTTTTCAACGTTGCCAATAACAGGTTTTGTCTTATCCTCTGAAGAATTTTTACTGCTTGAGTGGAGCTGCAAAAAGAAACCAACTACTAAAAAGATTACAAGAAAAGGGACGACCCTAAAGATATATGTCTTCATGATTCCATCTCCTTTAAGTTATTAGTCCTTAAACTGATTGGGGTAGGAAGTAAAAGCTTTTAGCTGGGATGTGATAAATTTGTGAAGAGTTGAAAAACTAATCCCTCTTTGGCAATCCAGCTACAGCATATTGCCAACGCAATCTTTGGTCCTAAGATTTTGCGTTCCACCCTCTTGGTTAGGACTGGCCATTGTATGTTGCTTATATCAAATATAAATTCTTATGTCAAGGGGTTTTGGTAATGTGCAAGCACATATGGCGGTTTTCCCTATAATGGGGAAATGGCTATATCTATGGCAAAAACAATTAAAGAGGAGCGCCTTCGATGGGTTGTGCCTATAGCACAAAAACAAGTACACATGGTCGATGCGGCAAAAGTCTGCCCGTACAGCAAACGAAGCCTTGAGCGATGGCTTGC
>JAHFBK010000137.1 GCA_023250035.1 Candidatus Dadabacteria bacterium
TCCTTTACGACAACCTCTATTATCTGGTCGTTATCTTCTCCATATATGCTTCCGAGAAGTGCTTCGCTTGCTTGAGAAATCATTTATTGTTGCTCCTTGAATAATGTTCGTGATTAAAATTAATTCTAAAATTAATAGTGAATTTCACCATATTTTTGGGGTTTGTCAAATTCCTTGTTCTCTTGGCTACAATGTTAAGTTAAGCAGAGATGTCATTGCGAGCCGAAGGCGAAGCAATCCCTTTGAGATTACTCACTACTCCTTGGTCTTTACTCAGGACATAGGTCGTAATGACACGGTGTATTAGGTTGGTTTGTCACTATCGCTCCTCGTAAACTTCTCGCCCTTAGCCCTTGTGGAATTTATTAATTGGATACCCCGCCCTCTGTAAGCGGGGTAGCCCCTAATACCTCAATGTTTCCAGCGTACATAAGACTAGAGCCTGATCCAAAAACAGATCCCCCTTCAAGATAGGTGTTCTTCGAGTGAGAAGGTACTGTTATAGGTAAGATTCCTGTTTCCCCTCCAATTTTTGTTCCATAGTTCGAATATGAACCGGAATAATAACTTACCCTTACTTTGATGTCCTTATAGGCTATCTCGCTATTATTTTCAATAGTGACATGATGTATGATAGCTACCTTTCCGAAGGGAACAAAAAAGGACCAGTCAGTAATTTTAATGTACTGCTCAGGGTGTAGAATCATAGACTCATTTGTTACAGCATTGTCAGCTTGTCCGATCGTATAAAAAAGACTGAGTATAATTAATGCATTTAATAATATTAACTTCATTTGTTTCATTTTTTCTAACTTGAGAATTCACTGTAGCTTGCAACAGGGTTTCAACTGTTTGCATTGCGAGCAGAGCAATTTGACTCCCTTTTTGTCATTGCGAACACATTCGTGGAGCCTGCACTGAGAGAATCGAATGTGCTCAGTGTAAACTCCGTGAAGCAATCTGACACGAAGTGTCATTCCGAACGTAGTGAGGAATCTCGACCAGATTGCTTCGGTCGTTTTACTCCCTCGCAATGACATTCTCGTGTTGCAATGACCACCGAGACTGTCTGTTTATCTTTCGATGCCCTGCGGGTTGTCGCAGGAAGCTTCATTATATGAAAAGGTAATGGTAATAGACTTTTATAATATACAACAACTAAGGTTTCTTGTCGAATTTTTTGATAGCGAACTCTCAAAAAAAGTTTAAATTATCTATAACAATACAAAAGGGTTTTCAAAATTAATGAGGTGAAAAGAAAAATAAAAAAGTTATAAAACATCAGAAAAGAGGAACTCAATTATATTCAAGTTCAATTTAAAGGGGAAAACTCGACTAAGTTCTTTTGTATTCAAACTTAAGGATAATTCTTTAAACGCATGATAGGATAATTCAAAATTATTACTGTTGTGTCAGAGGAGTTTTAAGTTTAAAATGATATACGATCCT
This sequence comes from Candidatus Dadabacteria bacterium, assembly GCA_023250035.1. Taxonomy (GTDB): domain Bacteria; phylum Desulfobacterota_D; class UBA1144; order Nemesobacterales; family CSP1-2; genus CSP1-2. The sequence continues at coordinate 1,450 of JAHFBK010000137.1, forward strand.
GATAGATATGGCTAAACAAAAGCTAGAAAAAATACTTGAGAGCCTCTTAGACCTTCCGCCTCAGGAAGTTCAAAGTCTAATGAGAAGACTTTTTAAAGGAGGACTTTACCGACCACCAAAATTGGAGGATATAACACGAGGGGTAGAGCATGTTGTGAAAGAGAATAAGCTACCCTCTGAGATAGTGGATAAAGCTATAGGATGGGCGAGATCCCAAAAGTAGTTATTGATGCCAATATTTTCGTTTCAGGGTTTGGATGCTAAGGTAAACCGAAGAAGATTCTCAAATTGCTAGAAGAGAGAAAAATCAAAAATTTTATCAGCCCTGCTATTATCGAAGAGGTAAAAAGGGCTATTCCCTATAAAAGACTAAGATTCCCAGATGATTTACGAGCTGAAATCATTGAGTTTATATATTTCTATTCAAAGGTAGTTACGCCTGAGGAAAAGCTTGAAGTAATTAAAGAAGACCCAGCCGATAACAAATTTCTTGAATGTGCCGTAGAGTCTAAAGCAAAATATATAATCTCAGGCAATAGCCATCTATTGAAGCTAAGAACATTTAGACGAATAGAAATTCTAACCCCAAACGATTTTTTAAGCCGCTAGGCCACCAAAACAAAGATATGTGGGAAAAGTATGCTTTAGAGAGAAGGAATCTCCAGTTTTTAGCATCTATTCTGTCTAGACATCTTTAGGTTATTAATAGCATATAACTTTTTATATGGTGTAAAAATAAATGCCAAAAAGAATAATTTTATACACAGGCAAGGGTGGAGTTGGAAAAACTACGGCGGCGGCAGCAACAGCCCTTTTAGCGGCAAAGAAGGGATATAAGGTACTCGTTATATCAACAGATGCCGCCCATAGCTTAAGAGATTCTTTTGATATGGAAATAGGTCCTGAACCAAAGGAAATAATGCCTAACCTTTTCGCTCAAGAGGTAGATGTTTATTATTCAGTCGAAAAATACTGGGGAAAGCTGACAGAGTACCTTCAATCTTTACTCAGATGGTTGAAAGTAGATGAGATTTTAACAGAGGAGTTCAGTGTGCTTCCTGGAATGGAGGAGGTATCCTCCTTTCTCTGGGTTTATCAGCATTTCCAGGACGAGTTATATGATGTAATCATAGTGGATAGTGCTCCAACAGGAGAGACTTTAAAGTTACTATCGCTACCCGATGTTGCAAGGTGGTGGATAGTTAAGGTATTCCCTATAGAGAGAAAGGTGGTAAAGGTATTAAGACCTGCCATGAAGGTTGTAACAGACATGCCACTCCCCGAAGAACACACATACGATGCTATAGAGGACCTATTCAAGAGGCTTGACTCAATCCAAAATACATTCACCAACCCAGAAATCACCTCCATTCGCTTAGTGCTAAATTTGGAGAAGATGGTTATTAAAGAGACTCAAAGGGCTTATACTTACCTGAATTTATACGGTTATCCGGTGGATTCAGTCATTATCAATAGAACTATGCCTGAAGAATTGGAGCACCCATTTTTTGAGGAATGGAAAAAATCCCAACTTGGCTATAGAGAAGAGGTGGAAGAGCTATTTAACCCTATTCCAACCTTTGAAGCAAAGTTGTTCTCGAAGGAGGTTTTAGGTATGAATTCACTTGAGGAGTTTGGTCTAAATCTTTTTTCAAAGAAGGACCCGATTCGCATCTTTTTCAAAGGGAAACCTTATGAGATCATAAAAGAAGGAGGTTTCTACCAGGTGCTTTTGAAACTCCCATTCGTATCTAAGGAGGATATTAAACTATTTCAAATCAAAGATGAGCTTACGATACAGATCGAAAATCATCGTCGCAACATCTTCCTTCCTCGATTTTTAGCTGACCTACCGGTTAAAGAAGCTAAGTATCAAGATGAAATCCTGCGGATAATTTTTGAGAAAAAAGAGAGAAAACCTAAGGGATAAAGTGTGGATTTAATGAATTCATATTTTTGCAATTTTAGTTGTTTTGTTTTATTATGCAGAGTTAGGATAAGGAGCTTAACATATGATTAGAACGCTTATTTCATTGATGTTTATGGGGGCATTAATAACTGGAATGTATTCGTGCTCTGCGATAACCGGTAATAGTCAGTCTATGGCTGAAGAAGAGGAGGAACCACCAGGAGCAGAGTATGATCCGGTATTAAGACGGTCAGAGCCATTTACCGGGAAGGGCGCTCCATTATACGACCCATTGAAGGATGAAGAGATAGAGTCTTGGGAAAACCCGTTACAAACTGAGGAGATGGAATCAAAACCGCTTTTTTAACATATTGTCCGAGATTTTCTCGAAGCAATTAGTCAAGGCATTCGACTTGTCGTTATGAGGTTAATTAAACCAAATTCATATTTATGTATCTCGATAACATCCCTTGCTATGGGGTGTCTCATGTCATTCCGAATACTTCGCCTTCGGCTCGCAAATGACAAAAAGGGGAGTGTCATTGCGAGGAACCCTTCGGCTATACTCAGGGTAAACTCCGTGACGAAGCAATCTCAAAAACAACGTGATTGCTTCGCTGGGATCTGTGGTAGCGATAAAGGAGGGAGGGTAGTTAGGGAACCACACCGCTCGCAATGACCGAAGCGAATACTTGTTTATATGTCGTTACTCTGCGGTTTACTGCAGGGAACTTCATTAGAAACTTATAGCAAAAATGAAACGGGCAATTAAGAAAAATATTTTGGAGCAATACGAAAATGGTTAACAAAACAATAAAGTCACTGATTCTAGGGGCTCTAATTATCGGTGTTCTTCAAGTATATAGTGAGGTCTTTGCAGAATCTGACCCTCCAAAAACAGACTCACAAACCCAGGTAATTAAAGACATCACCCCTGATGATGCATTTGTATTGATAGAGAAGAACAAAGATAGCTCAAATTTAGTGATCCTTGACGTTCGAACCCCTGAGGAATTTGAAGACGAACATATAGAGAATGCAATAAATCTCGACTTTTATTCCGAGACCTTTAAAGACGATCTTGGCAAACTGGATAAAAACAAGATATACGTTACTCATTGTCAATTAGGTGGTCGTAGCGCTAAGACTGTGGTGACAATGAAGGATTTAGGTTTTGTTGAGGTTTACAATATCACAGGTGGGATTGCCGGGTGGAAGAGCAAAGGATTACCAACAAATAAACAAAAAGAAAACTAAAAGTTAAGCGATTTATCATTAATGCGAAAAAATAATATCTTATGAAGTTTCACAAGGAGGGATTCGTTCCTTTATTTTAGCCCTTTTCTCAGGCGTAAGACTGCTTTCGAGCTTCCAACCGGTTTGAGAATATTTGTCTTTTTGTTTGATAAGGAGCCACTCTTTTTCCTTTCCCTTCATACGAACTAATATGAAATTTCCCTTAAGCTTCTTCCCCTTTAAAATGAAGCTAATTTTGTCCTCTTTCTCTTCAAGAAGATCATATGTTCCATTATCCCAAACAACCACTGCGCCGGCTCCATAACTTCCCTCTGGGATAATTCCCTCAAAATCAATGTATTCCAGTGGATGATCGTCAACAAGCACTGCAAGCCGCTTTTGAGAGGCATCCATGGAGGGACCTTTAGGAATTGCCCATGAACGAAGGACACCATGCATTTCAAGACGAAAGTCATAGTGATGGTGAGTTGCCTCATGTTCATGTACAACGAATCTAGGACTCATGGAAGCTCCTTTTTCACATTCTAAATGATACCTGAATTGGATTATCTAGATTAAGCATAATTCTTCATATTCACCCAAAGCAGGAATATAGGGTATTACGGTGGAGTAATCTAAATTGTTTCACAAGAGTTTTAAGTTTAAATTTATGTACAGATGGTAAGGAATATGGCTAAACAAAAGTTAGAGAAAATTCTTGAAAGCCTCCGAGACCTTCCACCTCAGGAAGTACAAAGTCTAATGAGAAGACTTTTTAGAGAAGGACTGTACAGACCATCAACACTAGAGGATATACCCCAAAAGGCAGAACGGATTGTGAAAGACAATAAACTATCCCTTGAAGTAGTGGATGAATCTATAAAATGGGCAAGGTCCCAAAAGTAGTTATTGATACCAAATAAGGATGTTTACTTCTCTTCCTTCTCCTCCAGTTCTTTAAAGACCTTCTTTGCTATAAGCATTGCGTTAATTGTTACCGAAAACCTGTATAAACTGACATTTGCTAAAGTGAAAAATTAAAACACTGTGATAAAATAAATGCTACTGGAGGGAAATCGATATGAAAACCACAGAATCATATATAAAGGCAAGATACGAGGATAAGATAGTTTTTACAGATGAGAAAGAAACAAAATCTCAAGCCAAAGTAACTGAAATATGGAAAAAGAGTCAGGGTATTTGGAGAGAC
>JAHFBK010000138.1 GCA_023250035.1 Candidatus Dadabacteria bacterium
CTAGTTAGGTTTTCCTTGACAATCTCCACTTATAACTTAACCTAATAATAAAATGCTTGAGGATTATCTCCCAATATTAATTATATTGATTTTCTCTGTGCTGCTTGCTGGAGTCCTTCTCGGGGTTTCTAATCTTCTTGGTCCAAAGAGGTATTCAAAGAAAAAGCTTGCTCCTTATGAATGCGGCGTCCCTCCCGTAGGAGATGCAAGGGCAAGGTTCTCGGTTAAGTATTATTTAGTCGCTGCACTTTTTATACTTTTTGATGTTGAAACTGTTTTTCTTTTTGCGTGGGCTGTTGTATTTAAAAGGCTTGGGGTTCTTGCATTTGTCGAGATTATAGCCTTTTTTATCGTTATCTTAGGAGGCTACTTTTATGTATTAAAAAAGGGGGCTCTTGAATGGGAGTAAATACTAACCCTGTACTCGGCGGAGATGGTTTTATCACTACTAAGCTAAGCTCATTTGCAAACTGGGCGAGGAAAAACAGCCTCTGGCCAATGCCATTTGGGACTGCATGCTGTGCAATTGAGATGATGGGGGTGTTCGCATCAAGATTTGATCTTTCAAGGTTTGGCGCAGAGGTAGTGAGATTTTCACCAAGACAAGCAGACCTTATGATAGTTTCAGGAACCATAACTTATAAAATGGCCTCTGTGTGTAGAAAGATTTATGACCAGATGCCCGAACCAAAGTGGGTTATTGCTATGGGATCATGTACTTGTGGTGGTGGACCTTTCGATAGTTATGCTGTAGTTCAGGGTATTGATGAATTCCTTCCTGTCGATGTTTATGTAGGAGGATGCCCTCCTAGACCTGAAGCGCTAATAGATGCAGTTATGAAAATACAAAAGAAGATTGAGAGGGAAGGGGCACCTATTGTATGAGCTTTGATTTGCAGGCTGTAATTGATTCTCTAAAATCTAACTCTCCAGATACAATTTTAGATATTAAGGCCTTTAGAAATGAGACTACCCTCCTAATTAAAAAGGAAAAAATCCAAGAATTCTGTCAGTATCTAAAAAATAATTTTGATTTTAAATTCATAGTAGATATTACGGCTGTAGATTATCTCGAGAGAAAAACACCTCGTTATGAAGTTGTTTATTATCTTCATAGGTTTGGACCAGAGTATAGTGAGAATGTAAGAATCAGGTTAAAAGTCGAGGTTCCTGAAGAAGATACGAGAGTATTATCTGTAACACCTGTTTGGAGTGGTGCGAATTGGCTTGAGCGAGAGGTTTATGATCTCTTCGGTATAGAATTCGTAGGACATCCTGATTTAAGGAGGATCCTTATGCCAGAGGAATATGATGCACATCCTCTAAGAAAAGATTTTGATGTTAGAAATCGCGAGCCCTCCAAGCGCTGTTTTGAAAAGGATTTGAAAGAGGGTGAGAGTGGAACGAGTTGAGTTTATTACTGATGAAATAGATGTATCAGCAGGAACAAGGACTGAGGCCCTTATTCTTAATATGGGTCCTCAACATCCCTCTACCCACGGTGTGCTCCGCGTTGTGCTTCACCTTGATGGCGAAATTGTGGTAAAGGCAATTCCATATTTGGGTTATCTCCATAGAGGAATTGAAAAACTCTGTGAATCCATTACTTATCAGCAATGCATTCCTTATACAGATAGAATGGATTATGTTGCATCAATTTGTAATAACATAGGGTTCATCCTCACAGTTGAAAAACTCCTTGGAATACAAGACGAGATCCCGGAAAGAGCGAAGGTAGCTGAAGTAATACTGTTTGAGCTAGGAAGAGTCGAATCTCATCTTATCGGGATCGGGACTAATGCCTTAGACCTAGGTGCGATGAGTGCATTTCTATATTGTTTTAAGGAGAGAGAAAGAATATACGATATCCTTGAGATGGTTTGCGGAGCGAGATTGACTACATCTTATCCTAGGGTGGGTGGTTTGCCAGATGACCTTCCTGAGAACTTTAATGAAGCAATAAGGAATTTTTTAAGGGCGTTTCCAAAAACATTAGCTGAAGTAGATAAATTACTCACAAGAAATCGTATCTGGATTGAAAGGACAAAGGGTGTTGCTTATATTAGCGCTGAAGATGCTATTGATTTAGGACTTACTGGTCCAGCACTTAGGGGAAGCGGTGTTCCTTATGATGTAAGAAAAGCAATCCCCTACTTGGGATATGAAAACTACGATTTTGAAATTCCTATTGCTACAGACGGCGATGCTTATGCTCGTTATCTATGCAGATTAGAAGAGATGCGTCAGAGTCTTAGAATTATTGAGCAGGCTGCAAATAACCTTCCGGATGGTCCATATATAGCCGACCTGCCTGAGATTGTTCTTCCTAGAAAAGAGCTCGTGTATACAAAGATGGAGTCTCTTATAAGGCACTTTGTGTTGGTATATGAGGGTTTTAAAACACCTCCTGGCGAAATTTATCACTCTGTTGAAAACCCAAAGGGGGAATTAGGTTACTATGTTGTTAGCGATGGTTCAGGAAAACCATATAGAATGCGTGTGAGGGGACCTTCTTTTGTAAATCTTCAAGCACTTCCAAAAATGGTTGAAGGAAGACTTCTTGCAGATGTTATCGCAGCAATCGGAAGCATAGACATAGTCCTTGGGGAAGTAGATAGGTAAATAATTCTATTTCATAATATCTCGAATTTTCCTGTTAGCTTATTTTAGCTTATAAATAAAGATTAGAGTACATAATTCAGGTTTTTGATTTTATGATTGTTATTTGTTTATTTGTATTAAATTACATGTTCTTAAGGTAACTTCTAACATCATTTGAGATATTACCTTAAATTACTTATCTTCTCTTTCATTTATTAAGTTTATTATTAATAAATTACATTAGCTTTTGCTTCTAATTAATAGATAACCTTAGTATTAGGTAGTAGTCTAATGATGATCTCACAGCCGAATTTCATCTTGGAAACTTGAGGTTCAGAGGTTGATGTTTTTTACGGATACGACCAGCATTGAAATGCAATCTGTATAAAATCACCATTATGCACATGAACACAAAAGCTTTGTTGCAACAACTCTTTTCCCGCAAAGATGACATCAAGTGCAATATTTCTTGCTGCTGCTTGATCTACGCCATCAGCCTCAACCCAAAGGTCAAAAGGGGATTTCCACTCAGCAGCTATGACGCCAGGGGTCGTGTTCTTTATTTGGATAGCAAAACTGTATTGCGCTTGTGAAACGTCAAAACCTTGCTGACCAAAACTGACTTGAGAAAGTGCAGTAACTAATATTATTGGGAAAACGTATAGGAGTCGAGAAAATTGATGATTGTATGGAAATAACTTTTGTGATGAATATCGCATCTTATGTCCTCCTTTTTTGGTTTTAGTTTATTTATTATTGTTGAACAGGTGAAGGGGCTTCTATAACCTCGGTTCCTTTAGGAGCTTTAAATTTAAACAAAGAGTCAGGAACCCCTTTATTAATTTCTATGCCCTTTAATGATACCTTTGTTAAATTTCCAAATGGGTCATAGAGGAAGATATCTTTAACAATCATGCTTTTCTTATCAACAGCTATTGTGACCTTGTTATAATCTTCATCCTCTTCTTTTGGCATAAGGTCAATCAAATAGTTTCCATTCTCGTCAAATTGATTTACTGCAGAAAACTTAGCAATAAATTGTTGTTCAATGTTTCCGAGTCCTGAAAGAAATGTAGTTGTTGTAGGTGTGTCCATAACCTTATCTATCGGCGACTTGATGGCTTGTTTTTCTTCGAAATTGTAAAACCAAAGCGTAATGCCGTCAGAAACAATCTCATCTTTAGCCGGTCTATAGTAATTCCACCTCATTTTCCCAGGTTTTTTAAACCAGACTTCACCGTCTGCTTTCTGAACTTTATTTAGCGCCCTTACAGTTGCCTCCTGTGTGAATTTTGCATGAAAATCTTCAACCTTTTCATAGTTAGCTTGAATCCCAGTTACTATTTCATCTAGTTTTTTAACCTCAACTGCTGAAACAGTAACTGAAATGAGTATAAAAAAAGCAAGAATGAAAAACCCTGCAGCAAAATGCAGGGCATCGTAGCATGAATAGACAGCCTTTTTGTCATTGCGAGGAGTCCTTCGACTTGGCTCAGCATAAACTCCGCGGCGAAGCAATCGGACACAAAGTGTCATTCCGAATACTTCGCCTTTGCTCAGTACAGGCTCCGTGAGGAATCTAAGATTTCTCGCTGCGCTCGAAATGACAAGAAAAAAAATATTTGTAATGATACGGTGACAGTGGAAACCTAGTCGAAAGTTATGGGGAATCATCAAATTAATGAATAAATTTTTCAATTTCTTTGCCTCTGAAGTACCTTTGCTAAGTCTATGAAAACCTCTCTTGGTTTTCCTGCAATCTCCTGAGGTCCTACAATTCCCTCTTTTTCCATGATCTCAACAATTCTAGCTGATCTATTATAACCAATTTTTAGCTTTCTCTGAAGCATTGATATAGATGCCTGGCGTGTTTCTGCTACGATTCTAAGAGCTTCATCATACAGTTCATCCTTCTCGCTTTCAAGGTCTTGTGGAGTCTCGGTTTCTTCTATCTTAGTAATTTCTTGGTTGTATTCAGGTGATCCTTGAGATTTTAGATACTCAGTGATTCTTTCCCTTTCCCCGTCGGATATTAATGCACCCTGGATTCTAATTAACTTCGAGGTGCCGGGCTGAAGTAATAGCATGTCTCCTTTTCCAAGAAGTTGCTCTGCTCCTGTGTTATCAAGAATAATACGGGAATCAATCCTAGATGAGACGAGAAAAGAAATTCTTGCCGGAAAGTTAGCCTTGATAAGTCCTGCAACTATATCAACAGAGGGTCGCTGTGTCGCAACTATAAGGTGTATACCCGCAGCGCGTGCCATCTGAGAGAGTCTTGTTATTGATTCTTCAACCTCTCGCGGAGCCACCATCATTAAATCTGCAAGCTCATCGATAACGATTAGAATGTATGGAAGCCACCTTTGCCATTTGTCTTTAGAGTCCAGCTTTTCAATCCTTCTGTTGTAGCTCTCTATGTCTCTAACACCCTCTTCAGAAAGTAACCTGTATCTTTGTTCCATCTCCCTTACTGCCCACCTGAGTGCTGCAGCAGATTCTTTTGGGTTTATAACTACGGGGTGAAGAAGGTGAGGAATATCCTCGTAAACTGAAAGCTCAAGCATTTTTGGGTCAATCATTATGAACTTTAGCTCGGATGGGCTAGCTTTATAAAGCATGCTTGCCATAACTGTATGAAGTAGGACACTTTTGCCAGAGCCAGTAGTGCCTGCAATCATAAGGTGTGGGGCTTTTCTCAGGTCCATATAGTAGGCTTTTCCAGATATGTCTTTTCCAAGTGCAAGCGTTAGAATTGATTTACTTCTTAAGAATTCCTGTTCTTCAAGGAGTTCTCTGAGCACAACGGTTTCTCTAGTATCATTTGGAACCTCTATCCCAATCACGTCCTTTCCTGGAATAGGAGCTATTATTCTTATACTTAGAGCGCTAAGTCCCATAGCAAGATCGCCAGAAAGGGATGCAATTTTATTAATCTTTATCCCAGGCGATGGTTTATACTCAAACATGGTTATAACAGGACCGGGCCTTATTTCTGTGATCTTTCCTGAAACTCCAAAATCGGCAAGCTTTTCCTCAATGAGTTTAGCTTTTTCATAAACGACATCTTTATCAATTTTGATTTCTAAATCCCTTTTCGGGTCAAGTAAATCCGTAGATGGGAGTTTGAAATTTGCATGTTCTATCGCCTTGAGCACTGGTTTATCTC
>JAHFBK010000139.1 GCA_023250035.1 Candidatus Dadabacteria bacterium
CTCCCTGCTCTTCTACTTTAGCGCGGAGCTTTCTAAACATCTCAATGGTGTCTTCAATCGGGTTGCCTTTAGATAACTGGTAGGTTTTAGCCAGCAACTCTCTATTTTTATTCATTAAAACCGCTTTGGTTGAGGTTGAACCTCCGTCAATCCCGATAAAGCCCTCAATCACTTCACCCGGTTTAAATGTCGCCGCAACAAAGGGTTTTCTTTTATACCTCTCTTTAAATGCCTCAAGCTCTTCCGTGTTTTTGCTTAGCCCCTGAGCGCCTTTCTTTTTCTTTTCCTCAGACCTGCCAAAGTTGATGTAATATTCTAGGTCTTTTGTGCCCTTATATTTTCCAAGGTCAGCGTCTTCTTGTTTTCCAAACTCAACGGCACCTAGTGCGGCAAAATACTGGGCGTTCTGGGGAACCTTGATTAAATCCTTCGGATCAACCCCCTCCGGAAGCTCAACGTTCCTCTCTTCCCAAATCTTAGGAATATTATATCTCCATGCCTCTAACATACCCCTGATGTATGTATTCGGACCGCCGAGGAGAAGGACTACGGGGCGGAGCGTATTTCCGCGTGTAAGAACCGCAAGGTTCTGCCCGACTATGGCCTCAAAAAGCGAAGCCATAAGCTCGTCTCTCGGAACTCCCATCTTCTGAAGGCTGTTTATGTCGGTCTCTGCAAACACGCCGCACTTTCCCGCAACCGGATGCAGTTTTAGATCGTAATATCCCATATCGCAGAGCTGTTCTGCCGGGATTCGGAGCTTTGCGTTGATTTTATCAATAACCGCTCCTGTGCCGCCCGCGCATTTGTCGTTCATGCTGGGGATTTTTTTCTTCTTTCCGGTTTCCGGGTCTTCTTTGAATATTATTATCTTGGCGTCCTGACCACCGAGTTCAACGACAGAGCCGACCTCAGGATGGAGCTTTTCAACGGCAAGAGAGACGGCATTTACCTCTTGAACGAATTTTGCCCCAATTAAACGGGCAATTCCGCCGCCGCCGCTTCCGGTAATAAATACCCTGAATTTATCGGGCGGAAGTCCAAGATCATTTTCAATTCTCTTTAAAAGCTCCAGTGTTTTTTCAGGCTGCTTTGTGTCGTGTCTTTGGTAATCCTTCCAGAGAATTTCGTCATTAACTATATCTACAACGACTGCTTTAACAGTAGTTGAACCCACGTCCATGCCTATGTAAAGGGGTTCGTGAATTAATTGTCCCATTTGTTATTCCTCCAGAGAACCTCTTATTTACAAATTTACGAATTTCGAACTTACGCAGAATCGCCGTTCATGGTTCGACAAGCTCACCACGAACGGTTTGATTCATATACCGTTCGGCCTGAGCCTGTCGAAGGCCGTGTCTTTTGCGTAAGTCTTAAAACTAAGCCGCATGTCTTCTTTGATTCTTCATGCGCTCTCCAACGTGGCGGACGAAGCTTGCCCCTACTCCAATCGTTCCCTTATAGTGCGGGATGTGATGGAAGGGCTGCTTTAGCTCTGGATTTGCATCCACATAGTTTTTTATATCCTCTAGGGTGTAACCCGTTTTAGAAACTGCATCCTGGAATTCATTCTTTGCCTTTACCTTTGCCTCGCCGAAAGCCATCTGAACACGGCTGTGGGCGTTTACGTCTCCCTCACCAGATGTCTCGATCGGTATGTAAATCATATCCTTGTATAGGTTCACGACTGCGGACTGGGCGCCGTCGCTTTGTGTGCTCGGCATGCAGCCAAACGGCTTTAGTGAAAGGACCATGTGGGCAAGGTCTTTGTTGCTATAGTAGATGTTCTTTGCCACTTCAAGGTGTCCTTCTCCGCCGCCCGCTCTTGAATTATAGAACGGATGTCCAAGCCTCTGTAGTTCATACTGGTCTGTAAGGTCGTGTGGGAGGTTGCCTAAGGATTCTCTCATCCGATTCCATTCACGTTTGAATATTACCTCGGCGGCAGTAAGCATTCCGATCTTCTTTTGATGGTCTTTGTATTTCGATAAAGCCTGATCGAGCCTCCACCAGCCCGGTACATGATCGCCGTTTTTAGGAAGACCCTTCTTATCGTTTATAGCCTGCTTTGCTTGGTGAATCATGTACATAATCCATGTGCCGATTGGCTCAACAAGCACCTGCGCTCCCTCTCTCTCAAGGAAGTTAAACATATTAAAGTTTCCATCACCCTCCGTGGTCTGCGCCCAGAATTCACCCGTGATTTTAACAATTGGCTTTATACGGGTGCGGTCAACCTCAATGCTGTTAAACCTGTCTCCAACCTCCTTTAAGGCGGCGGTGTACTCATCGCCGTAGATCTGAGTGAGGAACTTGCCAATATATTCTGTTGAGTAGGCAACCTTTGGGAACTTCTTTAAAAATTCTCCAATTTTGCCTTCCACTTTAAATGGCTTATGCTTTCTTAAAATTTCATGTAGATAGTCCATGCTCTCTGCGAGGACCCTATCCGTTTCGCCTTTATTTACTTCGTAGGGTCTTATCTGGTAAACAACATCGCTTATTAAATCGCCCATATTCATACCGTTTAACATCCCGAAAAAGAAATCCATGTTCATCTCAAGCCCTGCGCCCTCGTCTGCCTGGTTGAGACCGCCGCTCTGCTGGAAAAGAATTACCCTGAAGCCATCAAAACCTGAATTCCTAAGAGCAAGGCGATATTCAGCTTCATACATCCCAAATCTGCAGGGTCCACAAGCACCTGCAGTAACGAATATGTACTTGTCAATAATCTCTTTCTTAGAAATTCCCTTCGATTCTAGTTTCTGAAGGTACTGCACAAGGTTTCCAACTGTGAAATATGTAGGATTGCACTGACCGTTGTTTCCATATTCCTTTCCTAACTGGAATGCTGCTTTATCTGCAGTAGGAATATATTCGACTTTGTATCCTAAGCCCTCTAACGCACCGTGAACGAGATGCTCGTGTTTCCAGGTTAGCCCGCCATAAAGAACAGTTGTATATGGTCTTTGTGAACTGGTAAAAGGACGCTCTATGGGTTTATGAAAATGGTGAGCCGGTTTTTCCTCAATACCTAGCTCCTTCTCAAGTCTAGCCTTTTCTTCTAGGAGCCTGCGTTGAATGAAGCTTTCAATCCTTACGAAATTCTCTTGAGTATTACCATTGCTTCCGTCTTGGAATTTATTTAAATTATTATCCATGACTACCTCCTTAGAGACTGGGTTTGAATATTAACTATGCAAAAACAATGCCAGGGGCTTGAATTCTCTCTAACTCATTGAAATAATAGAGAATTTTTTGCTTTCTTAGAAACTTAATTGAGTCTTACTCCTTATAGTGTAAAAAAAGGATACACATTAACCGATTTATCTGGGATAAAAAGACACATAAAGAAAATTTCTATGAATTTTGTGTATACTTTTGTCTCAAAGTAGGTATAATGTAATTATTCAGCCACTAAGGCACCAAGGCACTAAGATAGGAATTAGAAATTCAGGATCAGGAATTATGCGTGTTCAATTACTAATGCCTAATTCCCAATTCCTAAACACAAACTTTGTGTCTTAGTGTCTTTGTGGCTAAGTTACAGTTTTTAAATCGAAACTGCGAGGGGTGAAGCGATGGAACTACATCAAATAGAGGAAAAATTGAGGTGGTATGAGGCGAGGGAAGCGATTCTTAAAAGGATTAGTCCTGAGCTAAACAGTGTTATTGATATTGATAAGTTTCTCATTGCTACCGTTCAAGAGCTAGGAAAGATGATGGGTGTAGACAAGTGTGATTTCATAGTTCCAAATGGCGTTGAAAGCCTAAGAGTAGAATACGAGTATAGGAAGGATGGTTCAGTTCCTTCTACTTTGAATTTAAGAATCCAACTTCGCGAGAATGGATGGGAAGCTAGTTCAATCGGAACTATTGTTGTTAACGATGCTGCTCGAGATAAATTCGACGAGGGGCTTAAAGAAATCCTGACCAGGAATGGCACTCGCTCTTTTCTTTGTATTCCTGTGGTTTTTCAGGATGAGCTTCTAGGGATTCTAGGATTTCACCACTGTAAGGAGGTACACAAATGGTCAGATGACGAGATTAATTTCTTAAAATCCCTAACTCAGCAGACTTCAATAGCGCTTCAATACACTAGGCTTTATACCCGTATGGAAAAAGAGGTAGAAATCACAAAAACCCTTCTTGAAATAACAAACGAGATTAACTCAAAGGTAGACTTTTCGGAGATCACCTCTTTTGTTCTTAGAAAAGCTGTTGAGTTATTAGATGCTACTTACGGCTCAATTGGTATTCTCGATACTGCCGAAAGAAAGCTAAGTATCACAACATTCTATCCAGAAGGTACACCCTCGCTTAGGAATATAAGCCTAAATGTATCTCTGAATGCGCCATATTATGATGCGATATTGGATAAAAGAACGGTAAGTATATTTGGTGAGGAAAGACAAGAGGATTCAAGACATCTTATGAATGCACTAAGAGGCAGGTCTGCAATTATAAATCCAATTGTAATTGACAATAGAACATATGGGACACTTAATCTTGTGTGGGATATCAAGAAGGATATATTCAAACCTCACGAAGTTGAACTTGTAAGTGGAATCACGAGCCAGATGGCTGTAGTGCTTGAGAAGAACAGACTTTCTTCCGAGCTTATTTTACTAAAAAGAGAACTTACCGGAGTAAGCGCAAGCGAAATGATCGTCGGCGTGAGTAAAAAGATTGAAAAGTGTGTGGAGACGGCGCTAAGTGTTATTGACAGTGATGTAACAATACTTGTTCAAGGTGAAACGGGTACTGGTAAGGAGTTGATAGCGGATTTTATACAAAAAAATAGCAATCGAAAGGACAAGCCATATATAAAAATAAACTGTGGTGCAATCCCCGAGACCCTGATAGAGGCAGAGCTGTTTGGCTATGAAAAGGGTGCGTTTACCGATGCAAAGGTACAAAGGATAGGTAAATTTGAGATTGCGAATGGCGGCACCATATTTCTTGATGAGGTAGGAGAGCTTAGCCTCAATGCCCAGGTTAAACTCCTTAGAGTTCTACAAAATGGCGAGCTTTTTAGAATCGGGGGTAATCAACCAATAACGGTATATGTACGAGCAATTGCGGCAACAAACATTGACCTTGAGGAGGCGATAAGAAAGCAAAGATTTCGTTCAGACCTCTTCTACAGGCTTAATGTTTTCCCAATAGTTATCCCTCCTCTTCGTGAAAGAAAAGAGGATATTCCACTTCTTGCTCATCACTTTCTTGAGATCTATAAGAAGAAACTTAGGAAATTAATCATCGGTATATCTGATAATGCGATGGTACTACTCAAAAACTACGATTGGCCTGGAAATGTCCGTGAGCTTGAAAATATTATTGAACGAGCGGTTATTACCTGTTCTAGAAAGGTTGTAACGGTAGATGATTTACCCAAAAACATCATAGATTCAGCAAAAAAGGAAACGGATAGTAGGATTGTAGTTGAAATCGGATCAACGATGGATGAAGTAGAGAAGCGCGTGATTACAGAGACATTAGGCTACACAAGGGGTGACAAAAAGCATGCGGCTGAGATTTTGGGAATTACAAGGAAAACGCTTTATAGGAAGTTAAAGGTATATAATCTCTTGTAGAAATAGATCGTGGAGCCTATATGGAAAGAAAGGTCTTGGAGATTACCTTGGTTCGTCAATACAACTGTAGTTGCAAAGTGATAATGTCACTCTTAGCAGAAGTTTGGCCAACAGATGCGACTTAATTTGACACCTTTTCCTCTTATTTGTGAATCAAAACT
>JAHFBK010000140.1 GCA_023250035.1 Candidatus Dadabacteria bacterium
CCGGAATTTGCTTAGGTTGTAGTGAATGGGTCAACGCACCACTGCTCTTACAGAGAGGAAAACATGACTGAGAACTTTTATAAGAGAATGTTCTTGATAGGGACATTTTGGAATATTCTTGGGGGAGCCTTTATCGTTTATTTTTCGAGCTGGATATTTTCTTTATCAGATTTAACCATACCTCAACCCCCTGCATATTATTATTCATGGGTTGCCCTTTTCGTTACCTTTGGAATTGGATACTTCATGGTTTATAGAGATATGTACAAAAACAAGAACATTGTGATTCTTGGAATTATCGGGAAGCTTTCTTTTTCTGTTATCTTCATCTACAACATGATTAATTACATGGGACAGATCCCGCTTTTTTTTATTATCCCCGTTATTGGGGACCTAGTGTTCGTGGTGTTGTTTGTAAAATTCCTTCTCTATGCGAGAACGATTGGAAAATAAAGTAGAGACGCCATTAATGGCGTCTCTACAATAATTTTGGGATTCTTTTGTTGGAAATTTGCAGTCATGAAAACATAACTAGGCGTTTAAAATAATCAAAACCCTTCATTACCCTAGAAGAGGCATGCGATGAAACAATACTACGATGTAGTCATTATAGGCTCAGGTTTTGGTGGATCCATCACGGCATACCGCCTTGCAGAGGCCCAGAAGGAAAAGGGTAAAGAGGTTTCTGTTTGCGTGCTTGAACGTGGTAAACGCTATAACATGGGAGAGTTTCCACGAGATATTGCTAAGCCTAAGGATTGGTGGTGGCGAAATGGTGGTAAGTGTGGTTGGAAGGGATTAATGGAATTCAGGTCTTTCGAGAACATCAGTGTATTGGTTGGAAGCGGTGTAGGAGGAACATCGCTCGTTTATCTTGACGTACAGATAAATGCCTTTGAATCAACCTTTGACATTATTGGGCCAGAGAAACAAAGGCGCTGGCCATCTGCAATCCGTGGAGTGGCACCTGAGGTTTGTGAGGGAAAAGGATTAGAAAACATGCTCCCTTATTATCAAAGGGTTTTTGATATGCTTCGCCCTAGTCCAATCCCTGACCCCGCTCTTAAAACACGCGCCTTGAAGGCTGGCGCAGAAGGGGCAGGCGCATCAGATAGATTCAAACTCCTTGATCTAGCTATTTATTGGGGAAATAATGGGAGTGAAAAGGGGGTCTTGAACGAAGACCCGTATGGACGTGGAGGCCCTCCTCAGATTGCTTGCTCATATTGCGGCGAATGTTATATCGGCTGCAATACCCATTCTAAGAATACGCTTGATTTGAACTATCTCTGGCTTGCTCAAAAAGCAGGAGCCGAGGTCTACTCCCAACATAAGGTACTAAAAATCGAGCAAAATCCAGATAACCATCCTGTTCACCCAAGGGGTTACACTGTGCATTATGAGAACCTGAGATGGAATTTTTCAGGTACCGTTTCAGCAAAGATGCTCATCTTGGCTGCCGGTAGTTTAGGATCTACTGAGCTTCTTTTACAGTCTAAGCACGGCTATAAACGCAGATGTAAGAAAGTGGCGCCTACCCTGCCAGAGATAAGTGATATGTTAGGGAAGTATTTTTCAGGAAACGGCGATTTCGGTGCAGGTGGTTTCGAAACCAATCGCACGATTGATCCTATGGTCGGTCCAACGATTACTGCCAAAGTGGATTATGGTGACAAGCTAGATGGGCACGGATTTATTATAGAGGACGGCGGGTTCCCTGATATTCTCAGAGCCAATTTAAGACGTCTTCCAGTAGGTTATGCTGCCGGGAGAAAGTGGCTTGATTTTTTAAGGAAATTTTTGAGAAAGAGTGGTAATACTCTATTGGCTCAGGAAATTTTCAATCGCTTCGATTTCGATGCTATTAGGGACGCAATTCTATATTTAGTAATGGGCATTGATGCCGCCGATGGTGTAATGTCAATAGACGAGGAGGGTAATTTAGAGATTGACTGGAACAATAAGAACAGCATGGGTTTTTTTAGAGAGATCGAAAAGACATTGAGAGAGATAACAGAACTCAAGACCGGACTTGATGGGAATTTAATGTTTAACCCAACTTGGTCTGCTAGGCGGCATCTTATTACAGTGCATCCCTTGGGCGGTTGTCCTATGGGAGATAGTGATACAAAGGGTGTTGTTGACGCAAACGGTCAGGTTTTCAATTACCCTAATTTATATATAGCCGATGGGGCAATCGTACCCTCAGCTTTAGGACCTAACCCTTCAAAGACAATAGGCGCCCTAGCCGAAAGGATTTCAGAGAAGATTATCGAGAAAGGTATATAGATTGAAAGAACCCAGTTGCTTTTAGATATTCTAAGGTTATAGTTTACTCCCAAGTCCTAAATAATTATTTAAATTTCACAAAATTTGTCATCCTGTGACATTTTTTTCACGAAAAATAACAATTTTTGTCAATTACGTGTTACAAGGTACATTCTGTCCTCAAACTATTTATAATGATTTAAATAGGTTACATTTATACTGTTTATAGAATAACCGCTGGAATAAATATTGCATCTAATAATATATATATTATGGCCAAATCTACCTCAAAAGCATTGATTTTAATCTTTGTTCAAACTATTGCCCTATGCTGGGCCTATGAGCTTGGTTTCCCACAAGACCTTAATGTGCAAGTTTTATCTAAACAGGTTCGCGAACATCTTCAGAATAGAATAGAAACAGAACTTGTACAGCCGAATACAGCCATCGAGGATGAATATACATATACAACTTCAATGCTCAGCCGTTTCTATGGGCGGCGAAACTACCTTCCTGCCTGGATTAGCAATGATCGCCCCCTGCCACAAGTAGATGCTCTTATAAAAACTATAAGTGAAGCTAATCACGAAGGACTAAATCCAGATGAATACAATCTTGGTAAGATTGAGGACAAATTAAGAGAGATACAGAAAAGTAAAGACACGAATACTCCCATTGATCCATCTACATTAGTTAGCCTAGATATACTGCTTACAGAAGCCTTCTTGACCTATGGTTCCCATTTATTGGATGGACGAGTAAATCCAGAAAAGATTGAAGCGTCCTGGTACCCCAACCGATATGAAGTAGATCTTGTTCTCCACCTTCAGGCTGCCCTTGGGTCAAATACAGTGGAAGAATCCCTGCACAGTCTCCTTCCAGTAGATCAACGCTATACAAGAATGAGACAGGCCTTAAGGCGTTATCGAGATATAGCCGCAAGAGGTGGGTGGAATTCAGTACCCGATGGACCGAAATTAAAAAAAGGCAATAGTGGAGCTAGAATACAAGCATTGCGAGCGCGACTCATTACTGAAGGATACCTTATCCCAGGTTTAAGTAAGGATAGAGAGGTATTCGACGATCAGTTAGAGCAAGCGATTAGCAAATACCAAGATAACCACGGTCTAAAAGTTGACGGGATTGTTGGTCGTGATACTATAGCCTCACTTAATATTTCAGTTGAGGAGCGAGTCAGCCAGATTGAGCTTAATATGGAGCGCATGCGTTGGCTCCCTAGAGAGCTAGGTAAACGTTATGTGCTTATCAACATCCCTAATTATCAATTAGAAGTGGTTGAAGATAGCAAACCTGTAATGATTATGCGTGCAGTTGTAGGTAAACCCTCTGACCCTAGTCCGGCTCTTAGCAGTGAAATCACGTATCTAGTGCTTAATCCTTCATGGTATGTCCCATCAAGCATTGCTACCTCTGAAATATTGAAGGAACTTCAAACCGATCCCACTTATCTAGCAAAGAACGATATAATGGTTTATAAAATTGTGGACGGTAATAGGAAGGAAATTAACCCAGAAACAGTCAACTGGACCCAGGTTAGCGAAAAAAACTTCAATTATAGATTTAGGCAGAGGCCAGGATCGAAAAACGTGCTTGGTCGTGTGAAGTTCATTTTTCCTAACCCATTTGATGTCTATCTCCACGACACCTCTTCTCCAGAACTGTTTGCAAAATTTGTTAGAAGCTTCAGTCACGGCTGCATGCGTGTCGAAAAGCCTATAGAACTTGCAGAGTTTCTCATGCGAGATGATCCAGAATGGACACGTGAAAATATCCTCAGTGCGATCAATAAACGTTCAGAAAAAACTGTCTGGTTGCCAGAACCAATACCACTGCACATAGCTTACTTGACGGCATGGGTAGACGAAAATGACTCAGTCCAATTTCGTAACGATATCTACGGACTCGACAAAGTGCTCAACGAGGCCTGGGGCCAACGTGATAAAGCACTAACTAGCCAGCAGGAATCACCCATCCTTTAGTAGTCTAAACATTTATGAAAATGTAATACCTCAATTATAGATTTTGGAAGTGGGATTTTCTTAAAGACTTCTACCCTAATTACAATTAATATAAGTCTATCATCTATTATTATCTATCTAATTCAATTGATATTGAAAGATGACTAAGTACGTATAGTTCTCATTCCACCTGTATATGTTGCAATAGATTAGTCTTGGTGAAATAATGGTATTAGTCGAGCTAGGTGTATAAGTGGAACTGTAAGAGAAAAAAATGAGACAAAACCAAAGGACTCCGTTCCCTTAATGGGCTTAAAGGAGGGTAAAATGCAGGTGGGTCTATTTATAAATGAAATAGAAAAGAGGCTCTGGGAATCGGCAGACCAGCTAAGGGCTAATTCTAAACTAAAATCCTCTGAATATTCTATTCCTGTTTTAGGGTTTATTTTTCTTAGATTTGCTGACTATAAATTCACCATTGCTAAAAATGAAATAGAAAAGAAACACCGAGATGCAGGTAGCCGTAGAGGTATTACCAAAGCGGATTATCAGGCAAGAGGTGTTCTTTATCTTCCAGAGAATGCACGTTTTTCATATCTTTTGAATCTATCTGAAGGGGAAAATATAGGTAAAGCGATTAACGATTCAATGAGAGCTATAGAGGGAGAGAATGAAGACCTTAAAGATGTCCTTCCTAAGACCTATAACAGGCTAGAAAACGATGTCCTAGTTACCCTACTTAAAATCTTTTCTAGTATTCCGATGAGTATCGAAGGTGATGTATTTGGGAAGATTTATGAGTATTTCCTTGGCAAGTTTGCTATGGCTGAAGGTCAGAGAGGCGGCGAGTTTTTTACTCCCACATCTCTGGTAAAACTCATTGTGGAAGTTATAGAGCCTTATCACGGAAGGATTTATGATCCCGCCTGTGGTTCTGGCGGTATGTTTGTTCAGAGCGCAAAGTTTGTAGAAAGGCACAAAAGGAATCCGAGTGCAGAAATCTCTGTTTATGGTCAGGAAAAGGTGGCAGAGACCGTGAGGCTTTGTAAGATGAACCTAGCAGTCCATGGATTATCAGGAGATATTCGTCAGGGGAATACTTATTACGAGGATATACATAATTCAACTGGTAAGTTTGATTTTGTTATGGCAAATCCTCCATTCAATGTGAATGGTGTGGATAAGGAGAAGATTAGAGATGATAAAAGATTTCTTTATGGTATTCCCAAGCCTGACAATGCCAATTACCTCTGGATTGAGGTTTTCTTGAGTGCTTTAAACGAAAAAGGAAGAGCAGGATTTGTTATGGCAAACTCTGCGAGCGATGCAAGGCAATCAGAGTTGGAAATTAGAAGGAAACTTATTGAAGCTCATATTGTTGATGAGATGATAGCCATCGGTTCAAACTTCTTTTACACGGTGACACTACCCTGTACCTTATGGTTCTTTGATAAAGGTAAACGTAGAGACGCCAT
>JAHFBK010000141.1 GCA_023250035.1 Candidatus Dadabacteria bacterium
TTTATCGCAGTTATTATTTCCTGATTTACCTTTCCGACAAGAACCATCTCTACAATTTCCATAGTTTCGGCATCTGTGACCCTGAGTCCTGCAATAAACTTTGATTTTATTCCTAGTCTTCCAAGAAGATTTCCAATCTGTGGACCACCGCCGTGAACGACCACAGGATGCATGCCTACATATTTCATAAGTACTATGTCACGCGCAAAGTTATGGAGCTCGCTACCACCTATGCTTCCTCCGTATTTTATCACCAGAGTCTTTCCATAAAATTCCCTTATATATGGAAGAGCCTCAACAAGTGTTTGCGCTTTCTTGATTAGTTCTTTCATCTTGCCTTTATCCCTTGAATTTTCCTATTTCGATTAAGCAATCCTTGAAATAAAAGACTTGATTTAGTATTTCAGAATTCATATTCTGAATTTGATTAACTTTCATTCCGAACCATAAATCAATGACGAGAAATTGTAACACTGTGGCTAAGCGTTCTCGCTTATAAACTCTATACTCTAAATTATGAAACACTAGGATGATGCTATAATATATACCGGCTCAAATCTCTATCCTTTACAATGTCTGCAATCATCTCTTTTACATATTTCGTATCAATAACGATTCTTTCCTTTGATATGTCAGGGGCATTAAAAGATAAGTCTTCAAGGATTCTTTCTAAAACCGTGTGAAGCCTCCTTGCCCCTATATTCTCAGTTGATTCATTTACGTATGCGGCTATCTCTGCAACCTCAATTATCGCATCATCTTTGAATATAAGTTCAATCCCCTCTGTTTTAAGAAGCTCCTTATATTGCCTAATAAGGGCATTTTGGGGTTCTGTAAGAATTCTGATAAAATCTTCCTTTGTCAACGGGTCGAGTTCTACTCTTATTGGGAACCTACCCTGAATTTCAGGTATAAGATCGGAAGGCTTTGATACATGAAAGGCTCCAGCAGCAATAAAGAGAATGTGATCAGTTCTCACCATCCCGTGCTTTGTATTTACTGTGCATCCTTCTATTATAGGAAGCAGATCCCTTTGAACCCCTTCTCTTGAAACATCAGGTCCCGCAGCGGTTTCACGACCTGCTATTTTATCTATCTCATCTATAAAAATAATCCCTGACTGCTCCACTCTTTCAATTGCTTGTTTAACAACCTTGTCCATATCAATCAGCTTCTGTGCCTCTTCGTGAACTAGAATGTCCATCGCTTCGGGAACCTTGACCTTTCTTTTTTTAGTTCGCTTAGGAAAGAGATTTCCCAACATGTCCGCTATATTAACATCCATCTCTTCCATCCCTGACGGAGTAAATACCTGAACCGGAAGGTTTCTCAGGTTAACCTCAACATCCACATACCTTTCATTAAGTTTTCCCTCCTGTAAAAGCTTTCTGAGTTTCTCTCTCGTATCAGTAAATGAGGAAACATCGGCAGTTTTATTTTTTGGGTATAAAAGATCAAGAATTCTCTCCTCCGCTAAATCCTCAGCTTTAGTTTTTACTGACCGCTTTTCTTCATCAGATATCATCTTTACAGCAATATCAGTAAGGTCTCTAATCATCGATTCAACATCCCTTCCCACATATCCCACCTCTGTAAACTTAGAAGCCTCGACTTTTAAAAAGGGGGCCTGAGCAAGCTTTGCTAATCTTCTTGCTATCTCTGTTTTGCCAACACCTGTAGGACCAATCATCAAGATATTTTTAGGCGCTATCTCTTCTCTAAGCTCAGGAGTGACACGCTGGCGCCTCCAGCGATTTCTAAGAGCAATTGATACAGCTTTTTTTGCCTTATTCTGACCCACAATGTATTTATCTAATTCTGAAACGATTTCTCTCGGAGTATAGAAGGGTTCACTCATTTAATCCTACCTCATATTACCTCTACTATGATTTTATCATTCGTATAAATGCATATTTCCGCCGCGATTCTAAGAGCCTCCTCAACAATTCCCCTTGCATCTACTTTAGAATGTCGAAGTAATGCTTTTGCAGCAGCCTGTGCATAGGGTCCGCCTGACCCGATTGCTATAACATCATCGTCAGGTTCAATGACATCACCGCTTCCAGAAATTAGAAACATATTCTCCTTATCCGCAATTGCAAGTAGTGCCTCTAGCCTTCTCAATATTCTGTCAGTCCGCCAATCCTTTGCGAGTTCCACGACTGCCCTTCTCAGATTACCTCTATATTCCTCAAGCTTTGATTCAAACCTATCAAAAAGGGTAAGCGCATCAGCCGTAGCTCCCGAAAAACCGACCATAACCCTATCGTTATAAATCTTTCTTACCTTCTTGGCCGTGTGTTTTATAGCAGTTTGACCTAAAGTCACCTGACCGTCGCCGCCCATTGCAACACGACCATCTTTTCTTACACAAACTATCGTCGTACCGTGAAACTCTTTCATATTTTGCTAGGCCCTCGGATGGGTTTTATCATAAATCTCCATAATTTTCTCTATCGATATGTGGGTGTAACGCTGTGTCGTAGAAAGGCTACTATGTCCAAGCATCTCCTGAATTGCGCGTAGATCAGCACCGCTACCTAGAAGGTGAGTCGCAAATGCATGCCTCAATACATGTGGGCTTACACTCTTTGGAATCTTTGACATACTTGCATATCTTTTGACAATTCTTCCTACACTTCTTGAAGTAAGTCTACCACCACGAGAGTTTACAAAAAGGAAGTCGCCTCTTGGTTTAAGTTCACTTCTTTTGGGAATATATAGGTTAATAGCGTTAAGAGCTTTAGATCCGAACGGAATAATTCGTTCTTTCCCTCCTTTTCCTAAAACCTTTACAAGAGAGTTTGTGAGATTTATGTCACTTAAGCTAATCCCTACAAGTTCACTTACTCTAAGACCACTTGAATAAAGAAGCTCTAGTATAGCTTTATCCCTATATCCTATGGCACTATTAGCATACTCTGTATTAAGTAGTGTAAATACCTCATCTACAGTTAAGAAAGCAGGGAGTTTCTTTTCTCGCCTTGGAGTAGGAACAAGCTTTGCAGAATTCCTGTTAACTACACCTTCCCTCAAAAGAAACTCAAAAAAGGTTCTAATCGATGCGAGTTTCCTTGATATTGACGATTTTAAAATCTTCCTCCGATGGAGCCAACCAAGAAATGCCCTTATAGCAACTTCATCTACGGAAGAAAAATCAAATTCATCACAAGCAGAATTAAAAACCTTCTCCCTCAGGAAGCCGCTAAATTGCAAAAGATCGGTCATATAGGCTCTAACTGTATGTTCCGAATAATTCCTTTCAGACTTAAGAAATTCTCTGAATCTATTAAAATGAACAAACATAAATTTTCTTTAAAATAATATACATACCACTTTTTAGCATTTCAAATCTTTCTAAAGATCGTAAGAATGAGAGTTTTATTTAACTGAGGTTTATTTAGAAAGGGTAACCACTCCGTATATTAGGAATACATCTTACGCCAAACTAACACAAAAGGATTATCTATTTCCTTATTTATTAACTAATCAACTTACAGAGTAGGGTTTTGTTACGGGCATTTTTATAGCATAACTATAAACGCTTTGCAAAGTTATAGCCCCACCAGGAATTGTGCCAATATTAAAGAAAGGATGTCCTACTTACTGTCTCTCAAATCCTTTGTAATCCTTAGACATCTCTTCATAAAATAAGCCAGTGCTAAGAATCCTCTTCGCCCCTATGTATCTCTTTCTATAATAAGATTGATTCATGTTATCAATTCTAACCCTTTTGGCAGCAGATGAAGCATGGATAAACTCGCTGTCACCTATATAAATTCCAACATGTGATGGATAGCTTGCATAGGTCCTAAAAAACACAAGGTCACCGACTGATAGTTCACCCTTAGCTACATTGCGCCCAATCTTGTACATTTCCCTCGCTGTTCTTGGTAAATCAACGTTGAAGAAACTAAAGACCTTATTAACAAATGCTGAACAATCAAGACCCCTTATAAGCGAATTGCCGCCAAACTTATAGGGAGCCCCAAGAAACCTCTTTGCTATACTTATAACAACATCCCTGGATAAACCATTTTCATATGTGCTTTGCTCCTTACTTTGTATTGCTTTTGCAGTCTCGATTTCTGGTAATGACCTAATTTGCGTATCATTGTTTTCTACTTTGACATCCTCAATAACTAATTCATCCTTTACATCAATCTTAGTAGGGACTTTAAGAAGCTGACCACTATTTATGGTATTTCCTTTGATGTTATTTGCTCTCTTTAATTCCACTTGTGAAACACCGTATCGCTTGGCAATTGAACTAATGCTATCTGCTTTTTGAACTATATACTTGCTATTATCGCTTATCACCGGAGTTTTAGGTTCAACATTTTTTGATAGAGTGGAGTTCGGAATAACGAGCCTCATACCAACTGTCACTTTATCACCCTTCATACTGTTTGCGTTTTTTAAATCCTTTACTGAAACACGATACTTGCTTGCAATTATGCTTAAGGTGTCACCTTTTTTAACTACATAGCTATTAGTCTCATTTAAATTTGGAGATACTCTGACAACCCTCATCGGAATTTGAGAATCGGGTATGATTAGTTTCATCCCAATCTCTACTTCATTGCTCTTTAAATTATTTACGCTTTTTAAATCCTTTACGGAAACGCGATACTTGCTTGCAATTATGCTTAAGGTGTCACCTTTTTTAACTACATAGTTATAAGTCTCATTTAAATTAGGAGATACTCTGACAATCCTCATCGGAATTTTAGAATCGGGTATGATTAGTTTCATCCCAATCCTTACTTCGTCACTCGATAATCCGTTAGCGTTCTTTAAATCGCTCACGGAAATACCAAAACCATCAGCAATACTTGTTAGTGAGCCCCCTTTTTTAACAACATACTCACGATACTTATAAGGCGATATCTCTTTAGGTTCTATATATGCAGGATGTGAGGAAATCATATTATCAAGATCCTTATGCCGAGATTCAGGAATAGTGAGTATCATTCCGGTTTTTAAACCGTTATCGGTAAGCCCATTCACATGTTTAATTTCTTCAACAGAAATACCAAATCGATTAGCTATTCCGCTAAGCGTATCCTCCTTTTTAACTATGTACCTTAGTGAAAACGATGGTAAGTTACTTTTATTTACTTCAAGTTCTTTTTCCTTTTTCTCTAAATCTTTAGAAGCAATTACATTAGCCTGATCATTTGTAGAGTCAGGAATGATAAGGGTATCTCCAACATTTAATCCATCTGTGTTTAATTTGTTTGTTTTCTTTATAGACTGAATAGTAACTCGAAACTTCTTTGCAAGATTGCCTAAATTGTCTCCCTTTTTAACAATATATCTCTTTGCGGCAAAAGCAGCAGTGGGGAGAATGATCAATATTAGTAAAAGTGCAGAACGCTTTAGTATCACATTACACCTCCTAGACAAGCCAATCATAGAAACTAACCACCCCCTAGATTATAACTAAACAACTAATAAGAACTTCTCTTGTAAAGAATAAAAGCAACTAATTTCAAAGAGCAGATAAAAAATTCATATAATTATATACTAATCAGAATTAATATGTAAAGAGCAAACAGAAAAAATTTTCCAGTATGAATAATAAAATATAAATGTGTGTTAATAGGTATCTATGTAATCTTTGAGTGACAAAGTAAAAAATCACTGTGTGTTCTAAGAAATATGAAGGATTTCATCCGATTGAAAGGTGTGAACACT
>JAHFBK010000036.1 GCA_023250035.1 Candidatus Dadabacteria bacterium
TCTTTCAGGAAGGTTGATTTATGAACTGATGCTTCACAAGGATGAGGATTTCAAAGGTAAATCCGAATCTTATAGACATACGCTTAAAGAGGCAGTGCTTTGCGAATGTAAAGAAGCAGATTATGTGAATAATGTTTCTCCATTTTTTTATACTGCAAGCTATCTAATTGCAAGTGCTATCGAGCCAGAACTAAGTTTGTACCTAATGGAGAAATATGACGAAGAGTGGTGGAGAACGAGAGATGCGGGTGATTTCATCCTCAAACTCTGGAAAGAGGGTGGAAGAATTACATCCAAAGAAATTTTAAAACGAGTTGGGTTTGAAGAGCTTAGTTTCGCATCGCTTCTCCGATCTTTTCAAGAGGTTCTTGGATAGGTCCTATACCTTTTGTAGTTGCAAAGTGATAATGTCAAACAACAAAAAATTTCTTGCCTTTTTGAGTATCATATGTTAATATAAAATTACTTTGTAATTAATCCGCAGATAAACTCAGTTTTGCTTACTTGTTCTGGAGAAAGGAAAGATGAATTTTCTTTTTAAAAATACTATTACGCTACTTTGCGTCCAAGTACTTATACTTACACTTCGCAGGTTTAAGTTTTTTATCCCTGCCCTAGCAATTATTGTAGGGATGTTTTCTCTCTACGCCGAGGGAAACGCGGTTTACTCAGGACAGTATCTCTCTGTTGATTCGGCATCTGAATTGTCTTTTACGAATAAAAAGAAAACTCTTTCGAACTCAAAGTTTAACCTGGAGGTAAAAACTCCAAGGAAAACGGCTACTAGGGGGAAAAATAATTTTCATTCAAAAACTAGTTTTTTGATTCGAAGTAATGTTGGACTCTTATCTAGGTTATCCGAAAATCGAGAGATTTTAACTTCTAGTGACGAATTTTATTATTCTTTAGATTATATAAGCCCTATTTCAACAAGGTCCCCTCCTTTATTTTCCTGATTTAAGCATACTCTAGCCTACACACAAATTCTAATTAGGGTTTCGTATCTTATTCGTTTAAGAAATACGGTCCGCATTAAGCCAATATGCACTATCGGCTATTGCATTTAAGGACCTAAAGGGCAATTAGTAAGACCGGTTAAAAAATACGTTAAAAAAGGAGTGAAGAAAATGGAAATACTAAGAGTACTACAAATTGCAAGAAGAGAATGGGGGAATATCAGGATTTCCCTTCAAGAGTGCGGTGATATAGGAGAATTCGATTCTAATAATCATGTAAATAGTAAGACTACCCTTATATCTAGGGGTAACCTTCTGGTTAGAAACCTTATTGAGATGGAGAATAAACTTCCAACTCATGGGTATTTTACACCAGAAGCCTCTTATGTTTTCACTACTCTTGCATCAAGGGCTTCAGAGAGGCTCGGACTTAGAGGTAGACTAGCTCAAACCTTTGGTAGTGGATATAGCTGGGTTCGAACAGGTTGGCTTGACCTAAGTGGTATGGAGGAACAAAAGCACTTAATAAAGCAGTTGTTCTTATTTAAAATTTTCTTTCCACTCGGGGGATATTTCAACTGGGATTTTAATTCACTTTTGGTAAAGACGAAGCTGAAAGCTGTATTTTATATTTTTGCCACATGGCAAGGTAATCCCAGTAGTTACATTCAAGACGTTAAGGACTACAGATCTGGACTAGAACCTCTTTGGCACGGTTTATCATTAGCCTTAGATTTTCCTAGGAAATTCCCTGAATAATACCTCCCAAGGTACCTCGGGTAACTTCCAAAATCTGTTTAATTTGCCAAAGAAAGGAGGTTAAATGATGAACACAATAAAAACTCTTTTACTTCTAGCCGTACTCTCTGCGATTCTCATCTGGGCTGGAGGGGCAATAGGAGGGGAAAACGGTGCCCTCGTCGCTTTGATAATCGCCGGGGTAATGAACTTTATAAGCTTCTGGTGGAGCGACAAAATCGTACTTGCTATGTATAGAGCAAGAGAAGTCAAACCGGAAGACGCACCCCTGTTATATGGTGCTGTGCAGGAATTAGCCCAGAATGCGGGGCTTCCCATGCCTAAGGTTTATGTTATTCCTGAGGAGACCCCGAATGCGTTTGCCACTGGAAGAAGTCCTAACCATGCTGCCGTTGCTGTGACGCAGGGAATTATGAGATTATTGAATACGGAAGAGCTAAAAGGTGTTCTGGCTCATGAGCTTGCACACATAAAGAACCGTGACATTCTGATTGGAACTATTGCGGCTACAATTGCAGGAGCTATAAGTTACCTTGCTTATATGGCGCAGTGGGCCGCTATATTTGGCGGAAGAGAAAGAGATAATAGAGGAAATTTCCTGATGCTTCTTGTGATGATTATCGTTGCGCCTTTAGCTGCCCTCATTATACGTATGGCAATATCACGTGCGAGAGAATACGGTGCAGATGCAGGAGGGGCAAAAATTTGTGGAAACCCTCTTTATCTTGCCAGCGCGCTTAGAAAACTGAGTCAGGCATCGGGAAGGATTCCGCTAAGAGTAAATGAACAGACAGCAGAGTCTACAGCGCATATGTTTATTGTGAATCCGCTTAGTGGTAGGGGTTTTGCAACTCTTTTTAGCACACACCCACCGATTGAAGAAAGGATTGCAAGGCTTGAGGCTATGGCAGCGGGAAGGAGGTAAAAATTGGTCTTGGTATTCCGATGGGTATGTTTTTTGAAGGGACTTCAAACTGGTTGGCAAAAAGGGATAGCCAACTTTTAAGGACACTGAGCTGCATAGTGAATCCAACAAGGGGGTATTTGTACCAGACGGCAAAGTCGCTTGGCAGAACTTCCGAACTATCGGGTTTCGGTTTAATTGGTAAAGTTAAACTTTCTCGAAAAAGTGTGATTTTATTTAGGAGTAGGAAAAACATCATGATAAGTAAAAAAATCACCGTTCCCATCATGTGCTAATCATTGTTGGTGATTTTGGTGGATTACATGCTGCGCAGGCATTAGGACGTGCTCTAGTCAAGGTAACTTTAGTCGATAAACACAACTTTCATCTCTTCCAGTCGGTGCTTTATTTATCAGGTGGCAACTGGTAGGCTGTCTCCCAGCGATATTACGTATCCTCTCCGTGCAGTGGAGCTCTTGCAAACTAAAAATGAGCCTTGTAGTAAGTCACTGTTTTTATTAGGCTAAAAATGGGGAAAATTGAGTTTTGCAAGAAACTTAGATGAAATTAGTACTAACAAAGACACAGTGTAAACAGGAGGACTTCTAGTGTCGAACCAGATTCTATGGTGGGTGATATTTAACATCTTTGTGCTTGCGATGTTAGCGCTAGATCTTGGGGTTTTCCATCGTAAAGCACATGAGGTCAAGGTCAAAGAAGCACTTGTATGGAGTTTTGTCTGGATTGCTCTAGCACTTCTTTTCAATGTGGGAGTTTACTTCTGGCAAGGCACACAGACGGCTCTGGAGTTCCTAACCGGATATCTAATCGAGAAGTCGCTGAGCGTTGATAACATCTTTGTCTTTTTACTGATATTCTCCTACTTTCGTGTGCCTTTTCTTTACCAGCATAAAGTCCTTTTTTGGGGCATTCTAGGTGCTCTGGTTATGAGAGCGATTTTCATTGCTACTGGCGTAACGCTGATTCAGAAGTTCCACTGGATAATCTATGTCTTCGGAGGATTTCTGATTCTGACTGGCATCAAGATGGCTTTGCAGAAAGACATGGAAATCCATCCAGAAAGGAATCCAGTCCTTAGGCTCTTCCAGCGATTCATTCCGGTTACAAAAGATTACGAAGACGATAAGTTTTTCTTCAAGCGAAGCGGGCGCTATTTTGCCACGCCATTGTTCATTACGTTGCTGATTGTGGAAACAACCGACCTAATCTTTGCGGTTGACTCTATACCAGCCATCCTTGCCATCACGATCGATCCATTTATTGTGTACACTTCCAACGTATTTGCTATCTTGGGATTGCGAGCACTTTACTTTGCACTGGCTGGGATTATGCAACTGTTTCACTATCTTCATTATGGACTTTCTGCCATTCTAGTCTTTGTGGGAATCAAGATGCTGCTTGCCGACCTCTATAAGATTCCGGTTGGCATTTCTTTAGGTGTGGTAGCTGGTTCTCTCCTTATCTCTGCGATAGCCTCGATTATTCGACCGAAGCAGATAGAGAGTGTTTCAGCGGCAGTCAATCCACCAATAGAAGAAACAAAGTTAAAATCTATATACCAGGCCAAGGATAAACAATGAGCCAATGGCTTGTATTGAAACCTAAATCCTTAGGAAATTGCATAGTTCTCATCCGACTAATGGATAAGGTTTTAGTAAACCGGAGGAGAATACTATGAGAATGATAATCCTTGCAGGTTGTATCTTGATTTTTCTAGCTTGTATTTTTCCACCATGGAGTATCCATTATGATGGATATGGATTGACCAGGCAATACAACTTCTTGTTTACACCACCTAAAGTTACTTATTACTCACTTGACTTAAAAGTGCTCTTTATACAAGTTTTGGTAATTATCGCTTTTACCGGAGCTGTGGCACTACTAGTAAAAAAGTTAAAATGAAGAGCTTGTTTAATCAACGTCACTTAACGTGAGTTCTATATAAAAAGCTCTTCTTGTTGTATAGGGAATTAAGTGAAAAAAGAATCTAACCCAAAAGGAGGATAACTATGTTATACCAATTCAACAAATAGATTCTAAATGTTAGGATGTGTATATGAGAAAGTTAAAGACTAAGTCGATAAACCCAGATGAATATCTAGCAGACCTAATTTAAGGGAAGTATCTTATGTTAGTAAAATCAAACTATATATTAAGCTTACCCAACTTTAGCTTAGGAGGATTTAGTTTAAAAATGTTTGGTAAGGGAGAAAGGTTCTAACAACTTGGGGAATCGAGGGTTAGAAAAAAAATGTAGTTTCCATCTGAAGTAAGACAAGATGCCTATAGCCGAAATATTGTTAAGTTTGATAATCATAATGGTTTCAGCAAAGGTGGTGGGAGACCTTGCTGAAAGGGTGGGTCAGCCCGGGGTTTTAGGAGAACTCATAGCAGGAGTAATCATAGGGGAGAGCCTGCTTGGACTAATACACCACGAGCACACGCTTGAGTTCCTGGCTGAGGTAGGTGTTATCCTTCTCCTGTTCGAAATCGGGTTAGAGACAGAGATCAAAGAGTTAATTAAAGTAGGTATTGATTCACTCCTTGTCGCAATAGGAGGAATAGCACTACCATTCGCATTTGGTTATGCAGCTATGAGGGCCTTTGGAGCAGATAATACTGTTTCTATATTTGCAGGAGCGACCTTAACTGCTACAAGTATAGGCATTACCGCTAAAGTACTTGCAGATCTTGGAAGGCTCGATTATTTGGAATCTAAGATAATAATTGGAGCAGCCGTTATAGATGATGTTTTAGGTTTAGTAATCTTATCTCTTGTAACCGTGTTGGCTGAGACGGGCTCGGTTTCTATAAAAATAGTAGGAGTCGGATTAATAAAGGCTATTGGATTTCTTGTAGCCGCTGTAGTTATAGGGAACATCCTAGCACCACAACTAATTAAGCTAGTTGATCGTATGCGTGGAAGAGGGGTTCTTTTCATAGCTGCTTTTGTCTTTGCTATAGTGCTTTCATATCTAGCCGATAAAGCAGGGTTGGCTTTAATAATAGGGGCTTTTGCGGCTGGCACAGTTCTAGCTGGTACGCATAGGAAAGAAGTTATAGAAGAGAATTTAAAGCCGCTAGTAAATGTGTTTACCCCTGTATTTTTTGTAATGGTAGGTGTATCTGTAAACCTTAGTGTGCTTAACCCATTTAATCCAGGGAACCATAGAATTCTACTTATTGTTTTTGTGCTTACTGCCGTAGCTGTTATAGGGAAATTAGCAAGCGGCTACCTTGCGACTAGGAAAGGAATAAATCGGCTTGCTATTGGTTTAGGGATGCTTCCAAGGGGAGAGGTAGGGCTAATATTTGCCCAGTTAGGAAAGAGCACAGGGCTTTTTTCAGACGAGGTTTTTTCTGCCTTAGTTTCTACAGTAGTTCTAACTACTTTTTTAGCTCCTCCGCTGCTTTCGGTTGTATTTCGAAGGGGTTAATTTAATAGGGCAAATTATGGTAATAAAGTTCAAGTCATTCGGTATTGAGGAGTTCTCGAATAGTATCTTATGATAATCCTGATGTTGGGCAATTTCGCTTCACTAACGAGCATTTATCAATTAAAAGAGGAGGAGTAGATGACAACCGGAATATTCTATAGCCACATATTTAAGACAAGTCCGGGGCCAGTGGTTGGGCCTAAGTTTATCAACTTCCCTGAAGTTCTTGGAGATGTACTTAAATTACCCAATGTTAAGCTCTTTGAGCATGAACCTGTGTTGGAAGATTTACTCCTAAAATTTCATACGGAGCAAATGATAGAAAATCTAAAAACCAGGCCGTATGGAAAAAACGCTTTTTATTCGGTTGGTGCCTGCG
The DNA here is from genome assembly GCA_023250035.1 of Candidatus Dadabacteria bacterium. Taxonomy (GTDB): domain Bacteria; phylum Desulfobacterota_D; class UBA1144; order Nemesobacterales; family CSP1-2; genus CSP1-2. Next base: position 6,457 of record JAHFBK010000036.1, read on the forward strand.
TTATAGCAAGCATGAAGATAATGAGCGGTGAGTTAAAGAACGGACTTTTATTCAATAGCGCATCGGGGCATCATGCAGGACCCACACAAGCATGGGGTGGAACTTATCTAAACTGTGTAGCGCCTGCTGTTTACACAATAAGAGAAGGCATGGGAGTAAATAAATGTTCCCTACTTGATACGGACTGTCATCATGGAGACGGGGATAGGGAAATGTTTAAACATGACTCATCCCTTCTCCACGTGTGCTTTTGTGATTCGAGCTATGCAGATGGAACAAATGTCTGTGTAGGCGTTGGCTGGCGTTCAAACAATAATGATTACCTTGATCTTGTCAGAAGAGAGTTCATTCCGAGAGCTAAAAAATTTATGCCAGCAATGATCTTCCATTTCCTCGGACATGACACATGTGAGGGGGATTACGGCGATATTGGATTGACGCAGGACTTTTTTATAGAGCTTGTAAAAGAAGTAAAAGAGTGCGCAGAAGATGTTTGTCAGGGCAGATATTTGATAATCACGGGAGGAGGATCGCGACGAGATGTGGCGGAATATATCTTCCCACGAATTGCAAATGTACTAGCAAGTTAGAAAAGATGTAAACTTAAATTCAGTCCCGTCAGGGGTTTAAAATAACCTTACCAAATTGATTTCTGTCCTCAAGAAGCTTTTGCGCCACAGCAGCTTCTTCTAGCCTAAACGCTTTATCAATAACAGGACGAAGCTTACCCTCGGAGGTTAAATTCACAACGCTTGATAAATCCTTCCGTGCAGCATTAAATACAGTAACTCCGAGAACAGAGATATCTCTCATGATAAGTGCTCCTAGATTTGCTGAGGCAGCACCACCACCGACAACTCCCACAAGAAGTAACCTTCCCCTTGGAGCAAGTGACTGAATATTTTTGTCCCATACCGAGGCGCCAATCTGATCAAATATTACATCCACTCCAGTTTTATTGGTTATTTTTTTAACCTCCTCTGCAAAATCAGTCTTATTGTAATTTATAGTTTCATCTGCCCCTAGTTCCTTTGCTTTAGCGAGTTTCTCATCAGTTCCTGCAGTTGCGATAACGTACGCACCTGAGAGTTTTGCTACTTGAACGGCGGCGCTTCCTGTGCCACTTCCCGCTGCATGAACAAGAACCGTTTCACCGGGTTTGAGATTTCCTCTCTCAAGAAGGCCATACCAGGCTGTGACAGAACAAATAGGAATGGTGGAGGCATCATTGTATGAAAGGTTATCTGGAATCGGAACAACGTTTGCCCCTGGAACTTTCACATATTCTGCAAATCCACCATAAAGATTGACGCCTATCACTTTCGCAGCAACACATAAATTTGACTCGCCTTTTTGACAGAACCGACATTTACCGCATCTTACTGCGGGTTCAATAACAACTCGTGTTCCTTCTGCTACCACAGTAACATTTTTCCCAGTCTTTACCACATCACCTGAAATATCCAAGCCACCGATGTGTGGCAAGTCAACGGGCCTTGGAGACTTTCCCGACCTTAGACGTAAATCAACGTGATTTAGAGAGGCGGCTTTTACATGAACTAGAACCTCATTGTCCGAAATTTCTGGCTCAGGCACGTCTTCGTATTTTAGAACTTCAACGCCACCAAATTCATGATATCTTATCGCTTTCATTGAGTTACCTCCGTTAATTTAATTGAATTCTGTCAAGCTTCAGATTTTATCTGATTGATAATGAAATTATAAAGAGAGAATCAAAAAATTTAAACTGCTATTTACCTTATTCCTTGAAATTTCCGATAACCTTTCTCAAAAAGCTTTCTGCGTTTTCTCGATGTGTTCCAGCCCAGTAGATTCTCTTGCAGTTGTTACATCGCCTAAACTCATTCTGAGTTTTCCATACATATGGAGGTATCTGTCCTTCTAGAGAATCCTTTTCTACCTCTTCAAGTAAGTTATTGCAGCGTATACATCTTGTGAAAGCACTCTCGAGTGTATCAATTTCAAAAACTTGTATAAACTCCAGAACCTGCTCTGGTAAGTGATTGCTCCAGATAAGAAGATGGTCTGGAACGTCCTTTCTCTTCACGATAGATCTATCTCTTGTAAGTATTACTAGACCATTGTACATGGCGCGCTTTATAAGGGTATCGTCATCTATTTGTTTGTCGTATTCAACGTCAACACCAGCAAGCCTAAGCCACTTAGTAAGTTTGCCAAGCATCGCATCTGCTATAAAACTGTTCTCTAGGGCTTTTCTCTTAATAACCAACTTTTTGGATTATAAAAAAGGCGTTAACCCAAAACTTATAGCACGCTTAGAGTGTCGATTACTGAATAACCTTATTTAATTTCGAGAATATAAAAGTTACCGTTCTTATTCTTATTGTTATGAGTTTAACCAAACTCGATAGGTAATATTTTTAGACTATCTAAGCAGCCTTTCCTTGCATGACATCCTGAGCAAGTTTTTCAGCTTGATTTATTCCTTCAGTCGAGGTTGAGATGAGCTTAAGGGATTTTTCTCCAATATCCAAAGACATATGAAAGGCTTTTCTTGACTTTTTTTCATATTCAACAAGTGGGGTAATAATATTATCAAGGAATCTTTTGAACGCATCCATTGATCTTCTTCTTACCCCCCCGTACCCTTTTATCATCTCGGCGCTTTTTGCTACGAGGCACCCAAGTTCGTAATTTAACCTTGCGAATTTTTCTACGTTACTCTTATATTTTTTAATCAACGAATGTTCCTTGTGATAGCGATAAGAATACGGTCTCATAAACTTGAGTTTTGTAACGAGCCATAGCCTTAGAAACCCTGAGAAAGAAGTAGTTATGGGTTTTTGCCCAACAGTTAGTTTCTTACTCTCGGGCCAGAAGCTTCTGAAGAGGTCAGTTTCGGTAAATCGAACTATTGGAGCTACTAAAAGATTTGGGAGGAGTCCATAAACCTCTTCAGCGTCTGGTTTCAAGTAATCTGTAACACGAAACATTTGATCGTCCCTGAGTCTCATTTCTTCTTTGATTCGTTTAAATCTTTCAGGTCTAATCTTGAGATCGGCAACGCGGATTCCATCTTCATAGCTCATCCAAAGGGCAAGGTTCTTGGCAAATAATTCAGTGAGCTTAAACCCTCCCTTCATCTCCCTATCTATGTCATAGATTCTTTGAAGCTCTCTAAGGTATTTTTTTGTGTACCAAACGTCTTGATAATCAATCAACCTAAAAAGTGCTTCTGCTAGGATTTCCCAGAGGCGTGGAGGATATTGACTTTCTATTTCGCTGATCAATTTAATATACTCTTGACCGCTTCCGGCATCTAACTTCTCAACCCTTTCTTTTATAAACTCTTCCCATTTTTGTTGCGGCTTTGCTTTCTGCTCTGTGTACTTTCCTGACTTTATAAGGTCCCACCCGATTCTGAATGCTTTAATGTTGCTACCTACTGCAACTCCTGCCTGCTCAATCGCTTTTAGATAAGTGGCCTCGCTTATTGGTAGTGTATCTGAGGCACCTAGCGCACCAAAGAGTATAGCGTTTACCCCAAGTTCATCCATTCCATTTTCCTTCGCTATATCTAGTGCGTTAAACCCGATAAATTTAGATGAGAAGTTTATCGCAAGTTTCCTTAAATTCTCATCTGAGAATATGCCGCTACTTATCGGCATTTTTTCAAGAGTAGAATAAATCCTGTGTGTGCTTGTTACAATCGTTGTTTTATCCGATCCATATCCCTGTTCAAGCACCCTCCCTAGTTCCAAAAATTCTTGAGCTAGAATCACATCCACGTCACCTGGAACTGGGTATTGTGAGAAGATAATTTGTTTTTCATCTGAGTTAATTTTTGGATGCGCTTCAAGGTAGTAAACCGTTGAACCACCACGCTGTGAAAGCCCTGGAAGCCCTATTCCCTGAACTTCAAAACCCTCTAGAAAAAAGGCTTGAACAAACCATTCTGTAAGAACCCCGCCTCCTTGCCCTCCTACAGCTGGAATTAAGATCTTTAATAATTCACTACTTCTTTCCATGATTGGTTTGCATGTAGCCAATCCGAAATTGTAGATATTTAACTACAAATAAATACGAATTTAAACGAATAAAATGATGGAAGATGTATGATACATGATTCATGATGCACGAAAGTTGCAACTCCGTATCCTGCATCGTGCATCCCACATCCTGCTTATTTCCATTAGTGTCCATATGTGCTAATTCTTGGCTGAATAGTTATCCGAATATGGGTGTTAGTTTGTCCATCCGTTTCTGGTAATTAGGTGAAGAAAAAAGCGATTGATCTTATCAGATAGTTTATCAAACAAAGACGGATTATTAATTACCTCAACCTTATAGAATGAAGGGCAAAGTACGGCAGCATGAGCTATCTCTCCACATAAGCCGCAGCCTACACACGAGTGCTCTATATTAACGATAGGGTCATCCCTTAGTATGGTTGGGCTTTCTTTAAGGGTGAGGGAAGGGCATCCATTATATCTCATACATGAGTGGTCTCCTGTGCAAATATCTGGATCAACGCCTAGTCTTGGCTGAACCAGACGCTTTCCAGATTCGATTTTACGTTTTATTACAACCTTGTCTCTCCTAGTTTTTTCTAACTGGCATTCAGCTTTCGAAATTATTACCTTCAATCCTTTATCCGCTTTGTAAGCCTTCTCAAGAGCCCCCATTGATTCATGTAGATCATAGGGATTAACCTTTTTGATCCAATTAACACCGGCTCCCTTGAGTGCCTTTTCAATATCCATACCGACGCCTTCCTGCCTCATGTTCCTTCCTGAAGCAGGGTTTTCGTGATGACCAGTCATGGATGTCCAGAAATTCTCAAGGATAATTAGGACCGCATCCTGTTTGTTATATACGGCATTTGTAATACTAGTCGTAAGTCCGCTATGCCAAAAGGTGCCATCTCCCATAAATGAGATTACTCTCTTATTAGCCATTCGGGAAAGGGCACCTGCTGAAGCAAGTCCAATCCCCATTCCAGTGATTGAATTGCTGAGGTCAAAAGGTGGAAGTCCACTCATTGAATAGCACCCAATATCCGAAGCATAGTAAGATTTACCGTATTTATCTTCAAGGATCTTTATTGCGGTAAAGACCGGTCTCTCAGGACAACCAGTGCAAAAAACAGGGTTTCTCTTTGTTATTGACTCTTTAAGAAAGTTTGCCGCCTTTTCTTTATGCTTTGCTATGTATTCGCTTTTTTCTTCAATTCTTTCTTTTTCATAAGTAGAGGTTGTATTCTTAAGAAGGAAACTGCCGATACCCTTAATTATATGGTCTGGTGTGTATTCACCGGCTTGAGGGAGGATGTCCTTACCAAAAATATCAACACCTAATTTTGCTCTCTGAGCGGTCGCTCTTATCTGCTCTTCGAGTAGATTCGGCATCCCTTCTTCAACTATTAAGACGGCTTTTTTATCTCTCAGGAAATTGACGATTTCTTCTGGAACAAGTGGATGAATCACGTTTAGATTGAGTATCGGAATTCTACTTTCACCGTAAAGATTAGCTTCACCTAGGTTATATAGACACCTCATCATGGAGTTGAATATCGTTCCATGGGTGATTATTCCTAAGTTCTGATCATTACCCTCGATAATTTCGTTAAGCCTTCTTTCTACGATGAATTGCCTTGCTGCAGGTATTCTTTCAGAAAACTTATTTCTTTCCTGCTCATACGTAAATGGTGGAAGGGGTATTTTATTTAAGTCGGTAGTTAAGTCATTAAGGGGGCTCAGCATACTTATCTTTGGCTGGATATTATCTTTACAGGTTATTTTTCCTCTTATGTGTGCGACCCTTGTAGATAAAAGAAACATCACCGGCATGTGTGTATATTCAGAGAGCTTAAATCCCTCTTCAACCATTTTTGCTAAATGCTGCAGGTCTCCTCTTGGGTCAATCACAGCCATCGTGGATTTGAGCGCAAAGGGAAGCGCCCTTTCTGCAACGCATGTGCTGTCACAACCATAGTCTTCTCCAACTATAACCATAGCTCCACCTGTAACGCCTGAAGAAGAAATATGCGAAAGGGCATCTGATGCAACGTTAGTTCCTACGATTTTCCAGTTCACTGAACCACGTATTGGATAGCTAATAGATGCTGAAAGAAGCGCTGCTGCCGAGGCCTCATTCCCTGAGCAGTCAAAATATATCCCCATGTCTTTTAATACAGGTTCGTAGGCATCGGATATAGCGTCAATTAGACCCGCTGTAGGCGATCCTGGATACCCACCCAAGTAGCTTACACCTGATTGAAGAAAGGCTTTTAGGATTACTAGGGTCGCATCACCGTAAAACGTTTTTCCTTGACCAAATTTTAATTGCTCAATTATTTCTTTTGGATAATTACTACCCATTTTTTCTCCTATCTAATAATTCTATATAAGTCAATTTAGATTTTTAATAATTCTACCCGAAAATAACCAGAGATGCCAGTTATTTCTAGATTTATTTGAGATTTGAGGTTTCTCTAATACCATTTCCGAGTGTTAACCAGTTAAGCATATTTCCTACATTTGTTTCTTAATCCAAGGAAAACCACAAAGACTTTCTACCTTTGTTTGGTTTGATACTCACTTTTCTTCTCATTTATATCTCTAACCATATTTACCTCGGAAGGATATGATATAATAAAATCAGGAGAAAATCATGAGTATAAAAATCATTTGTGATTTATGCGGAAATGAAATCCAATCAGGTTATGAAGTATACTTTAAAGTTCTTCAGCAGGAGAGTATATACGGAAAGGGCGATCTTCCTTTGGCAGACAAAACTCTTCATGTATGTAAACCGTGTGGTAGTAAACTAATACCACCAAATGTGAATTTATCAGAAGGCACTAAAATTTAAGGTTAAATACATGCAGTCTATATCTAACAGTTAACACTTGGATTCCAACGTTTTGTGGGAATACTCATCAATATCGTAGCCAGCGGGAATCACTATATCAGCTCTATCAAATCCCTATGAGTGGAATAAAAGACTCAATGAGTTTTGGTTCACGGAACCTCTACGTAATAGCAACCTCAGGGTGTTTCCCACTCTGACTGATAGATATTCGCGGTCTTGAAATAAATTATAGTAAAGTAGTTCCTTAACTTTGACTCGAACACTATTGATTAGGTCATCACTTTTTCGATGCCTGCCTTTTCCAGCAACATCTGTATGATAGGGTAACGTGAGTTTGACTTAATAAATTCAACTCTCTTTATCGTCCAAGCAGACGTTAAATGTATTTGTTAATCTCCTCCCATTCTTTCCATGTTTCCCCGATACTTTGAAATTGCTCAAAGTCCTGTGTATAGAGTTGAGGATTATTCTGCCAATTCCTGAATCTCTCAAAGACAATTTTAAGTTTTATCTTCACCAATGAAGGATTAAAATCCCAGTCAAGATACCACACTCCCCCAAGAGGGAAGAACGTCCTACAGAAAAGAATCTGCTTAGGCTCTAACAGAAGATATGCAGGCAATCCTGTGCGAACAAAGCCATAGCCTATTCCAAAATCAGAAGCTAGTTCTTCCTTAAGTCCAAGCTTTTCTGCTGCCATCAAAGCAAGCCAAATAAACATATTAAAGGCTTCAGGTGTAGAATATCCGTATTGGGAAAGCTTCTTATCCATCTCAACAATGTTTGATATAAACCCTTCATATTCTTGTCCAATAAACCATTCCGAGTTCCTGAGATCCACAGGGTTAAAGTCTCCTATATCCCCACACATCTCAAGTGTGTGTCTTATATGCTCCCACTCCCTTTCTGCTATCTCAAGTGATTTATTTATCATTTTTCTCTCCTTATTAGTAGCTGTAGAGAATTGTTTCTTCTTTTAATCAAAAATCTCAGATGAAAGAAGAATACAATTAAGAAGATTAACTTCTCCTCTGTTCTCCCCAGTCAGTTAATTTTGCTTCTCATTCTGTACATTTATAGCTCTAGGACCCTTGCTCCGTGAGTCCTTAGGGCTTTTCTCAACATCAAACTCTACCGATTGACCTTCGATTAAGGAGTCAAAGGTCATACCCTGAAGGGCTGTGGTATGGAAAAATATCTCTCTTCCGTCTTCTGCGCTAATAAATCCAAACCCTCGCTCTCTAATCAACTTCTTTATAGTTCCTTTCATCTCTAATCACCTCTTTTTTCATGTCTTTATATGATTTCTCTCTTTTTCGTATTTTCTTCTCTTTCACCGAACTGCCCTTAGAGGACTATCTGCCGATTATCAGCCTGTTCTATCTCTCCTTATCTCTTCTTCTACTTCAAATAGCTCTTTATATCGTTCTTCTCCTAGAAATGCTTTTAAGTCAGCAGGAGTAAGTCTGAGAGCCTTTCCGATTCTGGCAGCTTTTAATCTCCCGTCACTAACCATACGGTAAATCGTAATGGGAGATACCTTAAGGGCTTGTGCAACCTCTTTTACCGTATAACTTACTCTCATAACTTACTTTTGCAAAAAAGCTCTACCATTTTAGTTTTAAACCATGTGTACTTTAACCCAAAGCAGAGCTTTTATTAGGTTACAGAATGCTTAAACCTCCTTTCGTTATTAATCCATTTATAATGCTAACTCATTTATGCTGAATTATATTTTATTATATTCTCATTGTCAAGCTTTATCTTATTTATACTAGATTATGCTTATTCCATTTAGTTTATACACGCTTTTCTTACCATTTAAATTTTTAAGCATATGTGCCTTGGGGATGGTATAAGTGCTTGAAAGGATTCAGAAAATCTAAAGATTGTTCGGAACTATATTCCGCATTCCGCTTAGATGAAAAATATAGAAGTACTCTCTTAACGCCTCTTCCTGTTCTTCATTTACAGCATAATAAGGTCGCTTCTCTTTTACTAAATCTAAAGCCTTATCTGGTTCCATACCTAAATATACAAAATAGCTTGCAAGCATAAGATTTGTTCTCCCCATGCCAGCGTAGCAATGAACTACAATCCGTTTCCCTTCTTGGATTTTACTGTCAATAAATTTTACGAACTCTTCAATGTCAGCCAGTTTTGGGGCCTTAAAATCGTTTATTGGAATATGCTTTACTTCGAATCCATCCCAATTTCTCAAGTGTTCTTCAAGGTTGACAATTATGTCAATCCCAGCATCTTTTAGGAATTTTAAGTCATCTTCCAGTCCGGAGGCTAAACCCGGCCTTTCCATTCCTGAAAGCTTCCCAGGGATTATCCAAGAAAATCGCTCAGGCATTGTTCGATCCTTAATCGTTAGGTGTTAGGCGATTGCTTTACCTCTTACGCCTCAAACCTTGCGAATAAACCTTTGCACCGTTTCGACTGGCCTCGACACAGACTATAGGCCTTAGGGGCTGCACAGTTTTTAGTATTTTACTGTTTTTAAATGTGCGACAAAAATATCTGCCTTTCTTGTAGGTTCAGGGATTCTATAACCCTTAGTGCATTCACGTGCGATTCTTACAGCAGTTCTCAAATCTATTTTATGCCCAATTGAAACGAAAACAGGCTTCGTTCCTTTTTTGGTTCTAACTACAGCACCGATGGTGTTTCCTTTATAGGGGTTTATGAGAGGAGTCCATGAGCCTTCACTGTCAAGTGGTTCGTTGTATTTACCATACAGTCTTTCCTTTGCTACACCGATTGATGGAATATCTAGAATCACCCCAACATGACTTGCGATTCCGAGCCCACGTGGATGGGCTATCCCCTGTCCGTCAACCATAATCAGGTCAGGTTTGTATTTGACCTTTTTAAAGGCTTCGATTATCGCTGGTCCTTCTCTAAAAGCTAAGAGTCCTGGTATGTAAGGGAACTGCTCATCAACCCTTGCCGAAACCCTTTCTAGTTCTTCGAGTTCTGGGAACGAAAAAACAATTATGCCGCATACAAGTCTTTCTTCACCCTGGATAGGCGCAAGGTCTATCCCTGCTACTCTTTTTATCTCTTTAAAGCCATTTTGCGTAATGACCCTTTTTTGAAGCTCTTTCTGAATGGCTTCAGCTTCTTCACGAGATGGTGGGGTTTCATAATAGAGATTGGTTACGCTTTCTTTTTCAGTGGAGTCCATATATTTCAGTAATGATTCTTTTGAATCTAGGAGCGTATATTATCTCAAAGGCTTCTTCCTTTCCGGGAAAGAGTCTTAAAGCAAAGCCCCTTACTTTTAGAAAATGTTCGACAGCTTCATCTTTTGTTAGATTGCCTTGATAGATGAGGGATACTGTAAAATCAACCATAAATCTAAGCATCCTTATCTTCTTGTTTTCTTCTGCTATTTCTTGAGGGGTGGGCTTTTTCTCGTTCATACCTATTAAATCATAAGTGAATTGTATACTGTCTTAGAGTAATTATATATGTTATCCAGGCATATTCTACATCTGAAGTTGTATTTTCGGAACGGTATGTGACACCTGATTCAAGTGAACTAGGATTATCGGTGGCAACTGTAATAGCGCTTGTGCTATTTAGCCTAACGAATTTGATCGAAAAGTTTCTTGGGGCGTTATTCTATAATTTTTCTGTGCACCTACTTGAATTAGGAAGAACTCTTAAATATATTCCCTAACAATAGTGAACGGAGCAGGGATTTCCATATAACACCCCGTGTAGGGTGATTGCATGGAAAAATTCCGCCCAATTACATAGTTAGCACGACAGGACGAAACTTTGAAAGCCATGTTAATCATCGCCGTTGCCATTATCGGTTTATTGCTCGTGCCTCCATTGCTGTTCTTTGCGGTCTTCGGCTCAAACCTGAGGGGCGGTCATCCGCCCGCAATCATCATTCCCTACCTTTATCTGTTGTTCGGTTTTCGCTTTGTTGCGCCGTTGGGCGCCACGCTTGCCTTGGGTTCTAGGTGGCTTGCGTTCTCGCGCAGCACTACACCTCGATTTCGGTATGGTGCCTTGGCACTTGG
>JAHFBK010000037.1 GCA_023250035.1 Candidatus Dadabacteria bacterium
AATGTGAACATGGATGTGGAGTTGATAGCGCCGGTGGCGATGGAAGAGGGGTTAAGATTTGCAATAAGAGAAGGGGGAAGGACGGTAGGAGCAGGAGTAGTTACTAAAATCACTCAGTAGTGGGGTCCTAAATGGCAGATAACACTGTAATTATTGCACTTGCTTGCAGCGACTGTAAAAGAAGGAATTATTCTACTAGAAAGAACAGACAAACCCATAGGGATAAAATGGAGCTCAAGAAATACTGCAGATGGTGTAGACGCCATACCTTACATAAGGAGACAAAGTAAAGATACAGGATTCAGGATGGAAAGATGCGGTATGCAGGATACAAGAGGCAATGTACATCATGAATCTTGTATCATGCATCATTTTATTAAGGGCAGTAGCTCAATTTGGTAGAGCACTGGACTCCAAATCCAGCGGTTGGGGGTTCGAGTCCCTCCTGCCCTGTAAATTATGTATTTGCTCTATGATACTTGATGAAATAATTTTTGCAAAATAAGAGATTAACGAATAACGTCAAATTGCCTTCATGGCTATAACTGAGGAGAAATGGAAAGAATAAATGAATTAATAGCTAGGCTTGTTCAGTTTTTTAAGGATATTGAGGTTGAAACAAAGCGCATATCATGGCCATCCCTTAGGGAATCAATTCGTTCGACCGGGGCTGTTATCGTTATTTGTATTATTCTTGCATCATTTTTGGGAGCAATAGACTTCTTGTTCTCATTAATAGTAAAGTACGTTTTGAGTTAGGAGAGACGGAGAAATAAATAGGTATGGCTTATAGGTGGTACGTGGTTCACATAAATACAGGCTTTGAGGATCGTGTAAAGGCCTTAATTGAAGAGAGGGTCAAACTAGAAGGGATGGAGGGATCTGTTCATGAGGTTTTAGTGCCTACTGAAACCATCATCGAGCCAGCAAAAGGTGGCAGAAAGAAAACCTCATTTAGGAGATTTTTCCCAGGGTACATCCTAGTCAACATGGGGCTTGACGAGAGAAGTTGGCATTTTATTAGAAACATACCAAAGGTGATAGGGTTTGTCGGTGGTAAGCTGAAAGAAGGAAAGATTGACCCTGATTCCGTTCCTAGTATAGATGAAAAAGAGGTTATTAAGATAAAGAGGCAAATAGAAGAAGGAACCCTGAAACCAAAACCTAGGGTTACATTTGAGAAGGGAGAAACTGTTAGAGTCACAGATGGTCCTTTTGCAAATTTCTCGGGTCTTATTGACGAAGTCAAACCTGAAAAGGGAAGGGTTCAGGTTCTGGTAACAATATTTGGTAGGACAACGCCAATAGAATTGGATTTCACTCAAGTGGAGAGAATTTAGGATGAAAAAGGTAATTGGAGAAGTAAAGCTCTTAGTTCCTGCTGGGAAGGCAACGCCTTCTCCTCCTGTAGGACCGGCTCTTGGACAAAAGGGCGTAAATATAATGGAATTTTGTAAGGCGTTTAATGCACAGACATCAAAGATGGATGGAATACTTCCTGTTATAGTGACAGTTTATGCAGATAGGTCATTTTCGTTTATAATTAAAACTCCTCCGGTGTCATATTTGTTAAAAAAGGCTTCAGGATTGGATAAGGGCTCAGGTACAGCATCAAGGGTAAGGGTAGGTAAGGTCACAAGGTCACAGGTAAGAGAAATAGCTAATATAAAGCTGCCTGATCTAAATTCTGATGATATAGAAGCCGCAGTTAAGATTGTTGAGGGAACTGCAAGGAGTATGGGTATTGAGGTTGTATAGCATGATACAAGATACAGGATGTAATACAAACATGAATCGTGAATCATGCATCCTGCATCGTGTATTTAGTGGCTGAATAGTTACAAAATTAAACAGTATATGTTTAATGTTTAAGGAGGGAAGATGGCGAGAGGGAAAAGGTACTTAGAAGCTAAAAAAAAGATTGATTCTACAAAACTGTATGAAGTTCGGGAAGCGATAAAGATAGTTGAAGAAACAAAAACTGCGAAATTTGATGAAACTGTAGAGGCTGCAGTCAAACTCGGCATTGACCCACGTCAGGCCGACCAGCAGGTTAGAGGAGCTATCGTTCTTCCACACGGGACAGGAAGAAGTGTGAGGGTATTGGTTTTTGCAAAAGGTGACAAGGTGAAAGAGGCTCAGGAGACAGGTGCAGATTACGTCGGCGCTGAAGATTTAATCGAGAAGATTTCCAAAGAAAATTGGCTTGACTTTGAGGTTACTATCGCAACCCCCGATGTAATGAACCTGGTGGGAAAGCTTGGTAAGATACTCGGTCCTAGAGGACTTATGCCAAGCCCGAAGGTTGGGACTGTAACTTTCGAGATAGGAAAAGCGGTTAAGGAAGCAAAAGCGGGGAGAATCGAGATAAAAAATGATAAGGGCGGTGTTATTCATACCCCGGTTGGAAAGGCCTCTTTTGGTTCAGATAAGCTTAGAGAGAACTTTCTTGTGCTTATGGATACAATCACAAGGATGAAGCCATCTTCGTCGAAAGGTACATTCATCAAAAAGGTTGTGCTTTCTACTACAATGGGTCCGGGAATAAAGGTTGATCCCTTAAGCATCCGCGATGAGCTAAAGGGATTTGAGATAGCAGCATGAGATGCAAGATACAGGATGCAAGATACAGGATACAGATAAAAACCTCATGCATCGTGCATCATTTTAATAAGGAGCAGAATAATGTTAACTAAGGTTGTCAAAGAGCAAGTTGTAAAAGAGTTTAATGAGAGATTTAAAACAAATCCTTCACTATTTGTCGTTGAATATAAGGGGCTAACTGTAAAGGAGGTAGAAGGGCTAAGGCGGCGTCTTAAAAAGGCTAGGGCTGATTTTAAGGTTGCTAAGAACACGCTTCTTAAAATAGCATCTCTTGAGACTGATATAGAAAGGATAAAAGAACTGTTCGAGGGAGCCACTGCTGTAGCAATATGCAAAGAGGATCCAGTGGCGGTTGCTAAGATCTTTTCAGAATCTGCCAAGCAGTTGCCTGTACTTAAATTAAAGGGTGGCATTGTTGAAGGCAAGGTAATTGGTGTTAGCGATGTTTCAAAGCTCTCACAACTTCCCTCAAGACAAGCACTTTTAACAGAGTTTCTCGGACTACTTTCATCTCCTATCTCTAATTTTATGAGTACGTTGATGGAGCTCGAGAGGCGTTTATTATACACATTAAACGCACTCGAAGATCTAAAAGAGAAAAAGGAAGAGGTATAAACAGTTATAGAAATTTTTAGAAAAGGGGTCTATCTAGTAACGACACTAAATACTAATCACAAAAAGGAGGTTTTAGACAATGGCTGATGTTACAAGAGCCGATGTAATTTCATATCTTGAGCGCGCAAGTATGCTTGAGATTTCGGAGTTAATAAAGGAGATCGAGGAAAGATTTGGCGTAAAGGCTGCCGCCCCACAGGTGGCTATGGTCTCTACACAAGTAGGCGGCGCCGGGGCGGCTGAAGCTAAAGCGCCTGAAGCTGAAAAGACGGAGTTCAACGTAGTGCTAAAATCCGTCGGAGAGAACAAGATCCAAGTGATAAAGGCCATAAGGGAGATTACCTCACTTGGCCTTAAGGAAGCGAAGGAGTTTGTTGAAGGGGCTCCAAAGACTGTGAAAGAAGACGTGAAGAAAGAAGAAGCACAGGCCATGAAAAAGAAGCTTGAAGAAGCGGGCGCAACAGCAGAAATTGATTAGGACCGTGGTTCGTGAATCGAGAATCGTGTATCGAATTACGAGCCACTATCCACGAATTACAAGCCACGAAAAATAAACAAAAAGGGGGTAGAGATAAGGTGAATTTCGAGGGAGTAGAAACTTATAAAAGAAAAAGTTTTTCAAAGATTCCGTCTGTTCTGGAAATACCGCATCTTCTTGAGGTTCAAATAAAATCGTATAACGAGTTTCTTCAAAGAGATGTAAGTCCCGATCAAAGAAGGGATATTGGACTTCACCGTGCATTGAAGACTGTATTTCCTATAGAGGATTACAATGGCCGCGCATCGCTTGAATATATTAGCTACCGTCTTGATAAGCCAAAGCACGAAACTAATGAGTGCCGGATGAAGGGTTACACATACATCGCTCCGCTCTATGTTATTTTTCGCCTAGTGATATGGGATACTCAATCAGGCTCTGGTAGTGAGCGAACGATAAGGGATGTAAAGGAGCAGGAGGTTTACTTCGGCGAGATTCCGCTAATGACCCCAAATGGCGCATTCATCATAAATGGCACCGAGAGGGTTATAGTCAATCAGCTACACCGCTCACCGGGGGTATTCTTCAATCAGGGTAAAGATAAGGACCAGATTGTGGGAAAGACCTCTTACTCAGCCAGGATTGTTCCACAGGATGGAAGGTGGCTTGATTTTGAATTCGATTCTAAGGACCACTTGCATGTTAAAATCGATAGAAAAAAAAAGTTTCTTGTCACTGTGCTTCTCAAGGCACTTGGTTATACCACCAAAGAGATAATGCTTTATTTCTATCCAACTGAAACCATCTACTTTGAAACAGATGGGATAAAAAAGAGCGTTGACCCGGAGGTTCTTTCTTATCAAAAATCTAGTGTAGACATAGTGGATCCAAAGACTGGTGAGGTTATAGTAAAAAAGGGAAAAAAGTTTGTAAGAAACCTAATTGATAAACTCCGTCAGGCAAAGCTTGAAAGAATTCCCATTCAAATAATTGACATAATAGGCAGACATTGTGCAGATGACATTGTGGATCGAAAGACTGGGGAGGTATTACTTAATTTCAACGAGGAGATAAAAGAGGAAAAACTTCAAGAGATTAGGGCTCGAGGGATAAAGGAGTTTAAGGTTTTTTATATAGATAACATCGCTATAAGTGCATCACTTAGAAACACCATTCTTGCTGATAAGATTAAAACCTCCGGGGATGCGATTACAGAAATCTACAAAAAGTTTAGACCCACTGACCCACCGACCCTAGGGGTTGCTGAAAACTTCTTCTATAACCTGTTTTTTAATCCCGACACATATAGGCTTTCTAAGGTAGGCCGGATTAAGGTTAATTATAAACTAAATCGCAAAGTCTCTGAAGACGATCTTACATTAACGAAGGAAGACATAATGGGGACAGTTAAGTATCTCCTTAACCTCAAAGGTGCTAGGGGTTCGATTGATGATATTGACCATCTAGGTAATAGAAGGGTTCGAACAGTTGGAGAACTCGTAGAGGAACGCTTTTATCATGGGCTAGAGAGGCTTGCAAGGTCAGTAAGGGAGAAGATGGGGTATCAAGCTGTAGAGAACCTGATGCCAAGTGAGCTTCTTATACCAAAGACTGTGATCTCAGTTGTAAAGGAGTTCTTTGCAACAGGACAACTTTCTCAATTTATGGATCAAACGAACCCGTTATCTGAGATTACACATAAAAGAAGGCTAAGCGCACTTGGGCCTGGTGGGCTTACAAGGGAGCGTGCAGGGTTTGAGGTCCGTGACGTTCACGCTTCACATTATGGAAGAATATGCCCAATTGAAACGCCAGAGGGTCCAAATATTGGTCTTATATCTAGCTTAAGTACCTATGCGAAGGTGAACGATGATGGTTTTATTCAAGCACCTTACAGGGTTGTAAAAAACGGAAAGGTAACTTCTGAAATCTTTTATCTGAACGCTTTTGAAGAGGAGAAATATGTAATTGCTCAGGCAAACGCACCTTTAGATGAGGACGGGCACTTTAAGTCTGAACTTATATCAGCACGTCATAAAGGTGAATTCTTCATGGCTGAGCGCGAAAAGGTTGAGCTTATGGATGTATCTCCGGCTCAGCTCGTTTCGGTATCAGCCGCTCTTATTCCGTTTCTTGAGCATGATGATGCAAACCGAGCGCTCATGGGATCTAACATGCAGCGTCAGGCTGTTCCTCTTATTCGAACTTCCGCACCATTAGTTGGGACAGGACTTGAAAAGACAGTGGCTAAGGATTCAGGAATAACAGTAGTTGTGAAGGGGGATGGTATAGTGGAGTATGTGGATGCGTCTAAAATTGTCGTAATGGTAACGGGTGATGGAAATGATGCTGGGGTTGATATTTATAATTTGATAAAGTTTCAAAGATCAAATCAGAATACATGCTGGAATCAAAGGCCGGTCGTAAAAAAGGGACAGTACGTTACAAAGGGACAAGTTATTGCAGATGGTCCCTCGACAAGTCACGGCGAGCTTTCTCTCGGGCAGAATATCCTCGTAGCATTTATGCCATGGGGGGGATACAACTTTGAAGATGCGATCCTTATAAGCGAGAGGATTGTAAGGGATGATAAATTCACATCTATCCATATCGAAGAGTTCGAGTGTATATCACGCGAGACAAAACTTGGGCGTGAGGAAATCACCAGGGACATTCCCAATGTGGGCGAGGATACGCTTAAGGATCTGGATGAAAGTGGAATAATAAGAATTGGGGCTGAGGTAAAGCCTGGAGATATACTTGTTGGTAAGATTTCTCCAAAGGGAGAAACCCAACTTTCACCCGAAGAAAGGCTTCTTAGGGCTATATTTGGAGATAAGGCAGGTGATGTAAAAGATACCTCCCTCAGGGCGAATCCTGGGGTATACGGGACTATAATTGATGTAAAGATGCTAACATCGAGAATGGTAGATAAAGACGAGAGGGCAAAGAGCATAGAGGATTTTGAGGTAGTGCGTCTTAAACAAGACAGTGATGACGAAATAAAGATCTTGAAAGAAGGTGCAATTGAAAGAATAAGACCCCTCCTAGTGGGCAAAGTAGCTGCAGGAAGGTTAACGGTAAATAGAAAAATGGTGATTAAGAAGGGTGCGGAGATAACGGAAGAAGATCTTCAGCCTATACCATTTGAAAAGTTAGGTGATATCAGTGTTGAAAAGGGAGAGAAAATAGAGACCGAGGTTAAAATAGCGATTGAAAAGACTCTTGAACAGATTGATTTAGTAAAGATGGTCTATAACAATAAGATAGCCAAGCTGACCCGACCTGATGAACTTCCTCCTGGGGTGCTAAAGGTAGTGAAGGTTCATGTCGCAGTACTAAGGAAGCTCCAAGTAGGAGACAAGATGGCAGGACGACACGGAAATAAGGGCGTTATATCGAAGATACTATCTGAAGAGGATATGCCCTTTCTTCCTGATGGAATCCCAGTTGATATGGTGCTTAATCCGCTTGGTGTTCCCTCAAGGATGAACGTAGGACAGATTCTTGAGACGCATCTGGGCTGGGCAGCAAAGGAGCTTGGTCAACAGCTAAATGAGTATATTGAGCAGGAGTTTAGCCCAGGATCGCTAAGGAGAAAGCTTAAGGAAATTTATGACTCTAAGGGGATTAGGCGATTTATTGATGAATTAAAGGATGAAGAGGTAGTTGAACTCACGAAGAGACTTAAAGAAGGGGTGCCTATTGAGTCTCCTGTGTTTGACGGCGCAACTGAAGGGGAAGTAAAGGAGATGCTCAAAATCACCGGGCTCCCGGAGGATGGGAAAACGATACTCTTTGATGGACGCACAGGTGAGCCGTTTGATCAAAGGGTAACTGTAGGTGTTATGTATATGCTTAAGCTCCATCATCTTGTGGAAGACAAGATTCATGCAAGGGCTATTGGACCCTATTCTCTCGTTACACAGCAACCCCTTGGTGGCAAAGCCCATTTTGGGGGGCAGAGGCTTGGAGAGATGGAGGTCTGGGCACTCGAAGCGTACGGAGCCTCTTACACACTTCAGGAATTTCTCACTGTGAAATCCGATGATGTAATCGGGAGAACTAGAATATTCGATTCAGTCGTAAAGGGCGATATGAATTTTGAACCTGGGCTTCCAGAGTCTTTCAAGGTTCTAGTAAAAGAGCTTCAAGCCCTTGCACTTGATATAGACCTTATTGAGGAAGGCGGGAATGGAAAAGTAGAATTACAAAAACAAAAGGGAGGAAGGTAAAAGTGGATATAGATACCCTCTTTGAAAAACCGAAGAACCCTTCGGACTACACTTCTGTGAAGATTGCTATTGCTTCGCCTGATAAGATCAAGGAATGGTCTTCAGGAGAGGTAAAAAAGCCAGAAACTATTAATTATCGAACGTTTAAACCTGAAAGAAGCGGTCTATTCTGTGCTAAGATATTTGGTCCAGTAAAGGATTATGAATGCCTCTGTGGAAAATATAGGAGACTTAAACACAGGGGCCATACCTGTGAGAAATGTGGCGTAGAGGTTATATCGAGTAAAGTAAGGCGTGAAAGGATGGGGCATATAGAACTTTCTTCACCCGTTGCTCATATCTGGTTTTTGAGAAGCATCCCAAGCAGAATAGGAATGCTTTTGGATATGACGCTAAAGGATTTAGAAAGGGTTTTATACTATGAGGCATATGTAGTTGTAGATCCAGGTGGAACACAACTGAAATTTGGAGAGGTCCTCAGTGAAGAGAAGTACAGAAAATTACTTGAGGAACATGGACCCACTTTTAAGTTTGGAATGGGGGCTGAAACGGTTAGGGAGATGCTTAAGAAAATAGACCTTGTCGAACTCTCAGAACATCTTAGATTAGAGATGAAGGATACTAAATCTCTAATAAAGAGGTCTAGGATCGCTAAGAGGCTTAGGATTGTTGAAGCCTTTAGACAATCTGGAAACCGAGCCGAGTGGATGATTCTAACAAAAATCCCTATACTTCCTCCTGACTTGAGACCCCTTGTTCCGCTGGATGGAGGCAGATTTGCTACTTCTGATTTAAATGATCTTTACCGTCGTGTAATAAATAGGAATAACAGACTAAGAAAATTACTAGAGCTTGGGGCGCCTGACATCATTGTTAGGAATGAAAAAAGGATGCTTCAAGAGGCTGTAGATGCCCTATTTGAAAACGGACGGCGCGGGAGACCTGTCCTAGCTCACAATCACCGTCCACTAAAAAGTCTAAGTGACATTATAAAAGGAAAGCAAGGGAGGTTCCGTCAGAACCTTCTTGGGAAAAGGGTGGATTATTCGGGACGCTCTGTGATCGTGATTGGCCCTGAGCTGAGACTCCATCAGTGTGGTATACCAAAGCAGATGGCACTTGAGCTTTTTAGACCCTTTATATATCAAAAATTAGAGAAATGGGGTAAGGCACAGACAATAAAGATTGCAAAAAAGCTTGTCGAGCAAGAAGCACCAGTTGTCTGGGATGCACTTGATGAGGTTGTGCAGGAGCATCCTGTGCTACTAAATCGTGCTCCAACACTTCATCGCCTAAGCATCCAGGCCTTTGAACCAAAACTTATTGAAGATAAAGCCATTCAAATACATCCCCTTGTATGCCCTGCTTACAACGCAGACTTTGATGGAGACCAGATGGCTGTACATGTTCCGCTTTCTGTTGAAGCCCAAACAGAATGCAGGGCCCTTGTTATGTCAACCAATAATATTCTCTCACCAGCGCACGGAAAACCGATAATACTTCCTACGCAGGATATAGTGCTTGGTATTTATTATATGACGAGAGAGGTTCCCTTCGAGAAAGGAGAGGGTAAGGCCTTTTCATCAATTGAAGAAGTTAGGATGGCTTATGATTTTAATGAAGTTGGCATTCATGCTAAGATACGCGTAAGAATTGATGAAAAGATGCATGAAACTACCGTTGGCAGAATGCTGCTCTATGAGATCATGCCAAGAGAGGTTGCTTTTGAACTAGTAAACAAAGTGATGACAAAACGTGCTATCGAGGAACTAGTAGATAGCTGCTTTAGAGTTGCTGGTGGAAAGAGCACAGTTATACTCGCAGACCGTTTGAGAACGCTCGGGTTTCAATTTTCGACCAAAGCAGGGATTTCAATCTCAATTGATGATATGAAGATTCCAAAGAAAAAGGAGCAGCTAATAAATAAGGCTTATAACGAGGTAGTAAAGGTTCAAACACAATATTCTCAGGGGCTCATAACTGATGGTGAAAGGTACAACAAGGTTATAGATATATGGGCTAAGACGAGCGATGAAATCGCTCAGGAGATGCTTAAGGAATTATCTATTGATATTTTAAAAGACGAAAATGAGGTTGAAATCCAAGCTCCAAGCATGAACCCAATCTATATGATGGTGGATTCAGGTGCGAGAGGAAGCCAAACCCAGGTTCGCCAGCTTGCTGGGATGAGGGGTCTTATGGCTAAGCCCTCAGGGGAGATTATTGAAACGCCAATTACATCTAACTTTCGTGAAGGCCTCACAGTGCTTCAGTACTTCATCTCAACACATGGAGCTAGGAAGGGGCTTGCTGATACAGCCTTAAAAACTGCAAATGCGGGATACCTTACTAGAAGGTTGATTGACGTTGCTCAAGATGCAACGATAACGGAATTTGACTGCGGTACGATTGATGGGATCACAGTTGGGGCACTTATAGAAGGTGGAGAGATAATAGACAGGATAGGAGAGAGAATCCTAGGTCGTGTTGTGCTTGAAGACATTAGAGATCCTGTAACTAGAAAGATTATTGTAAGGGCAAGCGAAGAGATAGACGAGCAGGCGGCGAACGCTATCGACGAGGCGGGAAGCATTACGGAGTTAAAAATAAGGTCTGTTCTTACTTGTGAGGCCCGTCAAGGTGTGTGCGTGCTTTGCTATGGAAGAGACCTTGCAAGAGGAGCTCTGGTAAATATCGGAGAATCAGTAGGGATTATAGCAGCCCAGTCTATTGGGGAGCCTGGCACCCAGCTTACTATGAGAACCTTCCATATAGGTGGTGCTGCTAGTCAGAGGGTTGCAGAAAGTACACTTGAGAGCAGACACGAGGGTGTTGTAAAGCTTATCGGTGTTAGGGCAGTGAGGAATAACGAGGGAAGACTCGTTGTAATAAATCGTACTGGAATTCTAGCTATAGTGGATGAGATGGGATACGAGCGTGAAAGGTATCCGCTCGTTCTCGGAGCGAAGTTGAGGGCTGAAGAGGATGACCAAATAAAAAGGGGATCGCTTCTTTCTGAGTGGGATCCATACACCACTCCATTTATCTCAGAGGTAGATGGGCGTGTAAGCTTCCAGGACCTTGAAGAGGGTATAAGCATGAAGGAGCAGGTGGACGAGGTAACAGGAATTTTTAAAAAGGTGGTTGTTGAATCGAAAAATCTCGATTTACATCCCACCATAGTCGTTACCGATAAACATGGAAAGGCGGCCCAGTATCTCCTTCCAGTTGGAGCGATTATTGAAAAGAACGAAGGTGATATGGTTCATGGAGGGGATGTATTTGCAAAGATTCCAAGAGAAACGGCTAAGACCAAGGACATCACTGGAGGACTGCCAAGGGTGGCAGAGCTCTTTGAAGCAAGGCTTCCTAGAGATCATGCGATTGTGAGTGAGATTGATGGAATCGTATCTTTTGGAAAGGATTCAAAGGGAAAAAGAAAGATGGTTGTAAAACCAGATATTGGTGAAGCGAAGGACTACCTTGTACCAAGAGGAAAGCATGTGCTAGTTAGAGATGGCGAACGTGTGAAGGCTGGAGACCAGCTTGTTGACGGCGCTGTAAATCCTCATGATGTACTGAGAATTCGTGGTGAGAAGGCCCTTGCGAGATATCTAGTAGACGAAATACAACAGGTCTACAGGCTCCAGGGAGTTAAGATTAATGATAAACACATAGAGATTATAGTAAGGCAGATGTTAAAGCGCGTGAGAGTTAAGGACCCGGGTGATACAACATTCCTTGTTGGAGAACCAGTTGAAAGGATCGTCTTCTTTGAAGAGAATGAAAGGGTTACCTCTCAGGGCGGAAAACCGGCGACAGCAGAGCCACTTCTTCTTGGTATCACTAGGGCCTCTCTCAGCACTGATAGCTGGCTTTCTGCAGCCTCATTCCAGGAAACTACAAGGGTGCTTACAGAGGCGGCTTGTGAAGGAAAGGTAGATAGTCTTCGCGGACTAAAAGAAAATGTGATTATGGGAAGATTAATACCCGCTGGCACCGGGCTGCCTATGTATAGGAATGTAGATGTAGAAATCGAAGCGCCGGAAATACCCGTTCCTACCCCTGTTAAAGAGTAAGTCGTGGACCGGGGTTCGTGATTTGTGACTTCGTCGTGAGCTCAGCCGAACGATTGGATACCCGATTCACGAACTACGAACATGGAAGAGGCGAATAAGATAGAGTTAGAAAAAACCTATGACCCCAAAAAGGTGGAGGAGAAGTGGCTAGAGTTCTGGATTAAAAAAGGCTATTTTCAAGCTTCAATTTCATCTCAAAGACCCTCCTTCACAATTGTTATTCCGCCCCCCAATGTAACTGGTTCTCTCCACATAGGGCATGCTTTAAATAACACAATCCAGGATATATTAGTTCGATATAAGAGAATGAAGGGGTTTAACGCCCTCTGGGTTCCCGGAACTGACCATGCGGGAATTGCTACCCAGACTGTTGTTGAAAGGGAGCTTCTTAAAGAGGGAATCAAGCGGGAGGATTTGGGCAGGGAAGGATTTATAAAAAGGGTTTTAAAGTGGAAAGAACTATATGGAAATAGAATCATTGTCCAGTTAAAAAGTCTTGGTGCCTCCTGTGACTGGTCAAGAGAAAGATTTACGATGGATGAGGGGCTCTCTATTGCTGTTAAAGAGGCTTTCGTTAGGTTTTGGAGAGAGGGGCTTATTTATAGAGGGCATTATCTTGTAAACTTCTGTCCACGTTGCGATACAGCCCTTTCAGACCTAGAGGTAACGCGTGAAGACACAAAAGGAAGGCTATATTATCTCAGGTATCCACTTGTTTCTACTGATAAGAACGGTCAATCTGAAACAAGTAGAGACGACTCGGCGAGTCTCCACATTATTGTTGCAACGACGAGACCTGAGACGATGATGGGTGATACCGCCGTTGCAGTTAATCCTAAAGATGAGAGATATAAACATCTA
The DNA here is from genome assembly GCA_023250035.1 of Candidatus Dadabacteria bacterium. Taxonomy (GTDB): domain Bacteria; phylum Desulfobacterota_D; class UBA1144; order Nemesobacterales; family CSP1-2; genus CSP1-2. The sequence goes on from JAHFBK010000037.1 coordinate 12,873, forward strand.
ATTGGTAAAGAGGTAATACTTCCAGTCGTAAACCGAAAAATCCCTGTTATCGCCAATGAAAGCGTAGATATGGAGATGGGGACAGGGGCTTTAAAAATCACACCGGCCCACGATTTTGCAGATTTTGAAATCGGAAACAAGCACGCCCTTCCAAGAGTTCAGATTATGGATTTTAAGGGAGTAATGAATGAAAACGCTGGAATATATAATGGGCTTGATAGGTTTGAGTGCAGGAAACAGATCGTCGAGGACTTTGAGAAAGAAGGCATTTTAGAAAAGGTGGAAGATTATTCGCTACAGCTTGGAAAGTGCTATAGGTGCGGCACTGTTGTTGAGCCAATGCTTTCTCTTCAGTGGTTTGTCAGAACTAAACCGCTTTCTATTCCTGCAATTCAGGCGGTTGAGGATGGTAGAACAAGAATTATCCCTGAGGGCTGGAAAAACACATATTTTGAATGGATGAGGAATATAAGGGACTGGTGCATATCAAGACAAATATGGTGGGGGCACAGGATTCCAGCTTGGTTCTGTAAAGACTGTGAAGGAATAACAGTTTCAGTTGAAGAACCAAACGTCTGCGAACACTGCACATCTCACAATATCGAGCAAGAAACTGATGTCCTTGATACATGGTTCAGCTCTGCTCTATGGCCATTTGGAACGCTTGGATGGCCTAGAAAAACAAAAGAGCTTGAGGTCTTCTATCCTACCTCAGTTCTAGTCACAAGCTTTGACATACTCTTTTTCTGGGTCGCAAGGATGATGATGATGGGGCTTAAGCTTATGAATGACGTGCCCTTTAGAGATGTTTATATCCATGCCCTTGTCAGAGATGAGAAGGGTGAGAAGATGAGTAAAACAAAGGGGAATGTCATTGATCCGCTTGATATAATGGATGAATTTGGAGCAGATGCATTAAGATTCAGCCTAACTGCACTTGCCGCTCAGGGAAGGGATATAAAGCTTTCTCTTTCTATAATCGAAGGGTACAGAAGCTTTATGAATAAAATCTGGAATGCATCGAGGTTTGTTTTTATGAATTTGGATAACGTAGAGGCGACCCGCCGGGTCGTCTCTACTGGTTTAAATCTTTCTACCCCTGACAAGTGGATTCTCACAAAGCTTAATAGAACGATACAGGAGATTGAAAACTCTTTAGAAGAATACGAGTTTGATAAAACGTCACGACTTATCTATCAATTCATCTGGGGTGACTTTTGTGATTGGTATATAGAACTTGTAAAACCAATCTTAAATGGTGATGATCTCGAAGCAAGAAAGAGAACACAGGCGATTTTGGTAAGAGTACTTAGCTCTTCCCTACAACTCCTTCATCCAATTGCTCCTTTTATAACTGAGGAGATCTATCAAAGGCTTCGCGAGCTTGGGGTCAGAATGTCATCTACAGATGAAGAGGAGACGGAAAGCATATCCATTAGCTCCTATCCTAATTTCAACAAAGATGAGATTTACGAAGAGGCATTTGACGAAATCGAGTACATAAAAGAGGTCATTGTCGGGATAAGAAGCCTAAGAGCTATAGTCGGTGTACATCCTTCAAAAATGGTAGACATTATTCTTCTCCCTGATAATAAAAAAATACTTGAAATAACTCAGGCTAATAAAAACTTTATTCATAGCTTAGCAAAGGCATCGATTGATCTTTCTCGCGAGGAAAAACCCAAGAAAGCCGTTGCTCAGGTAATCGAGGGTCTACAGATTTTCCTCCCTATAGATGGGTTAGTTGATGTTGAAAAGGAAGTAGAAAGAATAAAACGAGAAATCTCAAAGGTAGTAAAAGATGTAGAACTAACCAATAGAAAACTTTCTAACCCCGATTTTCTTGAGCGTGCCCCAGAAGATGTAATTGAAAAGGAGAAAGAGAAATTCGAAGAGCTTTCTCTCAAAAAACACAAGATGGAAGAGGTTCTTCAGAAACTAAGTGAGATTGGGTAAACCTCGATTAAGATTTTAGGTGACATCTTTTGCTATATCCTCTCATGGGTAGCGCTTAGCAGCGATTCGGTTGCGCGCTCTGGGTTAGGTAAAGTAAAATATCGATTAACTTTAATTTTATTTAGGAGGCTAATATGTCAATACCTACTGAACCTATTGGCAGCATTCCGAGACCGGAAGGGCTTATCAAGGGAATACAGGCGTTCAAAGATGGTCGTATTTCACAAAAGGAACTGGAGTCACGATATGACTCAGCAATCCGAAACACCATAGAGCTCTTCGAAGCGACAGGGTCGCCTGTCATCACGGATGGGGAACAAACCAAGCCCAGCTTTGCAACCTATCCAATCCATGGACTTGAGAACATCGCTCCTGACGGCGTCACGATTCACTTTGCTGACGGTCACGTACGCCAGTTGCCTAGGTTGAAAGCAGGACCATTCTATTACAAGACCTATGCCGATACATATTTAGAAGTGGCAAAGAAGTATGCTCATGTTCCGGTGAAGCAAGCGGTCATCTCTGCATCGGCATTGAGCCTTCTCTACCCACAAAACGGTATCGAAGGCTATTCAAGAGAATCCTTTATCGAAGACCTTCTCCGTGAGAACGGAGCCGATATTCGCCGCTGCCTACAGAAGGGCGCTTTTAAGGTTCAGATTGACTTTACTGAAGGAAGACTCGCTGTGAAACTAGATCCAAGCGGGCAACTTCTGGAAAGTTTTATCGATCTTAACAATCGAGCGCTAAGTCGTTTCTCGGTAGAGGAGAGAAAGAATATCGGTGTTCACACCTGTCCAGGTGGAGACCAAGACTCGACCCATAGTGCGGATGTGGACTATGCCAAGCTCTTGCCAAGCTTGTTCAAACTTAAGGTTGGGAATTTTTACATCCAGTTAGCCAGCGAGAGCGACCGTACTAGAGTTCTCAAGATCATTAAGGAAAACGCAAAACCTGATCTGAGAATTTTCATCGGTGTGATTGACCCTATAAATCCCAGAGTGGAAACGCCGGAAGAAGTAAGGGATCGGGTTCTTGAAGCCGCTGAATACATTCCGGTTAGCCAGATGGGAACGACTGACGACTGCGGTTTCTCTCCATTCGGTGATGATACTTCAACGACCCGGGAAACGGCTTTCCAAAAAATCCGTGCCCGTGTGGTTGGCACTTCGCTGGCTTCGAAAGAGCTGGGGGTCTGATAGGGCTAGTGCTTTTATTCGATTGACTTAAAATACCTGCCAAGCTAATATCTTCATCATGCGTACTGGTTTTGCTCACCTCCCACTTCACAGCGGAAAGGCGCCACGTTGGCTTTTTAACAATATGGTGCGCCTTGCTCGAGAAATTGTTTGCCATATAACTGCCGAATACGGAGCTTCAGACGTTCTTATCAGACTGTCAGACCCATTCTGGTTCCAAGCCCTCGGCTGCGTTTTGGGATTCGATTGGCACTCAAGCGGTGTGACTACCACGACCTGTGGTGCAATAAAGGAGGGAATACGAGGTTTGGAAAAGGAGCTTGGATTATTTGCTGCTGGGGGAAAAGGGGCTTCTTCAAGAAAAACGCCGGTTGAAATCATGAATGCCTGTGATCATATCTCGAAGGAGCCGGTAAGTCTCATCAGGGCAAGTCGCATGTCGGCTAAGGTTGATAACTCAGCAATCCAAGATGGCTATCAGCTTTACCATCACAGCTTTTTCTTTACGCAGGATGGGGAGTGGTGTGTAGTACAACAGGGATTCAATGATTCAAATTCCATGGCACGCCGTTATCACTGGCTTGGTTCAAGACTTAACAGTTTTGTTAATGAGCCACATTCAGCAATTTGCTGTGATGCAAGAGGCAATACGCTTGACCTAGTAGCTTCAGATAGTGAGCAGACTCGACATGCTATTACAGAGCTTGCCAGTCAACCTGACAGGGGTGTATTGAGGGATATTGAGCAACTCCCAAATCTAGTTCTTCCACACCGCCATCAGGTTACCACCGCCGACATTAATCCGAAATACCTTAAGAAGGTCTTACTGAGCACATACGAGCTTGTTCCCAGAAACTTTGAGGAATTGTTAGGCATTCAGGGGGTAGGTGCAAAGACACTTAGGGCATTAACATTGGTAGCGGAGCTAATCTATGGCACCAGGGCTAGCACCAGAGATCCCGCAAGATTTTCATTTGCACATGGTGGTAAGGACGGTACTCCCTTCCCTGTCGATCGCAGAACTTACGAACGAACCATTATGGCTCTTCATGATGCCCTAAGCAAATCAAAGGTTGATTACAGTGAAAAAATAAGAGCTCTTAAGCGACTAGCAGCTTTTGGCCAAGATAATCAGAACTACAAACTCATTATATAATGATTCTACAAACTATATTATTCAACCTATGCGGTCACGTCATTTTGGTATGAGCGCATACGAA
>JAHFBK010000038.1:0-1359 GCA_023250035.1 Candidatus Dadabacteria bacterium
ATCAATGGACCCCTTCTTCGGCTGAATGAATCTGAACCCTAGACCCTTGAAAAGCTGGGGCGCTGCTCCCATGGCAAACCTTGGAATGAAACCACTAAATGTCCAACCTGCAAGGCCAATTGCCTGAAGGGCAAGACTCATGTTCTGACAAATAAAAGCCTGCTCGACGTTGAGTCCTGTAAGGATTCTTACTTCAAGGTCAAATAGGGAGAGCTTTACATTTTCTTTAATCCTGCCCTGCTTAATCCAGTGCTCTATTCCAGCAGGTTTTCCTGTAAGGTCATCAGTAATCTGAAAGGCGTAGGAGCTGCTACAATATAAATGGAGGAGATTCAAATATTCCTCCGTTATGTCGGTTACCGGAATGAATGTTGTTGTTCCTGGTTTGTTTGTATTCCACTGGTTAAAATCAAACAGACCAGGCATCTTGTCAGGGAGTTGGGCTCTGCCGTCCTCCAGCTTTACCAAGCTCTCCCGATAAAGTTCAAGTAGACGGTTAATCTTCTCTTCACGATTCATTTTGAAAAAGAGATCAAGCTCTTTGTCCTTAGGGAGCATTCCTTTAACGTTTACAAAATAAAGACCCTTATCATTTGTAAAGAATAGCTCTGTCCCGTGATTATTGCATGCCGAGGGCCATGTGCGACCAGTCCATTGACATAAAAGATCAATACCTGTCTCAGGAGGTAAATCAGCCAGGCAGAGCCCAGTGAGTCCGGTTCCTGCCCACACAAGTAGTGCTTCCTCTACCTCATCTAATGCTATAGGTGGAGCAGAGGACTTAAACTCAAGTGAGCTGTCGGCAAGCTCCATGCCGAGACCGAAACGACGTGAGCGCCGATTAAATATGGAATCAAACAGTGGATACTTAAGCGCAGCTTCATATCCGTTATTCTTTTGTGTTGAATTGCCTTTCTTAGCCATAATGCTTCCTCCAAAGTGTTAAAGAATAGCAGTCAAAAAATTTAAAAGAAGAGATCAAAAAAATCAAATCGAAATTTACATATACAAGAAAGATTTTCTTTCTTGGTTACAGTTCCTATCCTTAAGAATCAGCTATCTTTTTTTCTTCTACTGTATTTTCTTGAGGTTTTTTGTCTGTTACTTCCTCGTCAATCTCTATCTCAGAATCTATGGTATGCTTAAGCTCATCTGTAGCTCTCTGAAACTCTCTCATTGTTCGCCCTAATGTCCTTGCAATCTTAGGTAGCTCCTTTGGTCCAAGAATAATAAGGGCAATCAAAAGAATTATTAGTACTTCACTCGTTCCAATACCAAACATGTCATAAGCCCGCTTTGATTAAATTAACATATCAAACGAACTTCTTCAAAAAATCATGGTAATGATTCGACCCTTCG
>JAHFBK010000038.1:1459-17156 GCA_023250035.1 Candidatus Dadabacteria bacterium
ATCAAAAGAATTATTAGTACTTCACTCGTTCCAATACCAAACATGTCATAAGCCCGCTTTGATTAAATTAACATATCAAACGAACTTCTTCAAAAAATCATGGTAATGATTCGACCCTTCGACTAGGCTCAGGGTTTACCACAGTGTAGACATACGAGTTTTACTCGTAACCTGTCGACAGTCTATGTACTTAATCTAGAATAACATCCTCCTCTCTAAACTCTAGAAATTGTCCCGTGCGTGTTTGAATGACTTTATCCCATCCGTTTATATCCATATACAATAACAGTTTTTCGTTATTCGGAATGCCCTCCATAACCTCCTTATGTGTCAAAACACGAGCCTTGTAATAATAAACAGGTGATTCATTGATTCGCTTACTGCGTAGTTCAATTAACCTGCCATCAACCTCGACTTGTGCCAAGATGATATCAAAAAACCTAAAGCCATAAGCTTTATCAAGCAGTTTAACACTCTTTAATTCCCTATCTAGTACTTCATCAATTTTGCCTTCGATCCTGGTGACACCGTGCTCTAAATACTCAATATAAGTTTTACAAACATATTCCATTGTTTGATCTCCATTTCACCTATTTAGATTTCCCATTCTCCTCATATTTTTTTTCTTAGCTCAGTTTATTTTATGTTTATCTTCACTTATTTCAAAATCTATCTTTATCATTACCAGTGCATTATCCCTCCAAGGCAAATTATAGAACAAGCCAAATAGTAATCAAGAAAATCCTTCCGACTTCATCGTTAATGTCTTTAATTATTCCCATAGAGGTGAATTAAAACCCTAGACCTGTGGATTAGAAGCCCGGCGGTCCATATTATACGGGCTATATGTGAGTAACCTTTTGATAGCATGTCAGGAAGACTGGCGGGCTGCCCATTTTGTGTAATGATGATAGACGAGACATTCTCGTCTCGTGGGGTTAGAGAACCCAATGCACAATTACAGGATAGACAGGACATTCATGTCCTGTCTTGCGGGGTTGGAAAACCCCGCCTATTGCGTTATTTGCATAGATGTAGGGGCAGGCTTCGTCGTGAGCTCAGCCGAACGGTCTTGCACCTGACCTTTTTGGACAACCGCAAGGGTTGCCCCTACAATTGGGGAGCGATTTGCCTCCTTATCCACCAGCAAGCCTGTCCTGAGCGCAGTCGAAGGAACTGGCGGGCTACCCAGTTTATAACGTCATGGGAAGACAAGGCGTCCCATTGGCTATACCTCTGGGCAGGCTTGCTCGTGACCGCCTATTATTCTTAACCACACTCTTCCATCAGCCTTAAGAATTCATCAAAAAGATAGGCTGAGTCATGAGGGCCAGGCGATGCTTCGGGATGGTACTGAACTGAGAAAAGGGGATATTCCTTGTGTCTTAATCCCTCAACCGTATTGTCGTTCAGGTTTATATGAGTAATTTCAACATTACTACCTAAAGAATCTGCATCCACTGCAAACCCATGGTTCTGTGATGTAATTTCAACCCTACCAGTAAGAAGATTCTTAACGGGCTGATTAGCGCCCCTATGACCAAACTTTAGCTTGAAGGTTTTTCCGCCAAGAGCCCAGCCGATTATTTGATGTCCGAGGCATATTCCAAAGATCGGTTTCTTCCCGATTAGTGTCCTTACACTCTCGATCGCATAGGAAACCGCAGCAGGGTCGCCCGGACCATTAGATAGAACTATGCCACCTGGATTCATGGAAAGAACCTCATGAGGTGGCGTACGAGAAGGAACAACCAACACCTCGCATCCAGTATCTACAAGTCTTCTTAGGATATTCCGCTTTATGCCGAAGTCGTAGGCAACAACCCTGAAGTGTTTTTCGAGCTTTGTTTGCTTATCATAATACGGGCTCCAACCCTTACTCCCTGTCTCCCACCTGTAGGGTTCGGTACAACTCACTTCCGTGGCGAGGTCAATTCCTACAATAGAAGGGGATGAACGCACCTTCCTTAACAAGCTCTCTTGGTCCAAATCAACTGTTGATATAACACCACGCTGCGCTCCATATGTGCGGATTCTTCTTGTAAGCTCCCTTGTATCTATCCTTTCAATCCCGACTATCCCATGCCTAGATAGATAAGAACCCAAATTCTCACAAGAACGCCAGTTGCTTGGAACAGACCAATATTCATTTACGACAAAGCCTCGCACAAAAGGTCTTATTGACTCTACGTCCTCCAGATTAATCCCATAATTCCCAATCTCTGGATAAGTCATAACAACGATCTGACCATTATATGAAGGGTCGGTGAGAATCTCCTGGTAGCCCGTAATTGATGTGTTAAACACAACCTCACCGTAGGCTTCCCCAATAGCTCCAAACCCCTCACCTTCAAATACAGTTCCATCTTCTAAAACAAGAAGCGCTTTCATATTTCGGAGGTGAAAATACATCTTAAACAAATTGTTGTCAAATTAACTAAAGAAGGTCTTCATTTTGCGATTCAGGATTTTTTCAATGTAAAGTACAACTTCAATTGATATACAGGTTTAACTTGCTTTTTCCTCCGAAAAATGCAAAATTAATCTACATTAATACAAAAATGAAGTAGCAGATATAGGATGTCGAATAGACTTACTTTAATTGCAGAAGCATTAGGAAATACAGGAAGGGATTTAATAAATCCAGGGCTCTATCCCAATAGAGAGCTCAAACCTGTTCATAGGAATTATTGGATAGCGGTTTTTGTCAACCTATTTTTCAAAGGCTACCTTGGAGCAGAGTATGTTGATACTCACAATATCCCTGAAAATGGACCAGCTATTGTAGCCGCAAATCATTTTTCTCACCTCGATGGTCTGATAATTAATGCAGCCTCAATTTACGCAAGAAGGAGAGCGGTCGTCTTTCTAGCCGCCGCTGATGTTTATAACTCAAACTTAATGTTTCGAATAATGTGCGATCTAGTAAACTGCATTCCTGTAAAAAGAGATGAAAATGATAGGGCTGCACTGCTAAAAACTATCAGGCTCCTCCGTGATGGAAATCTTTTTGGAATATTTCCCGAGGGTCAGAGGTCAAGGGATGGAAGTATAGGAGAGGGAAAAGAAGGAGTAGCAGTAATTGCTCTTGCGACGGGTTTCCCCGTAATCCCTGTTGGGATAAGCGGTACATTCGAGGCACTTAGAAGAAAAACTAAGATAATAAAAACAGCAAAGGTAAGGCTTAAGTTTGGCTCTCCACTTGTGTTTGAGAAAGAAAGGCATCCTTCATCCGAAAGGGTATCCTTGGTGAGGGATCACATTATGAATGAAATCAAAAGACTCCATTCAGAAGCCCTTGGTCGAGAAAAAGAGAAGCTTGCAGCCTAATTCCTCCCTGAAATAAGCACGAAATTACCAATTCCCAAGCACTAAATCACAAACAAATTCCAAACCCCAAATCACAAACTCAAAAGTCTTGGTATTGGGGATTTCAGATTTAGGATTTGTTTGAATTTTTGAATTTGTCATTTGGAATTTTTAGTTTTATCAGGTTTCTTTAAGCTTTTTCCTAAGTATTTCATTTACTAGCTTTGGATTTGCCTTTCCCTGTGTAGCCTTCATAACCTCACCCACAAAAAAACCAAGAAGTTTTTCCTGACCCGCTCTGTACCTTGACACCTCATCCTGATTTTTATCGATAACCTGAGAGATAATAGCTTCAATCTCTGCTTGATCACTAATCTGTTTAATCCCCTTTTCTGAAACGATCTCCCCCGCCCCCTTCTTGGTTGAAACCATTTCTGAGAAAACATCCTTTGCTATCTTGCCACTTATGGTGCCATCGTCTATGAGTTTTATGAGTTCAGTTAGCCTTTCGGGTGTAACCGGAAATGTTTTAATTCCCTCCTCTTCCCCTTTAAGCTCCCTCAAAACGTCGGTCATTATCCAGTTACTTACTGTTTTTGGCTTGTCATAGTGCTTTATGCACTCTTCAAAATATTCCGCAACCTCTTTCGACGCCGTGAGAATTTCTGCATCGTATGGGGGAAGCTCGTACTCTTTAGTAAACCTCTCAAGTCTCACATCGGGTAGCTCAGGAAGCGATTCTCTTATCTCTTCAACCCATTTCCCATCCACAAAGACAGGAAGCAGGTCTGGGTCAGGGAAATATCTATAATCATGTGCCTCCTCTTTTGACCTCATAGAGAATGTAACACCCTGATTAGAATCGAATAGCCTAGTTTCCTGTAAAACCCTCCCCCCGCTTTCTAGAACTGAGATTTGCCTTCTAATCTCGTATTCAAGCGCTTTTTGAACAAACTTAAAGGAGTTAACGTTCTTTACTTCAGCCTTGGTTCCGAGACCCTTGCTACCTTTAGGTCGAACTGAAACATTGGCATCACACCTTAGACTCCCCTCTTCCATATTTCCGTCACACACGCCGATATACATGAGAATCGAGCGGAGTTTTTTTAGATATATAACAGCCTCATCTGAGCTTGAAATATCAGGCTCGCTTACGATCTCAATAAGAGACACTCCAGCGCGGTTTAAGTCTACATAACTCCAGTTTTGTGAGTACTCGTGAATTAGTTTCCCGGCATCTTCTTCAAGATGAACCCTCTTTATTCTAATCCTCTTATCTGAACCATTCGATTTAATCTCAAGCCTACCATCTGTAGAAAGCGGTTCTTCATATTGAGAGATTTGGTATCCCTTTGGAAGGTCAGGGTAAAAATAGTTTTTACGTGCGAATCTTGATTTAGGTGAGATTTCACAGTTTGCAGCTAATGCAGCACGGATTGCATATTCTAGCGCCTTTTTATTTAACACAGGTAACACGCCTGGCATTCCTAGGCAGATTGGACAGACTTGGGTATTAGGTTTGCCACCAAATTTTGTAGAGCAAGAGCAGAATATCTTGGAATCTGTTAAAAGCTGTGCGTGAACCTCAAGGCCAATTACGGCTTCATATTCCATCTTGATACCCCTTGATTGTGTTAAATTAATGGTGATTAAACAAAGAGAAGATGTCAAGGATAAGAACTTCAATTAAAAATAGAAAAATCTTCATCAACGCTCATAAAAGTCAGATCGCTTATAAAGACTACTCTGAGGGGATGATCGGACTCAATAGATAAAGAGCCATCTTTCTTAAAACAAGAGGTTTTACCGAGATGAAATACGCTGAGGTCTTTATGAGTTAACTTTAGATAACAGTTACTGACTTTCTGATGCTTGTTGTAGGGCAGCAGGTTTAATCTGCATGAATCATTATTTTATCACCCGCTATAAGTATCGTTGATTTAAGATTATTCCACCTTTTTATTTGGGAGACTGAAACATCATACCTACTGGCTATTTTATGTAGTGTATCTCCGTTTTTAACTCGGTAATTAATAACGTTTTTAGTATCCGATTTTTGAGATGTTTTTCTACCATTTGAAGATAAAAGAACAGTTCCATTTCGCGGTATTTGAAGTATCTCCCCCGCTTTAAGGTTGCTTGCAGTATTTTTGTTGTTAGCCACCATCAAGCTTGAAAGTTGAACACCATACCGATTTGCGATTTTTTGAAGTGTATCACCCTTCTTAACTTTATACCGAGTTGTGGATTTCGATATTGCTTTCGCACTACTGCTCGTGTTTCTAACACCTTTGGTACCCTTTTCCATAACATAAGCACTACCTGAAGCACCGGGTATTTTTATTATCTGACCTATTCTTATGATTGACTCCTTCATTCTGTTTGCCTTCTTTAAAGCGGATACGCCAACCCCGTAGCGCGAAGCTATCTTTTGAAGAGTATCTCCTCGCCTAACCTTGTAGTATTTGTTTGTATTACTTTTATAGGTTCTTAATACCACCATCTCTAAAGCGCTAATCTCATCGTATTTTGAAGCTACAATTGCTCCAAACCCTAGAGGCACATTGAGGTTATAAGAAAAGCCAGGAGGTGTTGAACTCACTATTAAGCTTGGATTAAGATCCCTTAACCTTTCATAATTAATAGCCGCGATTCTTGCCATGTCACGAAGGCTTCGCTGAGGGGGAACACTCACCTTTTCAAATGGTTCGGGTTCTTGGTACTCAATCCGAGTAAAACCATATTTCTCAAGATTCCTTGCAATTATCAATGCCGCAATAAGCTTTGGCACATAATCTTTTGTCTCTTCGGGGAGCGTGTATTCAGAGATCTCCCAAAAGTCTGAAACCCTATATGTTTCAATTGCTGATTTTATTCGGTTTTCACCGGCATTATAACCAGCTGCAGCTAGCTCCCACGATTCAAACATAATGTAAAGATCCTGGAGATAATCTGCAGCAGCTCGAGTTGATTTTTCCGGGTCCATCCTTTCATCAACCCATGAGTCAACCCTAAGTCCATATCGCTTAGCTGTAGAATCAATAAATTGCCAAGGTCCGACAGCTCCCTTTCGAGACCTAGCACGTACATTAAATCCACTTTCAATCATCGCAAGATAAACAAGATCAGGGGGCATACCCTTGGATTCCAAAATCACTTTCATCATTGGGATATATTTACCTGAGCGGGAGATCCATTCGCTAAATATATCGCGCCCAGAATTTTGAAAATAAAGTAGAAAACCCTGAACCTTATCATTCCAAACTACAGGTATGTCAAACTCGCTTTCAGGGATTATTCCGGGTAGATTCTCATGAAACCTTTTTCTTACTTGAAAAAAGTAATAATATGCCTTCCAGGTGTCAGTATAGGGCTTAAGAAGAAAGAAATCAGAAGGCACTTCCTTTGCAAAAGGGCCTTGTTTACTGAACGTTGAGCCAGGCTCTTCATGACTAATATCACCTTCAGTAACGCCTTCTAACTCCTTTTTCCTTTGGGGGTCATAAAAACTAAAACCAGTCAAATATGTAGACTGGGATTTATATACATGATTTCCTGCACAGCCATATAGAAAGGCAGTTACTAAAACTATTATCGGCAGGTATTTAAAAAACATTGCTTTGTTTTTATCACAAATCAGAGGATATGTCAACGAAAAATATAAAAATTCTTAAAATAATAGGAAATTTAGGATGGAAAAATCATTACAAAACTAAGAAAGATAGTCTAGTATTTAATCGAATCAGGCAGGAATTCTAGCCTTATTGAGGCATAATTTAGATGATAACAATTCTACTACCCCTTTCAAACATTCTTCCTTAATTGATCGCTAGCACCTAAATACAACCCCCTCTTGAATGTTAATGGAAGCTCAGCATAATAGAAACTCTAATGAAGAACCCTGGCAGCAAGCTGCAGGGTATCATCATATAAACGAACAGCCCTTCTGTCATTGCGCGAGGAGCAAAGCGACGAAGCAATCTAAAAACAGATTGCCTCGCTACGCTCGCAATGACAAAAAGAGAGTTGGATTGCTTTACGGAGTTTACACTGAGTACTTCGGTTTCCTCAGTACTGGCTCCGTGAACGGGTTCGCATACAGTGGAACCCCTGTTACAAGCTACAGGGAATTTGCTAGTTAAAGAGAAGAAAACGAGGTTGTCACCCGCCTAATGAGAAAATTTCAAGGGACGTTTAGGACTTGTTTTCTTGTTGTAATTGCCGTCTCTCTTTCTTTAAACCCTGCTCACGGTGAAAACGATAACCAAATAGTTCGAATTTCAAAAATAAAGATAAAAGGCGCAGAAAACGTTTCTACAAAAGAAATAAAAGAAAAGATAGGGACAGAATTCCCATCAATTCGACCGTGGGCTAAAGACCCTGAGTTTGACGAAGAAATACTGAAAGACGACATGATAAGAATTCAAAGGCTATATGCAGATCACGGATACTATGATGCTAAATCGGAATACAAGCTCAAATACAACGATAAAAAGGATAAGGTAGAAGTTACAATTAAAATAATAGAAGGCCAACCCGTTATCCTTCAGGATTTGAATATAGATATACCAGATGACCTTAATGAAGACATAAAAAAAGATATACTCGACTCATTACCCATTAAGTTAAATAAAAGATTTTCCTCTATAAAATACCAACAAAGTAAGGCCTTAATCTCGGACATACTTTCAAATAATGGTTACCCTAAAGCTGTCGTCGAGGGTGAAGCAATTGTAAATAGAAAAGAAAAATGGGCAAAAGTGAGTTTAAAGATAAATCCTGGATTGCTTTATAGATTTGGTTCAATCAGTGCTGAAGGTAATGAGAAGATTGAAAGCCATGTAATTACAAGAGAAGCCACCTTTGAAAAGGGGGATATTTATTCTACAAAAAAACTCAATGACACCCAGGCAAGAATCTTTCAACTCGGACTTTTTAGCTCTGTGCTAATTGACACTGATTTAAAAGAAGAAACAACAACTGCAGATGTAAAAGTAAAGGTTAGAGAGAGAAAACTAGGTGAGGTTAAAATAGGTGCAGGATTCGGCACAGAAGACCTATTTAGGGGGCAAATCGTATGGACAAAGAGAAACTTTTTTGGTGGCGGACGAAGGCTTCAGCTCTCAGCCAGTGCTTCATTCATCACGCAGAGGTTCTTAGTAAGTTTAATACAGCCCTATATAATTGGCGGCGGGTCTGAACTCGCAGGAAGCATTAATTTTGAAAGAGACGATTTTCCAGGATTCAAAGCTGGAAGCATTGTAGGCACAGTTGGTGTTAGAAAGAGATTCTCACAGGTTTTTAGCGGATTCGGCTCCTTCAATGTCCAAGCCTCGCGCCTTTCTGATGTATCAAGTGAAACCGAACAATTTATAGAACGTAATAATTACTTTGTAACCTTTTTTAACTTTGGAATAACGAGAAACACAACAGATGATATTCTCAACCCCACCCGTGGTACTGTGGCTCTGTTTGTGCTTGAGCCCTCTTTTAAGACACTTGGCTCACAGGTGGATTACGTAAAGGGCACTCTTCAACTCATAGGTTATAAAGAACTCTTGAACGTTGTTTTTGCTAAAAGCATTACAGTGGGATTCATACAACCATTTGGTGGTGATGGTACATTCGATGTTCCAATTTTCAAAAGATTTTTCGCGGGTGGGAGTACAAGTATGAGAGGCTTTGCGTTTCAGAAACTCGGACCTCTAGATGCTAATGAAGACCCAATTGGTGGTAACTCACTTCTTGTGGGAAACTTTGAAATAAGATTCCCAATCTACAAGGATTTCGGCGGAGTAGTTTTTTTTGACTACGGAAACGTTTATAAAAACGAGTTTGATTATAGACTCGATCAGCTTAAATACGCTCCTGGCGCAGGGTTGAGATATAATACTATAATAGGACCTGTAAGATTCGACTTCGGTTACGCACTTAATCCTGAGCCAGGAATTAGAAGGTATCAGTTCTTTTTCAGTATAGGCCAGGCGTTCTAATGCAAAATAGCAAATATGTTTAATTAGCGCATTAAACAATCAGTCTCGGTGGTCATTGCAACACGAAAATGTCATTGCGAGGGAGTAAAACGACCAAAGCAATCTAAATACGAGATTGCTTCACTTTGTTCGCAATGACAAAAAGAGAGCCAGATTGCTCTGTTAGCAATAAAACAGCAGTAACCCTGTAGCGCTACAGGACTTCCAACGTCATTCGAACGCATTCGCGGAGCCTGTGCAGAGTGGAGCGAAGTGCTCAGTGTAAACTCCGTGAAGCAATCCCATATTTAGATTCGTCACGGAGTTTACCCTGAGCTATGTCGAAGGATTCCTCGCAATGACACTGCTGTGTTGTCATTGCAATAACCAAAGAGACTATCTTTCCCATGCTGATACCTAATTAGAGTTTGTATATGTTATAATACGAATTCCAAAGATCATGCGTAATAAAGTTTTTGTAATTATTGGAGCTTTATTAGTTTTTGTGCTCATTGTCATTATCTCAATCTCGATCCTCTCACAAACAGACCTTTTTAGAAACACCTTAAGAAGCTTTATAGAAAAGACTATAAGTAGCGCCACAGGGCAGATTTTTACTATAGGGAAAATTGAAGGGGACTTGATCAATGGGCTCAGGCTAAAAGACGTTTCCTTTATGATCGATGGTGAGCCATTTGTACAAGTAGAAGAGGCCTATGTTCAGTACTCAATCCCCTTGATATTAGATAGCTCAATGCTTTTTAATAGAGTAATCCCTTTAAAAGATGTTTCAACAAGAGGAGTAAGTATAAACTTTACTGAGGAAGAAGAAGGAAATTGGAATGTAGAAAAGCTAGTTCCTAAGGAGAAGGATAAACTTAAAGAGAAGATAAAGACAACCCTGAGTTGGAGCATCCTTATTCAAAATTCACTCCTCAATGATGCAAGAATCACACTAAAGGATAGTAGGAAAAAAGAGATCCTTAACATCGAGATTTCTGAAATGGATTTCTCGCTAAAGATGCTGGGTTTAACCGATAAGATTGATGTTGATGTGAAAAAAGGAGATTTATTCATAACTCAAAACCAATTATATATAAAAGGGCTCTCAACAAATGTCATTTATACAGATGATAAAACACAGATAAAAAAATTGGAGTGTGATTTAAATGCAATAAAGATCAAATTTGACGGTGAGGTTGATAATTTCATCGACCGTAGATTCAAGTTCAAAGCTGCTGCATACGGAGTTGATATTAACAAAGGTGTTTTAAATCTAGAAGCCGAAGACGCCAAGGTACAGTATAAAAGCCTAAACGATATCGAAGCCGACATTAAGCTAAAACTGCTCAATTCTCAAATCATGGGGAAAAAGGTTCAAGGTTCGATTGATAAGATTAAAATGGCTGGTACTAAGTTAGAAATACAAAAGGGAGTAATTAAAACAGAGTTTGGAGAAACGTCTTTCAATGGCAATGCCAAACTAGATGGAATACTTAGTAAAGAGGGTTTAAACAATTTTGATTTTAAAATAACACTAAAAGATATAGAAACTTCAGAAATCTTAACCCTTTTTGAGAAAAAAAAGGAGACTAAGATCGTAAATACTGACCCCGGTGCAAGGCTCAATGCAAATTTCGATGCTAGCGGCAACTGGAAGGAGATAGAGGACCTGGAAGCCAAGGTAAAACTACATAATTTCCAACTAAAAGGAAATAAAGTGGGTGAATTAGATTTAAAGGGATTGGTAGAGGGCTCAAAATTAAATGTGAAACTCGATGTCAGTTTAAATTTAAGCAAGGTCAATTTAGCCTTGATCTTGGGCGATGAGAAATACAGAACCGATATAAACTCCAATCTTAACCTTAAAGGTTCCATACCACTCAGTGGAGACGTGTTGGATAACTTAACAGCAAACGTTCAAGGAGAGCTTCTACAATCAAGCGGCTTTGACTTAGAACTAACTGTAGGAAAGATTGACGCATCCTACGACGGGCAGACGTTAGATGTAAGGTCCCTTTCCCTAGTCTCTCCCTCTTTCAAACTCAAAGCAAGTGGGACGAGAAAAGAAAAGGGAATGGACTTTAACTATGAAGCTGAGACTAATAACCTAAACATTATATCAAAGTTCTTTCCTGCGGTTGACCTTAAGGGCTCTTTAAAATCAGCCGGGAGGGTACAGGGAGAAATTAAAAATCCTCGAGTTACCTTTTCAACCTCGGCTTCGGATTTCGGATATAAAGACATCGATGTCAAATCAATTAATCTTAAAGGAGATGCTCTAGTTAATCTCGAGAGCCCAAAACTTCAGCTCGAGGGAAATCTCAAAGAGATTAAATTTCAAGGTAGAAAGATAAAGAGTATTGATCTTCGAGCGAAAAGCGAGGGTAAGGGACTAAGAGGAAACCTCTCAATTGTCCAAGACGCTCAAAGAAACTGCGAAATTAATTTAAAGCTAGCCGACCTTACAAGTGAAGAAAAAAATCTAGAAATCGAAAAGATAAGGCTTAGTTTTAAAGATAATGTGGTTGAAAATAAAGACACCATAGATTTAAAACTCCTTCCAAACCAACTAATTATTAAATCGCTTAATCTTTATCATAAAGACAATTTTGTTCTAGGCAGTGCTGATGTAATATTTGACGGCAATATGAATGCGACTTTAGAACTAAAGAAGGTCAACCTTAATGATATTTCTGAAATACTTGAGCTTAAAACCCCGATAGAGGGAATTACCTCAGGAACTATCAACCTTAAGGGCACTATAGAAAAGCCAAACTTAACAGCCAACATCAACACTAAAGATCTAGGGTATGAGGAATTTAAAAGCTATGAGTCTAGCTTAACCCTTTCGTACTCAAATAAGAATCTCGGCCTTAATCTTGCTTTATCGGAAAACACTAAAGAAATTCTTTCTGCCAAAGGTACGGTTAATGTTGACCTTAACTTCAAGAACATAGCAGAAAATGTAAAAAAAGCAGCCTTTGACCTAACAATAAATTCAAATGATTTTGATCTAAGCTCATTCGCAAATTTAAATAGTGAAGCTAAAGAGTTAACGGGAATCGTATCAGGGAACGTAAGCTTAAAGGGCACCACTGAAAAGCCAAATATAATGGCTAACTTCATCGCTAAAGACCTTACCTTTAAGGAATTTAAAAGTGATAATATTAGCTTAAATATGTCTTACCTGAATAAACAATTAGATCTTAACCTTAATATACAGGATAAAGGAAGAGAAATTCTATTAGCAAGGGGTAAAGCTGAAATAGATCTCAATTTCAGCAAAATAAGTGAAAATCTAAATCAAGCGCCTTTTGATTTAACAGTGAAATCAAACGGTGTTGACTTGAGCCCGCTCGCAAAGTTAAACGGAGAACTAAAGGACATTAAAGGGCTAGCCGTTCTTGATTTCAGGGCATATGGAAAGGTGAGTAGCCCTAACGTAAAGGGGCAAGTGAAACTTCAAGATGTCCTCTTAAGAATCCATTCGCTAAGGGATGATATTAAAATTACAAACGGAATTTTTGAGATGGAAGGAGAAAAGGGATTTCTTAAAACCCTAGAGATTCAAACTGATGGAGGTAAGGGAACATTTCAAGGAGAAATAAATTTCAATAAGCTATCTTACACAATAAACGGTAAAATGGATAATTTGCAGATTATGCCCAAGGGAATTACAGCAAGAATAGATGGAGATGTAAAGATCGAAGGGAGCGATGGCAACATCCATATAAGTGGTGATACGAAAGTAAGAAATGCACGACTTAAAATTCCAGATTTACCTACAAAGAAAGTAGAGGATATAAAATTTGTTGATGAACAAGAAGAGGAGTTTGCAATCAAGGAAACTGAAGAAACAGACTACTACAGGGACAAGGTAGCAATGGATTTAAATGTCAATATGCCTGGAAACGCATGGGTTAAGGGTAAAGGAGCAAACATTGAAATTAAAGGAAAGATTGGAGTCACAAAAAAATATACTAAACCATTAATCTTAACAGGCAACATCACTACAGTCAGAGGAACATACGAGTTTTTCGGAAAACTCTTTAAAATCCAACGGGGTGAGGTGAGCTTTCGAGGAACCCCTGAGATTAATCCATTTCTAGATGTGACGGCTTTATATAAGGTATCAAATGTGAATGTATTTGTAAATGTAAGTGGCACTGCTGAAAAACCTAAAATAGAACTTTCTAGTGAGCCTCCGATGGACCAAACAGAGATCTTCTCCTACTTAGTATTTGGAACATCCTCAGAGAAACTCGGTGCTGGTGAAAGGGTTTCCCTAGAGCAAAAAGCCACACAAGCAGTAGCTCTTATGGCGGCAGGCCAGCTCAAGGGTATAGTCGGAGAACAATTCGGACTAGACATAATCAGTATAGCGGGTGGACAAGGCGGTTTTAAAGGTACGGAAATCGAAGTGGGTAAATACTTTACCGATAAATTATACATAGCATACCAGCGTAGTTCCCCTTTTACTCAGACGGTTATACAATCCGCCTCAACTTCGCCGGATGTAATAGATCAAGTCCACGTTGAGTATAAATTATTTGATTTCCTAACCTTGGAAAGTGAGATTAGCGGATATCAAAGCGGAGCGGATATATTTTATAACTTTAGCTATTAATAAGAATTCAAAACCTTTCTAATACCTCTCACAGCCTGCATTATCCTTTGTTCGTTTTCGACAAGCGCAAACCTAACATATCCCTCGCCATAATTTCCAAATCCTATTCCGGGTGAAACAGCAACCTTCGCCTTTTCGATAAGTAATTTTGAGAATTCGAGGGAGCCAATTTTTTTTAACCTATCAGGGATTTCTGCCCAAACAAACATCGTTCCCATAGGCTTTGGAATCTCCCAGCCTCCTCGTCCTAGCCCTTCAATAAGTCTGTCCCTTCTGGAACTGTATTTCTCTCTTATTTGTTCAACGTATTCTTTAGGACCGTTTAACGCGGAAATTGATGCTATCTGAATAGGCTGAAAAATCCCGTAGTCTAGATAGCTTTTAATCCTTCCAAGCGCATTTATTATTTTTGGATTTCCTACCATAAACCCAACACGCCATCCAGGCATACTGTAGCTCTTTGAAAGTGAGAAAAATTCAACCCCGATTTCCTTAGCACCCGGCACCTGAAGAAAGCTCGGCGCTTTATATCCATCGAAGCATAGATCTGCATAAGCAAAATCATGTACGACAATCAAGCCAAATTCCCTTGCAAAATCACAAACCTCTCTGAAAAAGTTTAAGTCAACAACGCTTGTTGTGGGGTTATGTGGAAAAGAAATCATTACAACCTTTGGCTTAGGTCGTATTTCCTTCACTGCTTTTTCCATTGCCTCAATAAAATTTATGCCCTTAATAAGGGGCACGCTTTTCACATCCCCCCTTGCGATAATAACCGAGTAACTGTGAATGGGGTAAGTCGGATCAGGTACCACAACTACCTCACCCGGGGCTAGTATCGAGAGCATAAGATGAGATATGCCCTCCTTCGAACCAATCGTGACAATAGCTTCAGTTTCAGGATCTAGTTCGACACCATAGTTCCTTTTGTACCAATCACAGATTGCAAACCTGAGTTTCGGAATACCACGAGAAGCAGAGTATCTGTGGTTTCTAGGGTTTTGAGAGGCTTCTATTAATTTATCTACAATATGCTTTGGTGTTGGTTGGTCTGGGTTACCCATTCCAAGGTCTATAATATCCTCTCCCCTCGCTCTTGCCTTCATCTTTAATTCATTGACTATAGCAAACACATATAGAGGAAGTCTCTTTATAAGTGAAAATTCTTCTGCAAGTATTTGCATTTTTATTGTCTCCAAATACTAATTGAGCAATTTTAGTAATTTTATTCTAATCTTCGATAATCTCAAGAAGTAACCTTAGTCCCAATTCCTAATAAATTACGAATGCCTCCAATGGGTAGCCTACGAGTCTTGCTCGTTGCTTGCTCGTTGACCGTTACGCCCGCCAGCAAGCCTGTACTGAGCGCAGTCGAAGGATCTGGCGGGCTAACCACTGCATAAAACGACGATAGCCGAGACATTTCCTTCGTTAAACTCAGGACAGGCTTGTCTCGGCTGGCAGGGTTAGAAAACCTCAGATTTCTCGTTATTTGCATAAATGTAGGGGCAGGCTTCGTCGTGAGCTCAGCCGAACGGTCTTGCACCTGCCCTTTTTGGGCAACCGCAAGGGTTGCCCCTACAATCGGGGAAAGATTTGCCTCCTTGTCCACCAGCAAGCCTGGTAGTCTACCCCATTTTTTATACCCGATCTTTTAACCCGGGTAGGTCACGAGTCCCCTAGACTAAGCTCGGGACATGCTTGCTCGTGACCGCCGGTTGGCAGTCCACGTACACACATCCCGATTTTTCGTTCTATTTCCCATCTGTGTAGCCAACGAGTCCCT
>JAHFBK010000142.1 GCA_023250035.1 Candidatus Dadabacteria bacterium
ACTTTATCATGTTCCTCTGATATTCTACCGCCTGTACTCTCACCCAAACCGATAAGCTTTTTCCCTATTTCAGTCCTTTCTTTTATAAGCGTTTTGTCTTTATCCTCCAGAGGGCGAAAATACCTATTGGTTTGCCTCTTCGGGTCACTACTATTTCTTTTTTTTTCTTTACTATTGAGTGGAAGCTTGCTTTAAATTCTCTTACTGACACGGCTTTCATATGCGTAATATAATGAAACACAAGAAATGTGTCAAATGATTGTCTGTGTTACTTTATACCCTTAACTACACTTTATAACTAACGGCTCTGAATCCTTTTTAAGCACGATGTGGGCTACCCATGATGGGTCTTCATTCGGGAAATCCTCCCTTATATGCGCACCTCTTGATTCCGTTCTAAGAATGGCGGATCTAGCAACTAACGAGCACGCATCCAATATATTTTGTAGCTTGAGTTTATAATATCCAACCAATTCATCACCCGAACTAGCTACCTTTTCAAATACCTCAAGCGCCCTTTTAAGTCCATAAGCACTACGAACAATTCCCACATGTTCAGACATTATTTGAGAAATAATACTTTTGAGCTTAATAAAACTATCCTTCTGTGAGTCGGGATTTAAAATAAAGGATAAATCTTTTGCTATATTGGCCGATTTATCCGTCCATGTATCACTTTCTCGAGCTAAATCTACCGCTCTTCTCGCAAACACAATACACTCAAGAAGAGAGTTGCTTGCAAGCCTGTTAGCACCGTGAACTCCAGTACAAGCGACTTCTCCACATGCAAAAAGTCCCCTGATATTTGTCTCTGCCCAAAGTCCAGTTTTAACACCACCTATAAGGTAATGTGCAGCCGGGGCCACAGGGATTAGATCACTGGTTATATCAAGTCCATACTGTAAGGATGCATTATAAATATTTGAAAATCGTTTACGAATAAAATCTGGGTTTAAGTGCTTTAGGCTTAAATAGACATAATTCTTGCCAGATCTTTTCATCTCATTAAAAATCGCGCGTGATACAACGTCTCTGGGTGCTAGCTCAGCAAGCTCATGATATTCAGGCATAAACCTATGTAATGAGTTATTTAATAAATATGCCCCTTCACCCCTTACAGCCTCACTTATGAGAAATGTTTCACCGTTTTCCGTGTAAAAAGCAGTAGGATGGAACTGAATAAACTCCATATCCGTAACTTCCGCACCGGCTCTAAAACCAAGAGCGATTCCATCACCAGTTGCAGTTTGAGGGTTTGTGGTCCTTAGATAGATTCCTGAGGCACCGCCAGTTGCAAGTATTGTAGATTTTGCTATGAGAAGCCGGTGCTTCTGAATATTAAGATCGAATGCTAAAGCCCCAAAGCACCTTTCTCCATTAGAAATAAGCTCAGCCACTTCTGTGTTTTCAAATATAAATATATTTGGATTTACTTGAACTGAAGAAATTAGAAACTGCACCATTTCTTTACCCGTAGAGTTACCTCCTGCGTGAAGCACGCGTCTCTTACTGTGTCCACCCTCAAGACCAAGCTCTAAACCTTTTTCACCCAAATCAAACTTCATCCCTAAAGCAATTAAGTCCGTGACTCTCTCTACACCTTCACGCACGAGGATTTCTACAGCTTCCCTATTACAAAGACCCCTTCCAGCCTTTATTGTGTCCTCTAGATGAAAAAGAGGCGAGTCTTCTGGATCCATAGCAGCGGCAATACCGCCCTGTGCCCAGTAAGAATTGCTTTCTTCTAGCGTAGATTTAGTTAAGACGGCTACTTTGCCAAATCTTGAGGCGTAAAGGGCAGCATAAAGTCCTGCAAGTCCACTTCCTATAATTAAGAAATCGAAATGTAAAGAATTAATGTTCTTAGAATCTACTTCATCCATATAAATGAGATTAAAACATTCTGTCTAAGAAATAAAATACTGGGGTTTAAAAATACCGCCAGATCTGATCACACAACAATTTCCATTGCTTCAAATAATTTGTTTTTAATATTTTCTAACTTCTTTTTATCAAATATCTTGCCTCCCTCTATTTCACGAACGTAAAATACGTCAGCTACCTGGTCCACCTTAGTGGAAATCTTTGCATAATCTATTGAAAGCCCAAGCTTAGTAAGTGTCTTAGTAATATCATACAGAAGTCCCACCCTATCATTTGTGTAAATATCTAAAACAGTAGTAGTATCAGAAGATTCATTGTCAATATCTATACGCGTGGGGTGCTGAGGGATAGGTTTTATATAAATAGGCTTCTGCCTTTTTCTCCTTGACACAAGTTGTTCAACATCTGTCTCACCCTTTAAGACGCCATGCAGGTTACTCTTTACCTTGTTCCATATTTCTTTATCTTCATAAGTAGATTTGCCAAGCCTGTTTACGTAGAAAACATCTACTATTCTACCATCATCACGGGTAATGATTCTTGCTCCTAAAATATTGATACCGCTTCCAGCAAGCACTCCGCAGAGTTGTGCGAAAACACCAGGTTTATCATATCCCCAGAAAGTAAACTCATCGTACCCTTCATTCTGATTGTAAATTACATCAATGCCTATGTCCTCTCCAAGCCTCTCGAATAATTTAACATGATAAACAATCTTCTCCGGGGAAAATCCAAGAAAATAAGAATAAGGCATGACATCTAAGTGTCGTCTAATATTAGACTCAGAAATTTCATTCTTGAGCAGTTGAATAACCTCACGTATAAATCTCCTGGATTTCGTCTTGAGAGTTTCTCTCTTAAACTCACCACGCGCTAGAACATATGCGGTTCTCATATAAAGTTCTTGAAGAAGCATCCCCTTCCAGTTTGTCCAAACTTCGGGTCCCACAGATCTAATATCTGCAAAAGAAATAAGATAAAGCATTGACAAAGTTTCCAAGGTCTTTACAGATCTAGCGAACCTTAGTATTAATCCGTCGTCGTGTATATCACGTCTTTGAGAAAAGTGTGGAATTATAAGATGATGCTTTACCATGAATTCGAGCTGATCGCTTTCCTCCTCAGAGAGCCCCATTCTTTCTGAAATCCTAGGAATCATCGCAGCTCCGCGCTG
The DNA here is from genome assembly GCA_023250035.1 of Candidatus Dadabacteria bacterium. Taxonomy (GTDB): domain Bacteria; phylum Desulfobacterota_D; class UBA1144; order Nemesobacterales; family CSP1-2; genus CSP1-2. Next base: position 3,059 of record JAHFBK010000142.1, read on the forward strand.
GGAATGATCCCTCCCCTCACCCTTTCCCATATCATGGAAAAGGCAGGCGAGATATAGAATATGGCGTTTAGAAAGCTCTTTTGCAATCTTTGTAAGAAGTGGAAACCCCTTTTCATATTCACCCTTAACGAGACTCTCTATCTCTTTCACCATAAAGATTGAATGTATGTCTACAGTATAAACATGATATGCGTCATGCTGAACCATGCAAACTATTTTCCCAAATTCAGGAATGAAGTATCCAAGAAGGCGAAGCCTATTCATATCAAATAGGGCTTTGGCTACTTCTTTGCCTTCCTTAAGTAGCCAAATGAACGAGGCATTTAGCTCAGGATTCCTCCTCACATTGTCTTCTATTATCTTTACATTGTCCCGAATTAAGTCATGGAGGTACTTGCTCATTTTTATTCCATATCTATCTGCTACCTCAAAAGCCCTCATTAGATTTTCAGGCTGCTCCTGAAAAATACTTCGTTTCGAAACAGAAAGCATTCCACCTTGAATGATAAAGCTGTTATCGAGAAAAACAGTCTTTGGAGTGTGAAAACTCACTTTTGGCTTAGAAACACACCTTTCAATAAGCTTCTTTGAATACTCCCTTGTAAGATTTGCGCGAAGATAATAAATCCTCATAAACCTTTCTACAGCAGCTAGCTCACCCACGTCTCTAAAGCCTAGAAATCTAGCAACCTTCTCCTGCCACTCAAAGCTCAACCGGTCTTCCCTTCTTCCTGCAAGGTAGTGAAGCTCTGTCCTAATCGGAAGGAGAAAATCTAAGCCCTTTTCAAAAACCCTTAGCTCCCTTTCAAGCAAAACACCCTTTTCGAGGAGCTCCCTAAAACTTCTAACTTTGAACTTAGCCTTAGCTATCCATAGGGCAGAATGAATCTCCCTTAGTCCTCCCTCACCTTCTTTAACATGGGGCTCTATGAGATAAACAGACCTACCAAATCTCTCTATTCTTTTTTCATTCTCTGCGATCTTTCCTTCTATAAATTTTGATGATATTTCTGGAAGGAGCTCTCGATACATTATTCTGTCAAGCTGATCGAAGAGTTTTTTGTCTCCAAAGATAAATCTCCCATCAAGCAGAGAAGTAAAAATCGTTGCATCATCACCACGAGAGATTTCCATGCAGTCATCAATAGTTCTAACCGAGTGCCCGATCTCCAGGTTTAAATCCCAAAGGAGATAAAGAAGAGCTTGGACAGCATCTTTTGCTAAAGACTCGCTCCTAGGCGCAAAAAGGAATAATAGGTCTACATCAGAGTAGGGGCAAAGCTCATCCCTTCCATACCCACCAAGAGCAACTATTGAAACGCCGGATAATTTAGAAAACCCAAGCCCCGTTAGGGCTTTACTAATTAGTTCATCTATAACCCGGGATCTTCTCTCAGCTAGTTGGCGACCGCCTAATGCTTCTTTATTGTGCAGCTCTCTTAACTCTTTTCGATTTTCTTCAAGATATAATCGTACTCTGTCCTTGAGTTCGTCTCTTGCTAATAACTTTCCTGCCCTTTGCATCTCGTTTCTTTCCTTCTATCCACATAGCGCACAGACTTCGTCGTGAGCTCAGTCGAACGAGGTCACAGAAGATTTTTAATATTAAAACAAAAATTTTTTCTCCGTGCTCTCTGTGGCTAATAAATCTCAACCCTCTATAACTTCACACTTAATGATATACCATCCCTAATCGGAATTATAGTCGTAAGAAATCCCTTCTTCTCAAAAAGAAGACGAGTAAATTCTTTAACCCCTTTTGTGCTGGGAGATAAATCATCAGTTAAAACCCTTCCAAACCAGAGAACATTATCCGTTATAAAAAGGCCGCCATGTCTTAGTTTTTTGTGCGCCTTATCCACAACTAAGGGGTAATATTGCTTATCAATATCGTTAAAGATAATATCAAGCTCGCCATCAGTTTCTTCCAAGATCTGGAGTGCATCTCCAACATGTATTTCTACTCTATTGTCAAGACCACCACGTCTAAAAAACTCTTTTGCAAGACTGGCATTCTTTTGAGAAAGCTCTGCAAACACCACAAGCCCTTCGTCCCTTACCGCGTTAGCAAACCAGTAGGCTGAGTAACCAAACCCTGAGCCCATATCAAAAACCCTTTTTGCCCCTGTCATGACAGCTAGTTGATAAAGCAGCCTTCCTACAAGCGGCCCGATTATTGGAAACCCTCTTTCGTTTCCTAACCCTTCCATCTCTTTTAGGACATTATCTTGAATCGGGTTAAGGTTTCTCAGGTATTCTTCAATTTTAGGATTAACTATGTAGGTTTCGGTTTCAATTTTTTTCATTGTAATTATTTAGCCACAGATGAACACGAATTTACGCGAATAAATAATGAGTTTGTGGAAAGCTAAAGCTTTCCGCTACATACAAAAACTCTAAGAAAAAGAAAGATAGTTGTAGAGGAATCCTTTAGGATTCCATTTTTGATTTTTTTCATTCGTGCTCATTCGTGTCAATTGGCTTCGCCGAAATGCCCGACCCACTACCCGCATTTTCGTGGCTAAATTGTTTCTTTCATTTATTGAATCTTACGTATGTTTCCTC
>JAHFBK010000039.1 GCA_023250035.1 Candidatus Dadabacteria bacterium
CTAACTAATGGATTCTAAGCAAATCAACATGCGGGAATGACTGCTTCTGTTGTCTTTTTTATCCAGAACCCACGTTATTTTTTGACATCAATCTTATAGTTTTGTAGTCTTTTTAACGATAAAATTATTATACTACACGCTTAAATGACGTGAGTAGCTTAACAAAAAATAAAGAGGAGGAGAAAAAAAATGATTAGACTTCAACACATATTTCCAATATCGGTTCTCGCCGTCCTGTTATTCATGACGGTTGATACGATGGGTGCATCACCCATGGATCAGGCTAAAAATGAGCTTGATACTGCTATATACCATGGAAAAGCATCTGTTGACTCTGATTCAGCGGATGCTATGAAGGCGCATCTTAAACATGCTATAAACTGTATAGAAGGACCTCAGGGAAAGAATTTTGATTCTTCCGAATTAAATCCATGTAAAGGTCAGGGTAATGGAATAATCCCTGATTTAAAAACTGCTGGGACTTCGGGAGCTAATGCATTGCAGCATGTCCAAGAGGCTGATAATATAGCCGTATCCGCATTAGGAGTATCTGACATAAATACGCTTCGTAGCAACATAAACGAGGTAGTTAATCATTTAGAACAAGCTAAGGCTGCATTGGGCATGTAAAAATCTATTCAAGACTCATTTATCTCAAAGTAGATTTCTGGTTAATAATATTAATAAACATTAATCATGCGATGCACTCTGTCTATCCTGAGTATTTCTTTATTCCTTAGTATTTTTAAAATTTCTTGTCTTAGTTCGTCATACCAAGACAGAACAAAGATGGAGCCAACCGATAAAGAACAATCTCAAATGATAAAGATTCTTGCCCTCGGTGATTCTTATACTATCGGTGAAGGGGTTAAACAATCAGAAAGATGGCCCATGCAGCTCGCATCACAGCTTCGGAAGGACAACCTGAAAGTCGATACCCCGCAAATAATTGCTGTCACCGGTTGGACTACAACAGATCTCATGAGTGCAATCGAGAAGTCAAGATTGGAGCATCGCTATGACCTTGTTACATTGCTTATCGGGGTAAATGACCAGTTTCAGGGTTATAGTGAGGAAAGTTACGCTATTGGTTTTAACAAGTTGCTTGTTAAAGCAATCGAGTTGGCTGGGGGAAGGCCTAATCGGGTTATTGTAATATCAATACCTGATTATAGCGTGACACCATTTGGCAAGCGTTTTGGTTCTGCTAGGATTAGAGCTGAAATTGACAAATTTAATGAAATCAACAAGGAAATTGCGACTGAAAATCGTGTCCACTACGTAAACGTAACAGAAATATCTCGAAGGGCTGCTGAGGATCCAACTCTTTTAGCATCAGACGGCCTGCATCCATCTGCAAAGATGTATGCAGAATGGGTAGAATTGACCGTGCCAGTAACTAAAAGTATGCTTGAAGAAAGTAATAATTGATAAATAAGATGTTACACACCTTTCTGTACAAATCTTTAGGGCTTCGAATACACAGAGGAATTTACAGTTGAAAAGCTAATGAGGGATGCTAAAATAATGCAGTTTTACCAAGGCGCCAGTCAAATTCAAGGGGTGGCCACCGCAAGAGAAATTTTAAAACACTGCTAATATAAGATAAGGAGGAAAGACACAGTGAAGATCGTTGTTATTGTGAGACAAACCCCTGATACAGAGGCGAAGATTAAGGTTGCCTCTAGTGGAAATTCAATTGATATAGAAGGAATAAAATGGATTGTAAGCCCATATGATGAATTTGCAATTGAAGAGGCAATCAAAATTAAAGAAAAGCTTGGAACTGGTGAGGTCATCCTAATCACAATGGGACCCGCAAGATGTGTGGAGGCATTGCGCACAGGGCTTGCAATGGGTGCAGATAGCGCAATACACATAAAGGATGAGAGTTTTGCATTCACAGATCCTTATGCAATTGCTAAGGTAATAGGGCAGGAAATCAGGGGTCTAGGTGGATTCGATCTGATTCTTACAGGCAAGAAGATGATTGACGAAGAAACAGGACAGGTGGGAATTCATGTGGCTGAGGATTTAGGGATTTCACATATCGCAATAGTCACTAAGGTTGAATTATCTTCAGACAAGAAAAAGGTAACCTGCCAAAAGGAAATCGAGGGCGGACAGGTTGTCGCTGAGGTTCCTCTTCCAGCGCTTCTAACCTGTGAAAAGGGGTTAAATGAGCCTAGATACGCTTCCCTGCCTGGAATCATGAAGGCCAAGAAAAAGCCAGTCAAGGAGGTTACCCCTGATAATATCAATGTTGAAACATTGGGTCTTACCAAGGAAGCTCTTGGTCAGGCGGGTGCGCGATTTAAGGTTACGAAACTCGAGGTTCCCCAGGTACAGAGAAAACTAAAAGTGATTAAGGAAGCTGAGGTTCCTGAAGCTGCAAAAGAGCTTGTAAAGCTTCTCAGGGAAGAGGCGAAGGTTATCTAAAATGAAAAGCAGTCGGCTATCAGTAATCAGCCATCAGCCTAAAGCTTTTACTGATTACTGAGGGCTGATAGCTATCGGCTATCTAATTTAGGGAGAAAAAAAATGAGTAACGAAATTTGGGTAGTAGCAGATCTTACTATTGACGGCAAGGTTAGAAAAGCAACATTTGAAGGATTGTCTGAGGCAAGAAGAAAACTTGCAGTAAAACTCGGGGGACAGTTATGCGGAGTCCTTCTTGGCTCTGGTGTATCAGGTCTTGCATCGGAGTTAGGGAAATACGGGGCAGAAAAGGTTTACGTCATTGATAATGAACTCTTAAAGGATTACACCCCTGAAGGATACTCTATAGCGCTCTCGGAATTGATTAAAAAACATGAACCCCACATTGTAATTACAGGAAACACCTCTATTGGCCAGGACTATTTCCCTAGGGTTGCTGCACGTGTAGGGGCAGGGCTTACTCTTGATGCTATTGATTTAGATCTTACAGATGATAAAAGACTTAAGGTTAGACGCTATATGTATTCTGCAAAATCCATTGCCACGGTTGAATTCCTAGACCATAAACCCATGATGACTACAATAAGACCAAACGTATTTAAACCAGAAGAGGCGTCTAAAAATCCAGAGGTTATAAACGAGTCCATTGATATTAAACCTGAACGAATCTTAACAAAGACCGTTGAGGTCAAGAGGAAGGAATCTACGCGACCAGAGTTAACAGAGGCGGATAGAATCGTTTCAGGCGGGCGCGGTATGGCGAGCGGGGATAATTTTTACCTAATTTTCGACCTTGCTGATGCGATTGGTGCCGCCGCTGGTGCCTCACGTGCAGCAGTAGACTCTGGGTTTGTTCCTTATGAAATGCAGGTTGGACAAACTGGGAAAGTCGTATCTCCAACACTTTACATTGCAATCGCAATATCTGGCTCGGTTCAGCATTATGCGGGGATGGGATCTTCTAGGGTGATTGTTGCAATCAATAAGGATCAGGATGCACCGATATTTCAGAAATGTGATTACGGTATCGTAGCTGATCTATTCCAATTGGTGCCCGCGCTTACGGAAGAGTTTAAAAAACTCCTTGCACAGCAGTAAGTTTTCCAATCTCCGTGGGTAAACGCATTAATACCGATCCACGATTGCAAATTTCGGACTTCGTCCTGAACTAACATTCGAACTTGCAGCTTTGTAAGAACAGAAACTTATACCACTTCGCCTACATTTTAAGTTGTGCAAGGTTTCTGCGACTTAATTGCCTCCCGTATATTCCTGTTTATCTATTAAAATCAAAAAGCCTATAGGATCATAAAGGTCGAATTGTTTCCTGTTTTAAAACTTATTGGATTTTAAATCGTATTATTTATTACCTTGATTCAAAATTATCTTAGATTTTATTGTTTCTGCTTATCCATTAAAGCCAAAATACCTATGGCATTAAATTTAGGGTCTGTAGAATTTCCTCTCAGGTTTATGCGATATGACCCGCGTATGTATCAGATAACAGTTTTATCCGCACTTCTCGTGTACGGGATTGGTTGGCTCGACTTTGAAATTAGCGCAGTAAACGCTAGTGTAATTTTGATCTCCGTTTTGCTCACCCAATATATTTGTACTTATGTTTTCAGGCTACCCAAATACGATCCTCGAAGTTCGCTTATTTCAGGTTTATCCCTTTGCCTGCTCCTTCGTACAAATTCTTTGCTATTGGTTATTGTGACTGCTTTTATCACAATCATGAGTAAATTCACACTGCGCTGGGGGGAAAAGCATATTTGTAACCCGACTAACTTCGGTCTTGTTGCCATGATGCTTATAACTGACCTGGCTTGGGTTTCGCCTGGACAGTGGGGAAGTACAGCCTTCCTTGGCTTTCTTATTGCCTGCCTAGGTGGGCTCGTTGTAAATCGTGCATCACGAAGTGACGTGACCTACGCTTTTTTGGTGTTCTATATTACTTTTCTATTCGGTCGAGCACTTTGGCTTGGCGATTCATTGAGTATACCCCTTCACCAAATTCAAAACGGTGCTTTTCTAATCTTCACATTTTTCATGATCTCTGATCCAAAAACCACGCCTGATTCAAGGGCAGGGCGAATTTTATTTGCGTTTCTCGTTGCAGCCGGAGCCTTCGTAGTTCACTTTGTACTCTATCGAACGAATGGGCTTTTGTGGTCTCTGGCGTTTTTTAGTTTGTTTACGCCATTAATTGACTTGCTTCTGCAAGGTCATCGTTATGAGTGGAGAACAATATCGAAACCGATTCTTAAAGAACAGGTGATCATTCAACCACAAAGACACTAAGACACCAAGACCAGAAAATTATTTTTATCGTATTTCTTCTTTGTGTCTTTGTGCCTTGGTGGCAATTACATAAAGAAGGAGGTTTTTTCCATGAAGCCGATTTTAACTTTAACCCTGGTTTTACTGAGTATTGTTATTCTACCAAAATACACACTGAGTTTTTGTGGATTCTATGTGGCGAAGGCAGATTCTAAGTTATACAACAAAGCATCGCAGGTGGTTATCGTGAGAGATGAGGACAAAACTGTACTCACCATGGCAAACGATTTCAAAGGCGAGCCTAAAGAGTTTGCAATCGTGATTCCCGTGCCCACATTCATTGAACGAGAGCAAATTCACATCGCTGATAAAGCCCTAATAGACCATCTCGATGCTTATTCAGCGCCTCGTTTAGTAGAGTATTTTGATGATAACCCATGCGCACCGATCATCGCCTATGAAGCTATGCCTGCACCACCAGCGTTAGGTAGGGCTGACTTTAAAAAGAGCCATCTTGGAGTAACTGTTGAAGCCAAATATACGGTTGGAGAATACGATATTGTAATCCTTTCTGCAAAATATAGCGAGGGTCTAGAAACCTGGCTTAAGGAAAATGGCTACCGCATTCCCAAAGGCGCATCGGATATTTTGGGAAGCTATATCAAACAGAAAATGCGTTTTTTCGTTGCTAAGGTGAATCTGAAAGAGCATTCCAAATTAGGATTTAGCTATTTACGCCCAATTCAAGTGGCATACGAGTCGCCGAAGTTTATGCTGCCAATTCGGCTCGGTACTATAAATGCCGATGGTCCCCAAGAGCTTTTCATTTACATACTAAACCGAAAGGGGCGCGTTGAAACTACTAATTATCGCACAGTTAAATTGCCAACGGCGATGGATTTACCTCTTTATATCAAAGGTGAATTTGCTGACTTTTATCGTGCCATGTTCAACGAGCAGGTGAAAAAGGAAAATATGGAAGCTGTATTTTTGGAATACGCTTGGGATATGAACTGGTGTGACCCGTGTGCGGATGACCCTCTTTCAACAAAAGAACTAGGCGATCTAGGAGTTTTTTGGGTTAATGATGATAACCCTCAACCTCTTTGGCTAGGGCCTGGTGGGGCACAGGATCTGTTTATTACACGTCTTCATATACGATATGATGCTCGGCATTTCCCCGAAGACCTAGTTTTTCAAGAGACAGGGGATCGCACAATCTTTCAGGGACGATACGTACTTCGCCATCCGTGGAGTGGAGATGAAAATTGCGAGGCAGCGAAAATGTATAAAAGGCAACTTCGAGAGCGTCAGGAGCAAGAAGCCCAAACGCTCGCAAGCTTGACGGGATGGAATATCAACAATATCCGCAAAAAGATGAATATCGAGAAAGAGCTAAAAACAGACAATAAGAAGTGGTGGCAGAAGATTTGGAAGGATCAAAAATAATAATACCATTTCAAATATAATAATGGTTAATGTTGTGATAGACGGGGTTTTCTAACCCCGTCAAGAAGAGCGGGACAAGAATGTCCCGCCTATAGAGGAGGGAAAATATGTTTAACCAAATAATGACTGGAAATGGTATAACTTCATCTTTCAAAAATAGTCTTATTGGCAACCAGGAGTTTTGCTTCCGTTGTTGCTACAACCTTGCCGTCTTGATTTTTTACTTCTCCTGAGAGGGAAACCAATCCTCCATCAAGTTTAGGTTTTGGATCTAGTTCCTTTACTTTCCATTCCATGTGTATAGTGTCGTTTATGTAGATAGGAGCGGTGAATTTTATTGAGGCATCAACTGTGGATATATCTGTATCATGAAAAACGTTGCTATAGACTCCAACCATGAAACTAAATGTAAGGGCACCGTGGGTGATTCTTCTTCCGAATCTGGATTTCTTCATATCCGGTTCATTTGTATGAAGGGCGTTAAAATCACGAAATAGCCCTGCAGCTTTTACAATGTGCGTTTCGGTAATAGTAATGCTTTCAGAAAATTTATCCCCGACGTTGAGTTCATTAAATGCTCTTCCCTTTCTAACCATTGCTATTCACCTCGCTTTTATGAAATGATGCATGATGCAAGATTCACGATACATGATAAATTAGTCCCGCATCCTCCTCGTTTTTATTCGTGTTAGTATATGTCAATTGTTTACAAAAACTATATCTTTTTTCTATCCTTTAACGCTTTACCGAGTGTTATCTCATCTATATATTCAATATCACCGCCAACTGGGATGCCATGCGCTATACGGCTTACTTCGATCCTCAGAGGCTTTATGATTTTTGCTAAATATAGAGATGTGACTTCACCTTCGACATCAGTATTTGTTGCTATTATCACTTCTTTTACCTTTCCTTCACTCAGTCTTGAAAGAAGCTCTTTTATTCTTAAATCTTCAGGCCCTATTCCATCTATGGGAGAAATTATGCCATGGAGAACATGGTACTCCCCATTAAACTCCCCACTTCTTTCTATTGCAACCAAGTCAGCAGGTTGTTCTACGACACAGATTATGGAGTTATCTCTTTCTTCATCTTTGCAAATATCGCAGAGTGCGTCTCCTGTAAAGCTATAACAAATTGGACAGAGTGTAACTTTATCTTTAACATCGGTAATTGATTTAGCAAGGATCTCGGCATACTGTTTAGGTGATTTTAGGATGTGAAATGCTAGCCGCGTCGCGCTCTTCTCTCCTATTCCAGGAAGCTTAGAGAGTGAGTCTATTAGTCTTGAAATCGGCTCTGGTAAACCTCTGCGTCTCATTTCCTTCGACTATGCTCAGGGCAGGCTCTAAATAAGCCCCGGAGGAAGACCAAGACCAGAAGCCGCCTTTGAGATCTCTTCTTTAAGGATTTCTCTTCCTCTACTAAGTGCTTCGTTCACTGCGGCTGTTATTAAGTCTTGTATCATTTCGAGATCACCTTCTTTTATTATTTCAGGCTCGATTTTTATCGAGATTATTTCACCTTTTACCTTTGCAGCCACGGTCACCATTCCTCCACCGGCTGAGGCTTCAACGGTTTTTTCTCCTGCTTCAGCTTGAAGCTTTTCAATCTGCTCTTTCATTTTCTCAGCCTGCTTTAACATATTTTGAATGTTTCCAGAAAATTTCATTATGTTTACTCCTTGTCTTTAGGCTTGATTTTTACTACTCTACCTCTAAAGATTTTAAGGGCTTCGTTTACAATAGGGTCCTCATATATTTCATCCTTAATTTTTGAGTTTTGTTCTTTTAGGGATTGGTAATCCCTTTTGTCTGCACTTGAGGATAGCACCTCGACCCTCACTCTCAAGTTCTGATCAAAGAATTCCTTTGAGAGTTTACTTAGGCTTTCCTGGGCGTCCTGACGTAAAAGGTGATCAGAATGAATTGATGAAGAAAGAAATTCGATCTTCAAGATTCCATTATCAACATTTATTTTATCTGCATGTTCTAGGCCAGTTGCTGTAATCGGCTTTTTTGATTTCACGAATCGAATAAATTCTTCCAAACCAGAGCCTGTAAAGGAGTATGACCGGTTTTTCTCAGAGTTTGTAACTTTTGTGTCAGAACCTATCGCAGAGGGTGAATCGTTATCATAACCTGATTCCCCTTCATTTGCCGTTAGTTTTTCATGTGACTCATTTTCCTTTTGCACGGATAGATTGCCACTTCTGATTTTCTTAGAAAGGGTATCGATTTTGTTAAAGATATCGTCTAGCGAAACTACCCTCTCAAGAAGAGAGAGTTTCACAAGAGTGACTTCAAGTGCCATTCGAGGGTAAAAGGATCTTTGAACATCCTCTGCCCCTTCGAGCATCATTTTAAAAAGGATCTCAAGAGTCTCAACACTCTCATTTCTGGAAAGGTTTTCCAGTTCTTTTTTCTCATCATCCGAAAGTTCGGATATTATCTCTTTTCCACAAGTTTTTATTAAAAGAATGTATCTTACTATTTTTAATAAGTCCTCCGCAAATCTCTTGGGGCTAACGCCTTTCTCACTCACTTCATTTAGGATTTCAATGCATTTTTTGGGGTTTTTATTCAAGATTGCTTCAATTGTGGATTTTATGAGCGACTTATCTGAGATGCCAAGAATTCCAGTTGCATCTTCGTGTTTAATTTCATTACCGAAGGTTGCTATTAATTGATCCACAATACTAAGGGCATCACGAAGGCTTCCATCAGATTCTTGAGCTATTAGATAAAGTGTCTCTTCAGGGATTTTTATTCCTTCAGAAGAGGCAATCAACTCAATTCTCTCCTTTATGTTTGCTGTTGAAACCTTCTTGAAGTCGTATCTCTGACAGCGTGAGAGAATTGTTACTGGGATTTTATGAACCTCGGTTGTTGCTAGAATAAAGAGCACATGCGGAGGGGGCTCTTCAAGGGTTTTAAGAAGGGCATTAAAAGCGGATTGAGAAAGCATGTGCGCTTCATCGATTATGTAAATCTTTGTCTTCCCGGAAGAAGGGAGATATCTTATGTTTTCTATGATTTCTCTTACGTCGTCTACCCCTGTGTGGGATGCTGCATCAATTTCAATCACATCAAGTGATTTTCCTTCCGATATTTCCCTGCAAAACGCGCAGTTAGAACAGGGATCGCTAGTTGGCCCTTTTTCACAGTTAAGAGCCTTAGCTATGATTCTCGCAGTAGATGTTTTTCCTACCCCCCTTGGCCCTGAAAAGATAAGTGCGTGTGCTATTTTCCCAGTAGATACCGCGTTTTTTAGTGTTTGTGTGATAACTTCCTGACCTATAACATCGTCAAATGTTTTAGGCCTCCATTTTCTTGCTAGTACTATATAGGACATCAATCACCCCTAAAGCCAGCCAGCTAGGTTTGCCGCAACACTCAGGAAGTCTTGCTACCGTTGCTCCCTTCCAGGCCTGGCGGGATTTACAAGTTCCTGCCGTACGGGACCTAGCTCGCTGGAACTTAATTGCTCATGAATATTTAGCCACTAACAGACACGAATTTACACTAATAACAAGATGCATGATATATGATACACGATACATGATGCATGATATATCTTGCATCCTGTATTCTGCATTTAGCTTATTTTCGTTTGTGCCCATTTATGTCTATTGGCTTCGCCGAATTGCCTGACCCACTGCTTGCAATTTCACGGCTGAGTTATTTCAACCTAATACCTGGCGGAGAGGGTGGGATTCGAACCCACGAGGGAGTGTTATCCCCCTACACGCTTTCCAGGCGTGCACCTTAGGCCGCTCGGTCACCTCTCCAGTGAAGTAAATTTTTTTCTAAGGAGAATTCTAACATTAAGGTTTACAATTCTCAAAAATTATTCATTTGTTATAGGAACGTGCAATTTGAGGAGAAAGTTTTGTTGACGGGTGTTTAGTCTTAATGAGATATTTACAAAGGAAAGGGCTGAATGCCACAATCTGAAAATTCGCATTAAAATGGAAGAGACGCCTTACAAATTAAGGGGTACAAAGTCCTGTCACATCGTTACATCGAGGAAATGCATAACAAAAAGAATCTATCAATTATAGACGAGGCTTTTGCGCGGTCTTCTTGCTTAGGAAGTCTAGACGTTAAGCATTTTGGTTTACTTTTTCATTTCGAACAAAGCTATCTGATAGTCTTCAAACCCCTCGTTAACCCTCACAGTTTCTTCGGGTAATTCAAACCCCCGATCCTCATCCTCCTCAAGTGGCTCCGGTGGACCATATGGTGTGTATGTAGATGCGCAGCCCTGGACGAAAAGAAAGGTAAGAATCAGAACACCTTTTTTTAACAATCTACTTGCTAGTCCTTCCATGTTACCCTCCCAAATTCAATGCTTCTTCCTTTGTTAACCCATGATATTAAGCATATAAGATTTTGAAAAATACACTTTAATATTTAACTTCCTTTATACTCACACTCGCAAATATCCTTTCTAATATACGCGACCACGATCCAAATATCATTCTCTAATAATACAAATTTCCAGCGCGGCATAAGATTGGATTTCCCAACAGCTATTCCTCCTTCGCTTATTGTTTTAAATATATGTTCATCTGTGAGCGTAGACATATACTTTGCGTCACTTAAATTTGTTGGTTTGGGGTCAAGGAAAGCCGCTTGAGGTCCATCTCCATGCCCTGTTGGGCCATGACAGTTAGCACACTTTTCATTATATAGATATTTTCCTCTAATTGTATCGGCTTTACCTTTATCCTCAGTAACTATTTCCTCCGATACCTCTACCTCTTTTACTTCAATTTCTTCCAGTTTTGCTTCTTTTCCATTCTCTTCATTCTTGGTGCAGGAAATAATTGATAAAGGTAAAATGGACACTAGAATTATAGGTGTTAAGATGATTCTTCTCATTCTCGTTGTAACCTCCCTTGTTCTAAGTACTGTATTGCCCGGTTGTATTTACAAATCTATTATATAACAATAAGACTTTGTTATCATAACAAATTTCTTTCATGGTTTGGTGATGGAGAATTTCGGTTGCAGGGGGCTATTCTTGGTGAGATAATGATGCTAAGGTAGAGGTTCATGTATGAGTGAACAAGTAGAAGGGAGAGTCCATCTGGATTCGACAAAGTAAAAGTAGATGTTTAACAATAATCGAGGAAAGGAGGTATAAATATGGCTTCGAAATGGAATCTTGTAGGAACCTACTTTGAGACTTGCAACTGTGAGGCCGCCTGCCCCTGCGTCTTCCTGAGTTCCCCTACTACGGGAGAATGCACGCTTCTCGTCGGCTGGCACATAGACAAGGGTAGCTTCGGGGAGGTCACACTAGATGGGCTCAATATTGCGCTCGCGGTGCACTCCCCTGGACACATGTTGCAGGTGAAGTGGAAGGCCGCCCTCTATTTAGATGAGAGAGCCACCCAGGTTCAGAAGGATGCCCTGACCCAAATTTTTTCTGGCCAAGCGGGTGGACATCCCGCAGTGATATGTTCTTTTGTGGGTCAGGTGCTAGGGGTCAAGAGCGTGGCGATAGACTACCGGGCAGAGGGAAAACGGCGAAGTCTCCGGATTCCCAACGTGGCTGAAGCTGAGATCGAAGCTCTTGCCGGTCAAGGCGGTGCCGAGATCACGATAAGCAATCACCCACTGTGTGTCGCACCGGGACAACCTGCAGTGGTCGCTAAATCCAAGCGGTTAAGCTATCACGATCATGGGTTTCAGTGGGAAGTGTCAGAGAAAAATGGGTTCTTCTCGCCCTTCACCTATCAAGGTTCTTGAGAATGAAAAAAAGTCAGAGTAATGTTGGTTCTTCATTCAGAGGGATGTATATCTAGGATATGAACGAATTAACTGAAATTTAGTCTCAAGATTAACCCATGTTTACTAATAATAAAATTAAAGAAATATTCTCAAAGACAAAAGAACACTGCCATTTTTGTGGCGATCCTTTAATTTTAGAAAAGTATGGATGGAAAGATTTAGACGATTTAGATGGTGCTTGGGAAACGGATCATATAATTCAAAAAGGTAAAGGAGGTAGAAAAGAAGCGGAAAATTGTCTACCAGCATGTCTTCGGAGTAATCGTTTGCGTTAGCATCGAAAAGGGAATGATCTACGTGACTTGATCCTTCTTGGGCTCATTGTAAAAGATGAAATCAAAAAGGGTTCTGTTATAGGTAAGGATATACTAAAGTTAAAGGACAAGAGAATCGAATTAAATAAAAAAAGGAGGCGTAATATCAGCTGACATCCGTTTGCAGTTCTTTTACTTATTTAAAATTTTTCTTATGTTTGGGGTAGGGGTTTGATTAATCAAACCCCTACTACAATGTATGCTAGAGCAAGTAGGAGCACCATCCCTTTCGTTACACTCAAGACAGGCTTGGTGCGATAAGTCGCGGCTAGAAACCGCTCCTACAATTTTGGTAGAATAAAATCTAAACTGGAATGGTATTAATGTTCGTTGTGAGGAACATAAATTGAGATTCTTAAGATTGAAAAAATGGGCATAAATAGGAGCATAATATGAGCTTCATACTTCTTTCAATAGATGAAACCATCGCTACCATTGTTCTTAACCGGCCAAAGGTAAATGCTATCAATGAAACCGTGGTAGAGGAACTCTCTGAATGCTTTCAAAAATTAGCGATTGATCCAAATGTAAAGGCTGTAATTCTGACCGGAGAAGGGAGCTTCTTCTCTTTTGGGCTTGATGTCCCTGAATTTTTGAGTTATTCAAAGGATTGTTTTACAAGATTCCTTGCTAAGTTTACTGAACTATTAAGCTATATTTTTCTTTATCCAAAACCAGTCGTAGCGGCAATTAATGGTCACGCCATTGCCGGTGGATGTATGCTTGCCTTAACGTGCGATTATAGAATTATGGTTTCGGAAAAAGCTAAGATATCTTTGAATGAGATAACCTTTGGTTCGACTGTGTTTGCAAGTGCTACATCTATGCTTAGATTTTGGGTTGGTGGTAGGAATGCGGAACTTATACTCTATAGAGGTGAAATGTATTTGGGTGATGATGCGAAAATGCTAGGATTGGTTGATGAAGTAATATCAAAGGAGAATCTTTACGAAGCTGCTAGGAAAGTTGCCCAGGATTTTGCTAACAAAGATAGTAATGCATTTCAAAGTATAAAGATGCTTCTTAGGAAACCGGTAGCGGAGGAAATAAATAAGAGAGAGATAAATTCGATCTTAGAATTTGTGGAAATATGGTATTCTGAAGGTACACAGGAAATTCTAGAGAAGATAAAGATCTATTGATAAATCTTTAAAATTCATAGTTGTAGTTGAAACCGCAATGCTTTTTGAGCTCGAATGAAGTATGCTTAATAAACTCTAAAATCGGTTAACTTAGCCTTCCATATGCGGTGTATGAACCATCCTGCTAAATCAAAAATATTTTTTACCTCATCAATTATTACAGAATCCGATGTTGACACTAACTCTGCCCTTTTTAAAATGTAATCCGGGGAACCAACCGCTTCTGCTATACCACTTAGGCCATATTCTGCCATTATCTCATTTATCATTTTGCATAACTCACCGGAAAGGGATACAGGTCGATCAAAATAAAACTCTATTCTTTCGAGTTCGAGAGAGTTGAGATTTTTTAAAAGCTTATTTAAAATCTCCTCAGTAAATGGACTTGGTTTATAAGACCGGTGAACGGAGGCTGAATCCCGAACTACTCCGTCAGACGCAATAAAGACGAAATTACCTTTTCTGTAGGATTCTATGGTAATGAGTTGATTATATCCATCGACTTTTAACACCTTTCCTCTTACCTGTTTCTCGCCTAAGACTTTATACCTTCTACGTTTAATTTCTGTTTTGGCAACAAATCCGCGATAAAGGACGTTTCGCTCTTCGGTATTAAGTTGATAGTGGTTTCCGACTATCTCTAAGATGGAGCGAGTGGAATAGAGTCTTCTTTTCAAATAAAGATAATCACGGCTCGCTGCAATAACCTTTTCTTTATTTACCACACTTATATCCTCTCTATTTTAATACCTAAATCAATGATTACCTGGGTTGAGATTAGTCTGACGAAATATTATAATTTTTATTAGGAACTTATATGATAACAAAGATATTTAAAAATAAAGCCCCAAATTATGTTTCAGACCCTATTTGGTTAATTCCTCGTAAGGACTTTGTACCAGCCTATATACTTACGTATGAAACCGACAAGCATATATTAGAAGAGAAGGTAGAACAGGCTCTTCAGGTACTGCAAAAGTGCGAGGTTTGTCCGCGTAACTGTCATATCAACCGACTTGAGAATAAAACCGCTGTGTGTAGGACCGGCCGTCATGCCTATGTTGCAAGCGCGGTTCCACACTTTGGCGAAGAAGATTGTCTGAGAGGATGGCGAGGTTCTGGGACGATTTTCTTCTCTTTTTGTAATCTGAAATGCGTTTTCTGTCAGAACTTTGATGTATCCTGGGAAGGCAATGGAATGATTCTTACTCCATCTGAACTTGCAAGGGTTATGATTTCCCTTCAGGAAGAGGGTTGTCATAACATAAACTTTGTTACCCCGGAGCATGTTGTTCCACAAATTATGGAGGCAATACCATTGGCTATCGAGATGGGCTTAAGGTTGCCAATTGTATATAACACAAGCGCCTATGACTCTTCTCATTCACTCGAGATTATGGATGGTATTGTTGATATATATATGCCTGATTTTAAGTTCTGGGATAGAAAGCTCTCCTTCTTTTATATGGCGGCTGAGGATTATCCGGATGTTGCATGTGCGGCGATAAAGGAGATGCATCGTCAGGTAGGCGCGCTTAAATTTGATGAAAAGGGTTTAGCGCTGCGTGGGGTTCTTGTCCGTCACTTGGTAATGCCAAATCGAGTTGCTGGCACGCGTGAAATTTGCCGCTTCCTAGTAAATGAGATATCTAGGGATACATATATAAACATCATGGATCAATATAGACCTGAGGGCAGGGTTTTAAAGCTTCCCCAAAAATATGAAAGTATTAATCGCTCTTCTGCCCGCGCAGAATATGAGGAGGCCTTAAAGATAGCGTGTGAAGAGGGGCTATCTCGTTTCGATGTCCGCTGGATGCATTAATTTCGTTAGTTAATCGAAGTTAAGCACACACAGGATTAAGACGAAATGTGTCTGAAGATGGCAAAGGTTATCATTGCCGCACATTGCCCGACAAGGCTTGTTCCAGCATATCTCTAGCTGGAAGCATTCTGGTATCACAGAATGAAAAAGTATCGGTGTAGAAGTTTGTTCCACGGTTTTATTGATTGATCTGAGTAAAATCAGTAAACTATGCAGAAAATTCTTTAAATTAGGGGTGAAATCATGGGCATAAATATGAATCCTCAGGAAATAAAGGTCTTTTTGGCTGAACAAAAGGTATGCCGAATGGCTACTGTTGACAAATCAGGAATGCCACATGTAATTCCGATGTGGTATGTAATTTTAGACGGAGACATCTATATTGAAACAACGGGAACGACCAAGAAGGTTAGGAATGTAAAATCAACTAAAAACGTCTCCCTTGTAATTGATGACGGCGATTCTTTGCATAATTTCAGGGGTGTCATGATTCAGGGAAACATGAAAGTAGTTAATGATAAAGCCCTTTTTAAAAAGTTTAGGGAAGCTTATGCACAGAGGTATTTCGGCTCGGATGAGCATCCGGGTTATAGGTTTTTAACTGGTATTCCAAACCGTGTTCTCCTGAGATTCACCCCTGAGAGGTTTTATTCATGGGATTATAGGAAATTGAAGTTTTAATAACTCCTATTAAGCTCCTAATTAGTTCACTCCAATATAGTCCACTATCTCCCATGTAATGAAAGTTAGAGACTGCAATACATATCGCAAATAGTTACAGCTTAGTATATATTCTTGTTTTTAGATTTGGGATTAGATTAGGAGTATAAAGAATGATAAAAAAGTGGAATGTCGTCACGTCTGAAAGTCTAAATTCATATAAGGTATTTTCGACAAGAAAAGACATAAGCATTTCTCCAATAACTGGAGAGAACCACGATTTTTATGTAGTTGAGGCACCCGATTGGGTAAATGTGGTTGCAATTACCGCTGATGATCAAATAATATTGATTGAGCAGTATCGTCACGGAACAAGCTCTATAACCCTTGAGATACCAGGCGGAATGGTTGACCCAGATGAGTCCCCACTTGAAGCTGCCAGACGGGAACTGCTTGAGGAAACGGGGTACGACTCTGACGAGTGGGTATGCATTGGAAAGATCAATCCAAACCCAGCCATACAAAACAATACCTGCTATACTTTTCTTGCAAGCAATGCAAGAAGGGTTCAGATTCCGGGTTTTGAAGGTACTGAGGATATAGGGATTTTAGTAAAGCCTGCTACAAATATTACAAATTTAGTATCGGAAGGCAAAATAACACATGCTCTGGTTGTAGTAGCGTTTTATTGGTACCTTCTATATAATCAGCACAATAGAAGGGTTAAGGACAAGTGATGGAGTCTATAAACCCCTCCTTATCCTTGTAAAGAGAATTGCTTAGCCATTGCCCAAGCTTATATAATAATCCTAAATTGACTTGAGAGCGTTTTGCGGGAAGAGATAACTAATTATTATTATTTAGTTTGACTACCTTGCTTGCCTGAGGGCCCTTAGGACCTTCAACAACTTCAAATTCGACAACTTCACCCTCGGAAAGCGCTTTGTAGCCCTTGCCTTGAATGGCACTATAGTGGACAAATACATCTTTTCCTCCACCTTCCTGTTCAATAAATCCAAAGCCTTTTGAGCTATTGAACCATTTTACTTTACCCTTTAACAAATCAAATTACCTCCTAAAACTTAAAACTGCTCTTAATATCTCACAGTTTAAAAGATTTGTCAACATGCTGATTTTTAATT
>JAHFBK010000143.1 GCA_023250035.1 Candidatus Dadabacteria bacterium
TTTTTCAAATCCGTCCACGCCCTAGAGCATCCTCGGTTTATCATGCAGTACCGCCGTAGAAAGCTTAGAGATTATCTCAGAAAGTATTGTGATGTTTTCAGGCAAGTGCTCAAAGAATAAGAAAATCCGCCAAAAAAATTAAGGAGGAGGAATGGAGGTACCCTATCCCCCATTTCCCGGAGCCCTGCAAATGGGTGAACGAATACTGAGGGTCCTTTGGACACAATAACACAATAGAATTTATACTATCTGGTGAGGTTGGTAAAAATAACCATGTTTTCGAAATAGCGAGCTTTCAAATGAAATAAAAATCCGCTCCAAATTAATGGCCATTACCAACATGAGCCCCATTTTCCTGTCCCTACTAAAAAACCGGTCCGCCTCAAACCGGTAGTTAGGTTTCATTGATTCTTAAGTGCCTGAAGTTTTTTCACGAGATCGTCAAGCTGGTATACAGCTTTAAGAATTTCCTTCGTTAGTGAAATTCCTGCTTCGATTTCTTCTCGACCTATCGAATTGTATGTTTTTGCTTCAATATGGGCTGCGTCGTTTCCGAGGAGACGTAATTCATCCATCGCAACGAAAAGCTCGTTTGGGAGCACCACTGCTGAACGAAGGGATTGAAGCCTTTCTTTTAACGTATCGCCTTGCGCTTTTTTATCTTCACAGAGCTCCTCAAGGGTTCTGCGAATCATGATTGCCGATGCCACAAAGCATTGTTCGGCGTGACAGACGAGGGCCTCAGCGAGCGTTTTTGCGATTCTTTCAGGAATATTTTTCGGGTCAAAGTCTATTCGTAGCGCGGGATAGCTTCGAAGTACGTTGCCGTTGCCTTCGTAAATGCAAAACAAATGTCCATAACACTGTGGATTGGGGCACTTGCGTTGACCAAGCCACAGATGCCCAACGTTTACATCGGTAATATTTTGTAACGGCTCAAACGTGCCCTGATGTCCGCAGTGGGGGCAACTAAGGCTAAGCCGGGCTCCGCCTCCAAGATTAAAATTTAGGACTTTTATGTACATGGTTAATACTAATAAAACCTAACTATTGATTGTACGGGATCTATTCCATATAATCACCCTACACAGGATTTTATGATGTCAGTATATCACAAACATCTTTTTAGAGATCTACTAGGATTCGTAGAGCTTTAGGAAGTAGGCGTTTTCAAAATAAATAACAAGAAAAAGAGAACCTGGGACATCACGGATGGATTTGTAAATTTCTACCTTCTCGACTCTTTGCAGAACGGCCCTTGCGCCCGCTGCCGGCTTCACACCGATGTTAAGTGCCCATAATTCAAAGATACGGCGGCTCACATACTCGCAACACCAAGAAGATCAGCGAGTAACGCGCAATCCCTGCAGTCCGATCGTCCAAGGGGAGGACTCGACTTTTCGGAAATCTCGCGAGTTCTCGCCAAGAGTGGACTGATCATATTCAGCTTGATCGGCACATCAAAGACTCTGGCTACGAACTTCAAGGAGAAACCGTCGGCTAACTGGTTGTCCTCTTTTGCGGCAGCGCTGTCGTCAGTCAAGGGTTCTGTATAAAGCAGAGCCAAGCCGGTGACGGGTGCCAACCCTCGTTGATTCCCGATCAGCGCGTATGCATTCAGTTGAGTTTCATACATTGGGTAGAGCTCATCCTGCGTCTCGGTATACTTGGCCGTCTTGTAATCCACTATCACGTTTGAACCGTCCGCGCGTAAAAAAACGCCGTCTGGATTCCCAGTGAGCAAAATGTTTGTCTCTCTATCAACGATATTGAATTTGGAGAAGTGCGGCGGCTGCCGGTAACCAGTGACCTCGCCGAGAGCGGATAGCCAAGGCGGAGCAGCGCGTTCACGATCGAACCATGCATGCACAAGCCGCTTGCTGTAGGCGTCGATGGAACTAAAGATGCCCGGGAATATCTGATAGGGCAAACGATTTTGCACGCGCAACTTGATCCAGAAGCATCGCGGACAGCTTTTTGGGAGTGCCAACTCCCCTAGGTTTTTCGCCGAGATGCGAATTTGGTCGCTCATCCTCTGCTTTCTCCGTTGGGCACCTAACGATTGATAATACGGAATCATAAACCATATAATCAACCCATATGGGGTGTTATCCGGAAATTCTTATAACACCTGTAACTGCTGTCAGTATATAACAAATACCTCTCCTAAATCAACTGTTTAGAGATGCTCTAGGATTCGTAGAGCTTTAGGAAGTAGGCGTTTTCAAAGTAAATGACAGGGAAAAGCGAGCCTGGGACATCGCGGATGGATTTGTAAATCTCAATGTCTCCGTTTGAAACCCACCAGTTCAACTTTACTGCGTCCCCGATTAGAGATGCGTGAGCGGCTTCGCCAAGAGTGAGTGTGGGGGTTTTCACATAGTACCAGTGACGACCATCATCATATGGGTACAACTGCTGTTTGTCAGCGGGGTTAACTAATCTTTCTAAATCTTCTGGTGTTGTCATTAATGACAGATAACGTTTCTCTGGTGATCGAAATGCCGAAGGCAGTTGCGGGCGGCGCGAAGCGGCGCCCCGATCCACCGGATGTTGTGCGGCGCCAACCTCATGAAACTGGCGCCTCCGGATGAGGCTCAAGGTCGGGACGTTTTCCTGTCTCTCTTTCTAGATCCTCAATCAATTTAGGATTATCGCGCAGTCGCTCTTGCAGCATCATCTTTACTCGGACATGCCGCCTCCGCTCAAGGTCCCTGAGGCCCGACCTTTCCAGCTGAATGAGGAGGTCATTCAACGTCTGTACTTGGTTCATCGGCGAGTGCGGTGAACCTTCTTCAAAACTCTCTGCAGGCAGCCCCATCGCATCCCAAACTGCATCCACTTCCGCCGTAACCTCTTCGACTACTGACATATATCTTTCTGCTTGATCAGGGCTTTCTCGCGCAACTTCCATTCCCACTTCAAAGAGAGCCTGCCAAAGCCTAACTTTGGGACTGGGATGCGAATGCCATGAATAGTCTTTGATTCCACTAGGTTTTACGTCAAGGATCCTAAACAAAGAAGCGAAGGCATAGACCCAAACTCGCAGCGAATTATTGAGAACCCAGGGATCTTCCGGAGTATGCACACTTCTAAGATGCTCCTGCCAGGCAATTAGGGAACCTCGAGCACCCACATAGTCGGCGCCGAATTCGAGGCTCTTCAGTACATCTGTTGAAAGTTCCATTGGGACGTCCTTGGTCATATACTCATATAAGGTTCGACCGCCTGTTTTAGCCGTAAGGAACTCAATGTGGCCCTTCACGTGATGGCCAATTTCGTGGCAGAAAATAAACATAGCCCCTATCCATGTAAAGTACTGGGCCATTCGCACTCTGAGGAAATCATTTGGGTTGTGGGCCAAGAATCGAGGGTCAACACCTGGTGAAAACTCCCTAGTCAAATGTGACGCAAGCTCGTCATTCGACAATTTTTCACCTTTTGAATCTCCGTACCGAGGCATCATTTGCGAATTGCTAAGAAGAGCTAGGTATGAATCCCACAGAGCTAATATGGTGCCAATATTGATTGCAATCATTTCATGTCCATCGGAAACAAAGGCTGCTGCATTAATGGACACATTGTGTACGTAGTCGACGTAAATGTTTCCGATAGGGTGATTTGGCTCGGGTGGACAATAGGCAGCTCGGGTCATGTAGCAAAAGACCCCGAGAAACTGGTCTAATTCGCGTAATATTCCAGGATGAATCGCTGGTTTAATTAGAGGTAGTCCCAAACCCGCGATTCCTTTTAGAAAGGCGTTTCGAAGAGCTACATCAGTCATTAACGTCTGTTTCCTCGTGTCGCACAACGGTTAATAACTGCGTTACTGTGGTTATCCCTCAAATTGGTATCTTATCCGCAGCATTGCAATTATTTTTTACTTTCAGAGTCACTGAGTCTATCTGTGCACTCAAAACCCCACCCTTCTCATAGCGTCTTGGTACTTGCCTTCAATATCGCCCAGAGCAAGGTGTTGATATATCTTAAGACTCTCTTTAGAACTATGTCCTGTGATCAACATGAGCTCTGCGTCTGTAAAGCCATGCTTTGAAAGCCACGTGATAGCTTGATGTCGAAACGTGTGGGGAGTTGCCTTAATTCCTGCTTTCTCTGCGTAGTATTTTACGATCTGTTGGACTCTTCTTGGCGTGTATTTAGTGTTGTTCCTGGTTTGAAAAAGGAATCTGTTCTTAGGATGGTTTTTCATATAGACCTTGAGTGCGGTTTTGAAGTCTTGGTTAAAAAGGACGTATCTGTCTTTTGACCCCTTTCCCTTTTCGATGAAAATCTTATTCTCGTCTAAGTAAACATCGCTGACTTTAATATTCGTTAGTTCATTTACTCTCACACCAGTGTAGAACAGGAGTTTTAACATAAGTTCGTGCTGAAGGTTATCAGCCTTTTCAATCTCTCTATAGAATTTCTTAAAGTCTTCTTCCGAAAGGACCCGAGGAAGCTTCTTTGATTTCTTAGCTGGCTTAAGCGCGAGCTCCTCCCTAATTCTACGGTAGCATATCTGAAGTCTTCGTAATCCCAGCCTTCCTCACGCACGATTCTAGCGATCTTTTTGATTGCTTCTTCCTTCGTAGTTTGTAAACGTGTTACGAAAGATCCCGGCTCGCTCATGGTGTTTTCCTCCTTAAAAGACTATAGCACAGCTATTCTATTTCGTGAACTTACTATTTTACGAAATCCGGTATAATGCTTCTGTTCTCGAGATTTTTTAAACCATCCTATGCGCATAATAAATCGGCTACTGACTATTGACAAAGCAGTAAATAAACATACACTTATAGTAATATGTAAGTGGAAGTAAAGCAATGATAGTAGAAAAATTTGTGTTGAGGGGTAAAGAGGTTTACCTATCAAAGAAAGATGTTGAAAGGGCTGCTCAAAATGGGATTAAAGGAAGAGGGACAGCCTACTTTGCTTTGATAGGTGGAAAGAGAATACCGGTCAAGAATTTGCTTCAAGAAGCTCTTAAGGACAAGGGTTTTTATTTCTCACTCCTCGAATTCACAACTCAAGACGCTGTGAGAATACTTGGAAAACTTGGAGTTGAAATTATAGAAGACAGAAGAGTTGGCACTGCAAAAGTTCTTTTGAAGTTTGCAGGAGTGGTGTCTATGGGAGGTAACGCAGTAGAAGACGAAAGGAGACTTTACGAGTGATAGTCGTTGATACAAACGTTATTGTGGCTCTTCTCGATAAAAAAGACACCCATTACAAACACGCAGTTAGAATATTAGAAGATCTCGGAGAAGAGAGAGTCTATATTCTTAATGTAAATCTTGCAGAGGTATACTCCGTGATAGCGAGGAGGTGTAGAGAAAGGAGATATAACTGTAAAGACGCCTTAGGGAAATTGAGAGAGCTTGAGGCAAATATAAATGTGATATGGATTGAAAACCTAAAGGAAACCCACGTGGAAATAGTGGATAGGGTTATTGAAAGCGAAGGGAAGCTTAATTACAACGATGCGGTACTATTGAAGTATGTGAGGGATAAAGGAACTAAACTGATAACGCTGGATAGAGAACTTTTGCGAGAA
>JAHFBK010000001.1:0-1827 GCA_023250035.1 Candidatus Dadabacteria bacterium
TAAAGCAAATTCAGTGTAAAAGGTCACGAGCAAGCCTGCCCCGAGCTTAGTTTGAGGGGACTCATGACCTAGCCAGTACAGATGGTCGATTATAAAAATAGAGCGAGCAGGCCACTAGTTCCTTCCCCGATTAAATCGGGGATCAATCTCAGGACAGGCTTGCCGGTGGTCAGTTATAAGTAAGAATCGTGATCTACCCAATAGATACTTGCTTAAAGTAGGTATAATCATGAAGGGAAATGACCAAATTAAAGCTGTTTTTTTTGATGCTGCCGACACGCTTTTTCGTGTAAAGGGTGGGGTAGGGAATGTATACTGGAGTGTTTCAAGAAAGTACGGCGCTGATTCTACACCTGGGCAAATAGAGAAGGCTTTTATTAAAGCTTTTAAGGCAGCTCCTCCTCTAGCTTTTGCCGATGTTTCTACCGACGACAGAAAAGTCTATGAGAAGAAATGGTGGTATGAGGTTGTAAAGAAGGTATTTTCAGAAGTTGGCATGTTTGCGAAATTCGACTATTATTTTGACGAACTATTTGAAACCTTTAGAAGTAAAGCATGGGAGCTGTTCCCAGAAACAAAAGGTGTTTTAACTACACTCAAAGCGAAGGGGCTAATGCTTGGGATAATATCAAATTTTGATTCCAGAATATATGATGTCTGCTCTGATCTTGGGATTAATACTTACTTTGATTCATTTGTGATCTCTAGCGAGGCGGGTTTTGCAAAACCTGCTCGAGAGATTTTCAAATTAGCGCTTGAAAGAAATAGTGTTTCTGCGTCGGAATCTATACATCTAGGAGATAGCCTTCAGCTTGATTTTTATGGAGCAAGGTCAGCTGGTATTAGAGCACTGTTAATTGATAAAAGCGGAAGATATAAAGATAGAGATGATGTAGATAGGATAGAAAACTTAAATCAGATTATCAGCATTATAGATCATGATTGAGATTGGTTACATTAGACACTTAATGTTAATTATTAGTATTTAGAACTAGTCTTATATTCTAAAATTCATGAACAGCTTCAAATTAAGATCTCTTTATCTTTCTGCTCCTCAAAATAATCATTAAAGTACATGTTTAATGGAGGTACATCATGAAAGCTGCAGCTTTAGCATTATTTGTGGCATCAATTTGGGGAATTACACCTATACTTGAAAAACTAAGTTTAGTAAAAGGGTCTCCTTTTACTGTTATGACAGTGCGGTTCATTTTTACAGCTACATTTGTTGCTATTATATCTTTAATAAGTGGTAGGTATAAAGATATAGGCAACCTAGATGGAAAAACGCTTCTATGGACATGCCTTGCAGGACTATTGGGTGGTATAGTTGGATTATTTATTTATTTCGTCGCGCTTAAACAAGACCTTACTACAAGGATAGCTCCAATTACTGCTACATTCCCGCTTTTTACAGCTCTATATGCCTTTATTTTTCTTCATGAATCCCTATCTATTCAGCGGATTATGGGTATTGTGCTCATAGTGCTTGGACTAATTCTTGTTAATTGGGATACAGTTAGTGGTCAAGCTCAATAATGTATAAGAGCTGGTGCTTAAATTTGAGGTTTAGCCTTCCTCGCTATCGCTGCTTCTTGTAAAAATTATGAATGCCATAGCTGGTCTTTTTGAAGCATCCCTCATTGCAAATTGAATCGTGTCTAAAGACCAGCCCTTTTGAACCCACTCATTTATTACTCTCTCTAACTCTTCGTCTGTAACAGTTGTGACTTCAACGACTTTATAAAGGGTATTTTTCATCTGTTTTCCTATTGAAATACTAGGCGTATAGAAATCAAATATAAATCCGACAGCAATACTAGTGAT
>JAHFBK010000001.1:1927-53514 GCA_023250035.1 Candidatus Dadabacteria bacterium
ACTCTTCGTCTGTAACAGTTGTGACTTCAACGACTTTATAAAGGGTATTTTTCATCTGTTTTCCTATTGAAATACTAGGCGTATAGAAATCAAATATAAATCCGACAGCAATACTAGTGATCTTCCTTTGAGGAAGAATGGGTATTATGCCCATTCGCTTAACAAATTAAAATTATCACATTGCTAAGGGTAGATCAGAAGTCTTCCACGTGACCATTATACTCATATATCTTCATGACTAAATTTGACGTTATCTTTTTGATGAGTTCAGAATACTTGCAGCTTCTTTAGCAAAATAAGTAATTATAATGTCTGCACCTGCGCGTTTTATACTCGTAAGAATCTCTATGATAAGCTTA
Organism: Candidatus Dadabacteria bacterium; assembly: GCA_023250035.1. Taxonomy (GTDB): domain Bacteria; phylum Desulfobacterota_D; class UBA1144; order Nemesobacterales; family CSP1-2; genus CSP1-2. Next base: position 2,287 of record JAHFBK010000001.1, read on the forward strand.
GTCTCATCAATCCATCCAAGCCTTCCAGCAGCTTTTACCATTGAATACTCACCGCTAACGCTATATGCTGCAATCGGGTAATCAAATTCCTCCTTTGCCGCTTTTATCACATCGAGATAAGAAAGGGCAGGTTTTATCATCACAATATCTGCACCCTCCTGAATATCAAGGGAGATCTCTCGTAATGCCTCCCTTATATTGGGTGGGTCCATCTGGTATCCATGCCTATCTCCAAATTGTGGTGTCGAATGAGCGGCTTCCCGGAATGGTCCATAAAAAGCCGAGGCGTATTTTGCGGAGTAAGACATTATAGCTACATTTTGAAACCCGTTTTCATCGAGTACCTCTCTTATTACACCGACACGCCCATCCATCATATCAGATGGAGCTACTATGTCTGCCCCTGCTTTTGCATGGGAGAGTGCCATCCTCCCTAGATACTGGAGTGTCTCATCATTTTCCACCTCACCATCTTTTATAATTCCGCAGTGACCGTGGCTTGTATATTCGCACATGCAGACATCTGTAATTAAAAGAATGTTGTTTATTTCTTCTTTAATCCTTCTTAGAGATTTTTGTATAATTCCGCTTTCACTGTAACCCTCGGATCCAACCTCATCTTTTCTCTCAGGAATACCAAAAAGTATTACAGCTCGAATTCCAAGCTCTTTTATTTCTTTTATCTCATTAATTGCATTGTCAATCGAATATCTAAAAATTCCAGGCATAGACGCTATTTCTTCTTTAACTCTATTACCGGGGATAATAAACATTGGATATATAAAATCGCTAACAGAGAGATGCGTTTCTTGAATAATTTCACGGATATTCTTTGTTTTTCTTAGTCTTCTGGGACGATAAGATGGAAAAATCATTTAAACTAAAGTTTAATTGTTATAGTATCTCACAGTCAATATTGAATTTACACTTTTTATTAATGCTAGAATATCTATCACGATGCAGTTTTGATTAAGTTAAGAAAATCAACTCTTTATATATTTCCGCTATTGCTAAATATAAATCCCTCAAACAAACAAAAAACACATACCTAACCAAAAATCCAAATCAAGGACTAATTGATAAAGCTGTTATTTGCGGAGATTCGGTTTTATTTAGTAGTTTTCTATATACAAATCCTATAGCAACTACCGTTATAGGTATTGTAACAAAGAGACCTATGAAGAATGCTAGTACTCCAAGAAAATTAACGACCGAAATTAATAACCAAAAGAGTAACAAATCTTCCTTCGCACCATTTGTGATTAATGAGCTTCTTCTTAATGCTTCAATTGGACCAAGACCCTTGTCAACAATAAAATAACCAAAGAAACTAAACTTTACGCTCCATATGATACCCGGGATTATGAGGAGAACCATACCACAAAGGACAATTAAGATATATAGAATTATGCCGGATAAATACTTGAAAAAAAGAGGCAAGCAAGATAACAAATCTGCAAAAAAATCAGCAAATTCGCCCCTCAAGTTATCATAAATCCTTAAGGAAATTTTTATTAATCCCATCTGAATAACTATTTGTATAACGAGGGTAAAAATATCAGAGACAAACGATAAAACTGGTATATTTTCTTTAGCCGACTTACTGATAAACTCAAGTAGTTGATAAATTAACCCGTCAGCAATAAATAGACCTATAAAAAAAATGAGATTGTTTTTTACCATGCTCCACCCAAATTTTATGGCTTCCCCTTTAGAAAATCTTTTTTCTATCATTTTTTCAACTATCCTTTTATTTTATATATTAGTTAAATTTAGAAATTTTATATTTATAAATTTGCTTTAGCCATATTATACCTTTATATACAGTCGGTTTTGAAGATATCAAATCTATGAATCGTCATTAACCCATTTAATATGTACAAGATCGTCCTACTTCTTTTTAAACTTTTGATGAGAAACTTCAAAACTGAAATAAAAAATTGTATAATGAAATTGATAAACTATGACATTTCGATTCCTCGAAAACATATAATCAAGCAGGTTTATAGTATGTATGCAATTGAAGGTAATAATGGTATATCTCGAACAATATATCGGCTCGAATAAACTCTTCATAGGTGGGAAAAGGAGGTAAATTGAACCGACGTTCTTATAAAAAAAGGATTAGTGTCAAACCCTTTCGTAGAGTTTTAGTTGCAAACCGTGGAGAGATTGCAATTCGTGTCTTTCGCGCATGTACAGAGCTCGGAATTGCCACAATCGCTATCTATTCTGAGGAGGATGCATTTTCTCTACACAGAAATAAAGCCGATGAAGCCTATCTCATAGGAAAGGGTAAGGGTCCTGTTGAGGCATATCTAGATATTGAAGGCATTATTAAGTTGGCTCTGGATAAGAAGGTAGATGCAATACATCCAGGCTATGGGTTTCTATCTGAAAATCCCGAGTTTTCTCGTGCCTGCGAAGAGGCTGGAATAGTGTTTATAGGTCCTACTCCTGAAATCATATCTCTTATGGGTGATAAAGCGGAGGCTAGGCGCCTTGCTAGAAGTGCAGGGGTGCCTATTGTGCCAGGCACAGAAGGATTTATAACGAGTGATAATGAGGCCATCGAGTTTGCAGAAATCCATGGCTATCCAGTTCTTGTAAAGGCTGCCCATGGTGGAGGAGGACGAGGTATTCGTATTGCTATAGATCAGAAGTCCCTACTCGAGAATCTTGGACATGCTAGATCTGAAGCACTAAGTGCCTTTGGAAGCGATTCCTTAATACTTGAGAAGTATGTTCAGAATCCGAAACATATCGAGGTACAGATTTTGGGCGACAGATATGGGAATATAGTTCACTTGTATGAGCGTGACTGTTCTGTACAAAGAAGGCATCAGAAGGTTACAGAATTTACACCGGCTATTTCCGTTGATAATAGATTAAAAGAGAAGATTTACAATGCAGCTTTAAGCGTCGCTCGTGCCGTAAACTATACAAGTGCAGGCACTGCTGAATTTCTTGTTGACAAAGAGGGAGATTTCTATTTTATAGAAATGAATACACGTATACAGGTAGAACATACAGTTACTGAACTCATTACAGGGATTGATCTTGTACAATCCCAGATTCGTATAGCAGAAGGCTGCAGGCTGTCTGATCCTAAAATTGGAATTACCAAGCAATCTCAAATAAGCTGTCGCGGCTATGCGCTTCAGTGTCGTATAACCACGGAGGACCCAACAAATAATTTTCGACCCGATATAGGACGCCTTATCGCCTACCGCTCACCTGGTGGATTCGGTATAAGACTCGATGCAGCAAGTGCCTACGTTGGAGCAGTAATAACACCATACTATGACTCAATGTTGGTTAAGATCACGTCCTGGGCGCTTACATTTGAAAATTGCATAAGTAAAATGGATCGCGCATTAAGGGAGTTTAGGATACGAGGTGTAAAAAACAATATCCCCTTTCTTCTAAATGTTATTCGCCATCCCGTTTTTCGTATTGGTGGTTGTGACACATCGTTTCTTGAAAAACACCCAGAACTTTTTGAAATTCGAGAGTCCCGTGATAGAGCTACAAGGCTTCTAAATTTTATAGGGGATATAAGTATAAATCAGACACTTGCAAGGCCTTCTTCATGGGTAGAGAGACCACCTCTTACACCACCCCTTTCTGAAACAGATGGCAATCCAAAACAAGTTCCTGAACATCGCCGTATTCTTGAAACTAAGGGACCTAAGGGTTTAGCTGACTGGGTTCTTAAGCAAAAGCGTCTCCTTATAACGGATACTACATTTCGAGATGCACATCAATCGCTCCTTACTACACGTATGAGAACATATGATATGCTACGTATCGCTAGGGCTACATCTCATTTTGAGAATGACGTATTTTCTTTTGAAATGTGGGGTGGGGCCACATTTGATGTCTGCTTACGTTTTCTTAAGGAGTGTCCATGGGAACGTCTTACACGTCTTAGAAAGGCTATGCCACATGCGATGTTTCAGATGCTTATTCGAGGAGCAAACGCTGTAGGATATACAAATTACCCTGACAATGTAGTGCATGAATTTGTAAAAGAGGCTGCCGCTTCTGGAATAGACATCTTCAGAATCTTTGATTGTTTTAACTGGATTCCAAGTATGAAGGTGGCGATCGAGACTGCTCTTGATACTGGTAAAGTGGTTGAGACTGCTATTTGTTACACCGGTGACATTACTGATCCAAGACGTGACAAATATTCTCTTAGTTACTATGTGGGCTTAGCAAAAGAGCTTGCAAACATAGGCGCTCATTTTATTGCAATCAAGGACATGGCAGGTCTTTGCAAACCTTATGCCGCTGAGAAACTAGTACGGGCTATAAAAGAGGAAACTGGATTGCCACTTCACTTTCATACCCATGCTACAAGTGGTAACGGAGAAGCTACTGTACTAAAGGCAGCAGAAGCTGGTGCAGATATAGTTGATTTGGCTATAAGTACCTTGTCAGGACTTACCGCTCAACCAAGTTTAAACGCTATTGTGGCTGCTTTGGAAGGGGGGGAGCGTGACACCGGACTTGATGTGCAAGGTTTACATAAACTATCTGCTTATTGGGAGATTGTTAGGGAGTATTATGCTCCCTTTGAAGGCGATATGAAATCAACAAACGCTGATGTTTACTTGAATGAGATTCCTGGAGGACAATACACTAACTTAAGGGCTCAGGCGCGTTCGCTTGGTCTTGGGGATAAATGGGAAGAGGTAAAGCATATGTTTTCAGAGGTAAATAAACTCTTTGGTGACATTATAAAGGTTACACCATCCTCTAAGGTCGTTGGTGACCTTGCATTATACCTGATTCAAAATAACCTCACCACTGAGGACGTAATAAAAAGGTCAGATCAGATGAACTTTCCAGAATCCGTGATTGATATGGTGCGGGGCAATTTAGGTCAACCTCCAGGTGGATTTCCATTAGAGGTACAAAGGGCTATCCTCAAAAGTGAAGAGCCTATTAAGGTTCGTCCTGGTGAGCTTATTCCTCCAGCCGACTTTGATGCTACAGCCAAGCGATTAGAAAAACAGCTCGGCCACTCAATAAGTAACCAAGACGTTATATCCGCTCTTTTATATCCTCGTGTTTTTGAGGAATTTGATCAACATCGCACGACTTATGGAGATATTTCTCTTATACCAACACCAGCCTTCTTCTATGGTATGCAACCGGGCGATGAGATAACGGTTGAAATTGAGGAGGGTAAAACTCTACTTATAAAACTATTTGCTATTGGTGAGATTGAAGCAGATGGCCGGAGGCCCCTTCTATTTGAACTAAATGGGCAGCCACGCCCTGTAAGAATCCCTGATAAATCTGTACCGTCTGTGGTCAAGATACGACCTAAAGCTGATTTAGCTAATCCTGAAGAGGTAGGAGCGCCTCTTAGCGGTAAGATTGTAAGATTCTTCGTTAAAGAAGGAGATAAGGTTAACCTTGATCAACCACTCCTCGTGATTGAGGCAATGAAGATGCAGACTAATATCAAGGCCCCTGAGGACGGCATAGTATCTAAGGTCTTTGCATCTAATGGAGAAAGTGTTGAGGCAGGTGACCTGATACTTCGTCTTACACCTCAGAGTTAAGTTCGTAAGCAACTTTTCTAGCGATTATAGAATATAACCTAATTACAAATTACTTATCTGCTTGAAAATAGTCACTGCTTAAGTTCAATGAACTGCGTGTAATCTCCTGAAGGGATAACTTTTAATCCGTCTATGGAGCGATTATAAATGTAAATCCAGGCATTAATATTTTCCCCATTCTCTAGAGAAATATTGACTTTTTCGCGACGGAATTCTGTTGAAGAAGGATCGCCTGGTCCACAACCTTCATATTCATCAAGGACTCTGAGAACACTATTCGGATTACGTAGGGCATATACTTCACCTTTAACTACTTCATCCGGGTCGCTTGAATGAACGGCTCCAGGGTACTCACCAATATTATATAGCTTTCCAATGAACGTTCTTTCTCCTACGAAGTCAGCATCGCGAGACAAAATACGGTACATACGGTTCTTTGAATCCTTACGTAATGTTCCATATACAAAGATACGCTCTTTATTTCTTGCTAAAGATGTCATTTCAGTATCTATGATTTCTGGGATTTATTAAGTTTAGAAAGCAAGTCATTCAAATTCTCGAAACCTTGATTCCTAATGTAATCATCTAAAAACTTATTATCGGTTATGCGATTAATGTAATACTCAAAGACCATTTTGACCTAATCTAATGAGAGTTGTTTCATCTTCCAGAGACTAGCAATGAACTCGAAGAAATTGAGGTAATCATCAAGTTCGTCTCGAAGCTTAATAGATTCTTCCCGACCTTCTTCTAGACTTTTCTCTATATCTTTTTGAATCTCATCAAGCTCCTTAGTTTAATAATCGATTATCCGACGAATGTTCTTGTATTGGTCTTTTTTGTAGAATTTTTCGTAGAGTGAATTACGCCACTTAGCACGTTCTAACTGTGAGTTGCGTCGGTAGGTACAAAATGTAAAAACGATAGCTATAACTGAAATCAAATAAAATATGCGCTCCATTGGGTTTTTCACAAACTGAGAATTCAGAATGTCAATTAGTTATATTGAAAAATAATCGGTGTTTCTAAATGAATGCAACCAACTTTGATTTATCAAATTATAACACAAGCCAGGGGTATCTTTTAAATAAGTTCAGTTCCGTTACCGCTGTTGTTATATTGCAAAACCTATTGAGGTTTTTCTTAGTGCAATCTTCTCAATCTTTATCCTTCTTCTAAGCAAAATGAAGTTAATCACACTAAATATGGATGCTGTTAGATAACATGAAAATATCAAAGGTATTACAGCAATTTCTACAATTACTGCAATATAATTTGGATGTCGAAGGTATTTGTAGAGACCTGTGTTAACCAGCTTATGGTTTGGAAGGACTAAAATTTTTGTGTTCCAGTACACACCTAAAGTTTTGATAGCCCAGTAGCGTAATACCTGTGCTCCTGCAAAGACAACAGCGAAAACAATCCAGTATGTATTTAAGGTTCTCTGGAAAAAAACCTTTTCACAAATAAGCGAAATGAAAAAAGCCACGTGCATCGCCGCAATCACCCTGTATCCATTCTTATCAAACTCAATTGCTCCTTGGACTTTAAGAATCCTTTCGTTTCGCTTTGCAATGAGAAGTTCGATCAGACGTTGTAAAATTACGAAAAGCAGAAATAACCAAAAGGCTATCATCAGACTTTAAACAAAATAAGTTCAGAGCTAAACCCTGGGCCAAGGGCAGAGATTAAACCATAATCACCAGGATTGTATGTTCCATCGCTAAGAAATTCATTTAAAACATAGAGCACGCTTGGTGATGACATGTTACCGTGTTCACGTAGAACCTTTCTTGAAAACTCTAGCGAGCCGTTGGTTAAGTTAAGAGATTCTTCATATGCATTTATAACCTTAGGACCGCCTGGATGTGTAACAAAATGCTTTATATCTTCAATTAATAGGTTGTGTTTTTGTGTTAATTCAGTAATATTCGGCCGCACGCACTTTCTGACTATTGTAGGAATATCTTTACTAAAGATAACCTTTAAACCATTATCTGCTACTTCCCAACCCATAACATCTAGTGAATCATAATAGGTCGTTGAGAGTGAGTCTATTAAGCTTATTCCTTTATTATGATAAAGCTTGTGCTCTCTACCAACTATGAGCGCTGTTGCGGCCCCATCAGAAAAAATTGCAGTGGCTATGATATTACTTTTTGAGTCATCATCTCTCTGGAATGTCAAACTGCATAACTCAACCGCAATAACTAATGCAGCGCTTTTTGGAAAGGCACAAGTGTATTCGAATGCACGACTGAGACCAACAGCGCCTCCTACACATCCCAATCCCCAGATTGGAGTTCTTTTTATGTGTTGATTTAGTTTTAGTTCATTAATCAGTAAAGCATCTATACTTGGTGTGGAGATACCCGTGCTTGAAATAAATATTATATGGTCAAAATCAGAAAGCTCTGCATTTATTTTTTTTATACAATCATTTATTGCCAATGCAGACAAAATACATGCATTTTTAACGTATAATTCGTTTCGCTCTTTAAAGCTGTGTGTTTGGCTAGCCCATTCCCTTGGCTGAGTGAAGTGGCGGAGTTCTATCATAGAATTATCAAATACATTGATTAATCTATCAATATCTTCTCGCCCTTGATGGAATAGTTGATACACAAAATCCTTTACTTCATTTTGATATATCTTATAAGGGGCATCCGCTATACCAACAGAAACTACTTTTGACATTCTTTACGCCCGCTCGAAATCTTTATTAATGATCACTTTCTAACACCGGTTGAATATACAGGAAATATAATACTTATATGTTTGATGGTTTTAGATGGAATTGGATTCCTACAACGTGAAAAGTAATCATCATATCTTTGATACATGCTATAATAACTTGTCCTATCCTCTTACTTCCAGAACGCCCTTCATTCCCTTTTTCAGATGGCTGCCAAATAGACCCTTTTTATTACAATGGAATTCAAAGTTGCCGGTCTTTGTTGGTGTAAAAGTGATTTTGGCTTCTTCCCCTGGTGAAATATCCTGGTCTATACTTAATCCTGCTTCAGGATAATTGAGAGTAAAATTGTGTGGGACAAGCTTTGTTACACTTTTTAATGTAATTTCTACAGGTTTATTCACAGCTACGATTATCTGATTGGGATCAAAGGAGTAACTATCTACTACAACCTCAACCCTTTGAACACCGTCCTCTGAGAGTTTAACCTCAAATGGCTTAGTTTCTTCTTCAGCAGCTAAAGTCAATAATGACATAAGACAATATGTAAATAAGAAAAATAGCAATTTTGAAATATGTTTCATTATATTTGTTCTCCTTTCTTAAATTTTTATATAAGTATTGTACGCTCTAATATTGTTTTTGCAAAGAAAATTTCTTTCACTATTTATCATGCTACCACTACTCTACTTGCCTAATATGGTAAACTATTTTATTTTCATCGGGAACAAGTATTAAGTTCCAATATCAGTTGTTCATTAAAAAAACCGATTTTGATAAAAGGAGGAGTGACAACGTGGACTTTAAACTCAGTGGTGAAGACCTATTACAGGTAAAATGCAACCTTTTAGTTCTTGGAAGATTTGAAGGAGAGGTTATAAAGGGCTCAGTTAAAAAGGTTGACGAGGCATTAGGAGGAGCCCTTAACCGGACATCACTGGAGGAGAAGTTTAACGGCGAGGTTGGTAAAGGTGTGATGATAAATACACTTGGCAAAATCCGTGCTGAAAGGGTTTTACTTATTGGTTTAGGAAAAAAACAGAAATTTTCTTCTGATGTGTTAAGAAAAGTAGGAATATTTACAGCAAAGAGAGCTAAACCATTTTCTGAGAACATAGCGTTTGGTTTTGAAGTTGATGGAAAAAAAGAAAACGCCTCAGCCCTTATCGAAGGCATAATGCTTGGAGGTTATGAATTCAACAAATATAAAACAAATGATAAAAAGTGGGAGGGCATCAAAAACGTTAAATTTGTCTCAAGCGGTATCAGAGAAAGAAACTTTAAAGAAGATCTAGAATATGCAAGCATTATCTCAGAAGCCACCAATTTTGCCCGTGATTTGATAAACGAACCTCCTGTAGTTTTAACCCCGACAAAGCTTTCAGAAATAGCAAAAGAGATTGCGCTAAAAGAAAAACTTGAATGTAAAATCTTTAGCAAGGAAGAAATGGAAAAAAAGGGCATGGGTGGGCTCCTCGCTGTATCCCGTGGAAGTGATGAGCCTCCTAAATTTATCCATCTTACGTATAAGCCAAAAGGTAGTATCAAAAAAGCAGTAGCAGTCGTAGGGAAAGGAATAACATTTGACAGTGGCGGGCTATGCATAAAACCAAGGGACAGTATGCGTACAATGAAGGGTGATATGTCAGGAGCAGCTTGTGTTCTCGGGGTTATGAAAGCTATTTCAAGGCTAAAACCTCCTCTCAAGGTTCATGGCCTTATTTCTGCAACTGAAAATATGCCCGGAGCAAGAGCCTATAAACCTGACGATATAATTCGTGCATTAAACGGAAAGACCATAGAGGTTATAGATACCGATGCTGAGGGGAGAATCGTGCTCTCTGATGCTCTTTCTTACGCGCTGGAACTAAAAGTAGATGAAATAGTTGACCTGGCAACACTAACTGGAGCTTGTGTTGTTGCTTTAGGGGATTATACAGCGGGCGTAATGGGAAATAATGAGCGACTGATAAATAGGATTATCAAAGCCGCAAAACTTGCAGGAGAAAAGGTATGGCAACTACCCATGGACGATGAGCTAAGAAAAGAGATAGAAAGCGACGTAGCAGATGTAAAAAACGTTGGTAGCCGCTTCGGGGGGGCTATTACAGCTGCAATGTTTCTTGAGAAATTTGTAGGAGATACCCCTTGGGTACATCTCGATATCGCTGGTCCAGCGTTCATTGAGAAGGGCGGTGAATGGTATCCAAAGGGCGCTACAGGCTTTGGAGTTAGAACAATGATTAGATACCTTCTTGAAAGATAAATAACTATTGAAATAGTGGGAAATCAGTAACCCCTACCTATGGACTTATGCAAAATGCTGACAACGACTATTGATCCAATAAAACGGTACAATTTTGTTGAGATTGAACTCCACGGCGAGATCTCAGAAGAAGAGGAGAGGTTTGTTATACCCTTTTTTCCAATTAGGAGAACACTGACACTTTGGGATTTGGAAAAGATTTTTTTACATGCATCGTCTGCTCCGTCTATTAAAGGGATTCTACTAAAAATTAGAGAGCTTAATATCGGTCTTGCAAGAGGAGAGGCGATAAGAAGGGGCATTTTAGAGCTCAGAGAAAAAGGAAAAAGGGTTTTCGTTTACCTCGAAAACCCAGGAAACATTGAGTATATGATAGGCTCAGCTGGGGATATAGTATTTATTCCTCCTTGGTCATTGTTAAATCTTATTGGACTTAAAGCCGAGGTAACTTTTTTAAAAGATACTTTGGATAAAATAGGGATAGAGGCTCAAATCAAGGGGCTCGGTGAATATAAAAGTGCTGCTGAGACGTTTACAAGAAAGTCCATGTCAGAGCCTCATAGAAATATGATAGATTCGATTATGGATGATTTGTATATCCAGTTTGTAAAGCGCATTTCTCAAGCGAGGGGGATTGACGAAGAAAAAACTATGTGTTTGATAGATTCAGGTCCATTTACTCCAGAAGAGGCTCTCAAATTTGGGTTAATTGACGGGCTTGGTTATGAATCCGATTTTGAAAAAAAAATCAACGAAACACTTGGTTATCAGCTAAAGAAAATCCAAGCCAAGAGCTTCATCAGATTTATAAATGTCAAAGAAATTTTTCGCTTTATCAAGGAGAAAATTAAAAGAGATGCTGGGATAATTGCTCTAATCTCAGATTCTGGCATGGTAACGCTTGGTGAGAGTAAAGGAAGCGGAGGGACAAAAACATTAGGCTCTCAAACATTATTAAAGGTGCTTAGAAAAGTAGAAGGTGATAAAAACATAAAAGCTATAGTTTTAAGAATATCTAGTCCAGGTGGGTCGGGCATTGCATCAGATATAATTTCAAACCAGTTAAAGATAATATCGGAAAAGAAGCCAGTAATTGTTTCAATGTCTGATGTAGCGGCATCAGGCGGTTATCTAATAGCAATTGGAGCAAGAAAGATTGTTGCCGAGCCATTGACCCTTACTGGTTCAATTGGGATTATATCAGGGAAATTTATTATAAAGGATTTCTTAACGAAAATAGGGGTGACTAAAGAAGCGGTAATGCGTGGCACTAGAGCATTGATGTTTTCTAGTTATAAAGGGTTCAGCGAGGATGAGGAAGAAAGACTTAATCAAATTATGAAATCATTTTATCAGGATTTTGTGAAGAAGGTAGCTATGGCAAGGGGAATGGATTTCAAAGCCGCAGAGGGGTTGGCGAGGGGTAGGGTATGGACAGGAAGACAGGCAAAAGACAACGGGCTGATTGATGAGTTAGGCGGGATAAAAGAATCAATACAAATTGCTAAAAAAGAAGCAGGGATTCCTGATGATATATCTCCTTTTATTAAGTTTTTTTCAAAACCGAAAGGGATTCAATTTTATCCTCGAGATAGGAACATAATATTTGGTGGAAAGCTTGATTATCTTATAGAAAATATAAAATCCTTAAAGAATGAGGCAATTCTTACTTTAATGCCTTTTTGGATTGATATTAACTAGTGTATTCAATATAATCCCACATTACATCAAAAACATGTTTGGTATATTGTATAAGGTTTTGCTAGGTAAAATAACTAGGGAACGAAGTCAAGCCAATTTATGAATTTTTCATCCTTCCCTCTTATTACATCGAAGAATCTTTCTTGAAGCCTTCTTGTCACAGGTCCAGGTACTCCGTCACCAACTGTTCTTCCATCTACCTCCCGAATAGGAGTGATTTCTGCTGCTGTCCCTGTGAGAAAGGCTTCATCGGCGATGTAGAGTTCATCTCTGGTAAAACGTTCCGTTACTACTTGATGAAGCCCCTCATCAAATGCAATCTCTATTGTGCTGTTTCTTGTAATACCTTCTAGGATTGATGTAAGAGGTGGGGTTTTCAATGTTCCATTCCTAACTATAAAAATGTTTTCTCCGCTTCCTTCAGAAACATATCCTTCAGTGTCAAGCATAAGTGCTTCATCAAATCCAAGAGAGGTAACCTCAAGCTTTGCCATTACAGAGTTTACATAGTTACCCGATATTTTTGCTTTAGTCATAAAAGTATTTACATGCATCCTCGTATAAGAAGCAATTTTTGCCCTTATTCCTTTTGTCACGGCTTCATCACCGAGATATGCACCCCATGGATATGCGGCGATTGCTACTCGAATAGGATTATTCCTTGGATGAACACCCATTGCACCATCCCCTATAAAGGCGATAGGTCTGATATATGCCTCCTTAAACCTGTTTACGACAAGAAGATCAAAGATAGCCTTTCGCATTTCCTCTTTTGAGAAGGGTATCTCTATTTGGGCGATTCTGGCTGATGAATATAGCCTATTAATATGATCAGTCAGCCTAAATACCGCAGCACGGCCGTCTTGGCATTCGTAGGCTCTGATACCTTCAAACACTCCTAATCCATAGTGTAGAGTATGTGTAAGAACATGGACCTTAGCTTCATTCCACGGTACTAGCTTTCCATCAAACCAGATCTTATATGGCTTAGAAGACATCTAAATCTCCTATAATACGTTAATCGCATCTCCTAATAAAGAATTATAGAATTTTCCTTATTTTACAGTAAGTTGTCAAGTATACACAGGTATTATTCCTTGACTAAATGGTTTTTTCATCAAATAATATATTAGAAAAATTAAGGAGATAAATTTGCCTGACCAAATAATTATAAAAAAGTATAGCAACAGAAGATTATATGATACCACACATAAGAAATATGTCACATTGGATGAAATAGCTAACCTTATTAAAGATGGGGGTGAGATTAAGGTCCTAGATTCTCAGACAGACGAGGATATTACTAAAATCGTACTAATGCAGGTTGTTTTAGAGAGTGAAAAGAACAAAGAAGATATGCTACCTACATCCTTCCTACACATGCTTATCAAATATGGTAATAGAATGGCTCGAGATTTTTTTGAAAATTATTTCACAATAATGTTCCAGCCTTACCTTTCTCTTCAGGAGGGAATGAAGAAGAATCTACAGTTGTGGCAGGAAACAGGGTGGATCCCCCCTGGCATTCGGCCTATAATAGGAAACTCTTTTGAAACACCCGCAGGACATTCTGAAAAGCAAAATAATATAGAGAAAGATGGAGGGTCCAAGGAATCTTCTCAAACTACTTCATCTGCAGAGTTAGAGCTGCTTATGGAAAAGGTCAAAGAGCTTGAAGAGAAGGTTAAATCCATGGATAAACCTAAAAGGGGCCAAAAGGCGAAGGAAAAGGAGGCTGATTAGACATATCAAAACTAAATAAATTTAAAACAGCGTAGAGCGCTATTTTTATAAATCTCCTAAATTTACAACTTCTTTGTATCTCTGTCTGCTTTTATATAATCTTTAGTCAGAAAAAACATTTGATTCTTAATCCCTAAAAAACTACTTGCGTATAATTGTATCCGCCAACACTGTATCATGTACTTGAAGCGTTCCAGTCACATCAACTCCTTGTCCATTGAATAAATCCTCACAACCTATAGAGTTGTTGTTATTATCTACTATATTAGTAGTAGTCGGTTCAATTTGAACTGTAATGTCTGTATTACCTTTTGTCACTACTATAGTGCCTTGGCTATCATCCGCACCCCCTGAACAAGTATTTGGAGAATCTGTACTAATGTTAATATTACCATCAAACTTTAGATTTATATTATCCGCATCGTCAAGAATAACGTTCCCATTATCTAGGCTAACATCTCCTAAATCAACATTTGTTTTTGGAAAAACCGTAACATTGGTAAAAGCTATAACGTCTTCATTACTATCCTGAAACTCAAGTCTAAGTGTTAAACAGCCATTAAAATCTCCTGTGATAAAAAAATTTCCACTATTATCTGTTGGATCTGATTGAAAAACAGTTCCATTATTATTATTTATTAGCACTGCCGTTATTCCACTATTTGGAGTGCTGATAATCGTTCCCTGAACAATTGATACTAAATTACCTCCGTCACCATTTCCTCCACCACCACCGAAATTCAGGTCACATCCCCCCGATGAAAGTAAGGAAATAGTTATTATGCAGATGATAAAAATTGATATGGCTATAATATTTTTAATTCTCATTTTTACCTCCCGCGTTTTTGGATACCTAAGGGTTGTAACAGTATACCCCGATAAATTAAATTTTCATTAACTTTTAATCTCATGGTAAATTGCTAGTTGTGGTTAACTATAGATCATCCCATATCAATAAATACAAACTCATTCCCAGGTTTAGATTTAAGACTTGTGATTACAGAATCAAACATAGGTTTAGAAATACAAATCTGCAATTCTTTTTTAATAATTTCCATTATGAGGACTCTTAATGACAACTCCACTTAGAACACTTTTCATAAACCATTCGGTCAGGGACGGAGGGCCGGGAAGAAGCCTTTTCTATATACTTAAGTATATTGATAAAACAAAAATCACACCTTTTGTTCTTGTTCCAAGAGAGGACGTTTTCACTGAGCTGGTTAAAAATGAAGGTTTAGGAGACATAATTATCGTCGAGAAAAGATTTCCTGAAAACATACTTAGATCTAGGTTCAACGCAAACTGGCTTAGTCAAGCACCATGGTTAGAGGGTCAACCTTTATCTCCAAAACCATATAACACCCCGATTCACGTAATTTCAATAGTTGTTCAGAGTATATCAATATCATTGAATGTATTTGATATCCTTTTACTAATTCTTAACTCTCCTTTTCTATTAAAGAAATGGAATATAGATGTAATTTACTGTAACGGTACTCTTGCAAAGATAGTCGGGGCTTTAATAGGATCTCTAAACTTCCGTCCTGTAATTTGGCATGTGAGAAATATCCAGCAGACAAAACCACTTAGACTTACTATGAACCTTCTTTCACTGTTACCCGCTGTAAAAAGGATTATCTGTGTTTCAAACGCAACAACAAAACAGTTTCGTTTCAAGCGAAATAAAATATCAGTTGTTTACAACGGAGTTGATATTCAGGAATTTGATCCTGACAAAACATCTGGTGTATTACGACTTGAATATGGAATACCTGAGGGTGTGGTTATTATAGGCAGTACCGGGAGAATTGTTCCTAGAAAGGGCTATGAGAATCTAATAAACGCTGCTTTGACTGTCCGTAAGAAATTTGGAGAGGGAGAAATCAATAAAATAAGGTTTGTAATTGTTGGGGATACTCCATATTTTTTTCAAGATAATCATCTACAGAATCTAAAAGCATTAATAAAAGAGTATAAACTAGAAGATCTTTTTATCTTCACTGGATACCAAAGAGACGTTAAGCCTTATCTCAAGGATTTTGACATCTTTGTTATACCATCAAGCTACGAAGACCCATTTCCTAGGGTTGTCATAGAGGCAATGGCATTCTCACTTCCTGTTATAGGTTTTAGGGTGGGGGGGGTTGTTGAAGCTGTGGAACAAGGAGTAACAGGAATACTAAGTGAATCCGGTAACACTCACCAAATGGGTGAATCTATTCTTAAACTCATACTCGATAAATCGCTTAGACACTCAATGGGAGTTGCTGGCAGGGAGAGGGTCAAAAAACTTTACTCCGCGAAAACAAGGACAAACGATATTGAAAATATAATAATGGAGTTAAAATAGAACTAATTAATAAAGATTCTTAGCTCTTTCTCCTACCTCTAAAAATAACTTTTATAGAAGTTCCTTGTAATTCGAATTCTTCTCTAAGTCTATTTTCCAAGTACCTCTTATAACTATCTTGTACACCCTTTAGAGAGTTTGTAAATATTACAAAAGTAGGGGGCTTTGTTAGTGGTTGAGAGATGTAATAAAATTTGATCTCACTCCCTTTGTAAAGGGGAGGGGGATTCGTTCTAAGTATATTCTCAAGTAGTTTATTAAGTGGTTTCGTTGAAATTCTACATGAGAAATTCTTGTAAACTAAGTCAATGTAATCAAAAACCCTAACAACTCGTTTTCCAGTAAGAGCAGAAATCAAAATTACTGAGGCGAATTCTAATGCTTTTAGTTTAGTTCTAATTATATCCTGAATGTCTTTTCTTTGTGCGATTTCTTTTGGAACCAGATCCCATTTATTTAGAAGGATAACACACCCTTTATTTCTTTCATTTATAAGCTCAGCAAGGCGTGCGTCTTGATGAGTGGGACCTTCGCTTGCATCCAACATGAGTAGAATTATGTCTGCCCTTTCGATTGTTTTTATAGCTCTTAAGGTGCTATATCTTTCCACCGGCAAAGTTATTTTTGACCTTTTTCTTATGCCAGCAGTGTCAATAAAAATATACTTTTTGCCATCTCTTTCTATTAAAGTATCTATTGAATCCCTAGTTGTGCCGGGTATAGGGCTAGTAAGCATCCTTTCTTCACCTAGTATTCTATTTACAAAAGTTGACTTCCCAACATTAGGTTTTCCTATTACCGCGACTTTTATGTCGATTTCATCTTCCCTTTCAACTTTATACTCGGCTTCTGGTAACTTTTCAACTATCACGTCTAAAAGCTCATTTATTCTCCTTCCGTGTAAAGAAGATATAGGGATAAAGGTTTCTATTCCCAAGGCATGCATTTCCATTGTATTGGTTTCTTGTTTTTCATGATCAACTTTATTTACAACATACAGTACGGGTTTTCTTGTCTTTCTTAGCAGCTTTGAGATTTCGATATCTTGGGGCATCAATCCTGTTTTTACATCAAGTAGAAAAAGAATTAAATCCGCTTCTTCTACCGCTTTCTGAACTTGATTTCTTATTAATGATAGATACAGATCTTCCGAAACGGGCTCAAACCCACCCGTATCAACTATTCTAAATTTGACACCTGACCACTCAGTAGATGCATAAATTCTATCTCTTGTCACACCTGGGGTTTCTTCTACAATTGCTTTTTGCCATCCGATTATTCTATTGAAGAGTGTTGACTTTCCTACGTTAGGTCTTCCAACAATTGCCACTAGTGGTATTTTATTAGTTTCGGTAGGCATTATAATAACCTTCTTACAGTTTATTTGTATGCTAAATAAAGGTTCTGTCTTTAAATGATCTATATTTTATGAATAGATTTATGAACTATGTTTTATTTTAGCCGTAGATTATTGTGATTACTATCTCTAAGTTCTATTTAATCTGTATAAGATGGCTAATGTATTAATCCATGATAATAAGGACGCCAAAATAACATTACTTCCCTATTTTAAAGTAAAACAAAGATGAAAGCGCACCTAATTGATTATGTTGATTTTCTTAATAAAGAAGAGAAAAGAAAACTAAGAAGCCATATTAAACTAATTCTTAATTGCCTAAATCTTCTTAATTGTAAAGAACTATGCATAACTTTTGTTGACGACAAAGAAATGAGAAAAATTAATTCGACCTACCGGGGAATAAAGAGAACGACAGATGTACTATCTTTTCCACAGGATGGTCCAGATACACAATCACTTGGTGACATAATCATCTCTGTTGATACGGCAAAAAGACACGCACGATTTTATAAAATAAGCTTACAAAGAGAGATAATAAAACTTATCATTCATGGAATCCTTCATATTCTAGGTTATGGTCATAAGAAAAAGGATGATGCTAGTAAAATGAAAAAAAAAGAAAAGGAACTATTACAACTAGTAAACTTTAGCTGACTGTTCAAGTGATTTTTCTATTTCTACAAGCTCTTTAAGAGTTGGAAGATCCGCGAGACTTTTAAGACCGAATGTCTCAAGAAACCCTCCTGTAGTCACATAAAGGAATGGTCTTCCAATTACTTCTTTTCTACCCTTTATTTCTATAAGGCGTTTTTCAAGTAGTAAACCTATAACTCCAGAAGAATCTACTCCTCTTATCTCATCTATTTCAACCCTTGTAATTGGCTGTTTATAGGCGGTTATTGCAAGAACCTCTAATGCAGCGCGACTTAGACGAAATGGTTTTGATTGCTTAAATCGTATTATGATATCACTATACTCAGAATTTGTTCTAAATTGGTAACCATCTGCAACCTCGTGCAATTTGAACCCACGATTAATAGCATTCCATTCGTTTACTAATTCATCGAGGTATTTCTGTATTTCATCCCTTTTTAAATCTTGAAAAACCTGAAGAAGCCTCTTGGAAGATACAGGTCGTTCTGAGATGAAGATTATAGATTCGATTGCCTTTTTTATATTGTTTTTTTCCATCACTGCTATGCTATTTCATCTACGACTTTAGAGTAATATGGCGGGTTATCTCCTACATACAATATTTGTATAGGAGAATAAGGGAAATCCTGATATGCTATTAGCAATCCAGATTTTATAAGCTCTAAGACTGCAAGAAATGTAATTACAATTTCGAACCTTGTTGGGTTTTCACTAAAAAGTTCTTCAAATAAGACATTTTTATGTGTTTTAAGCTTTGTAATCAACTCTGATACCTTTTGCTCAAGCGTTAATAACTCTAATTCCAAGCTAATATTGCTGATCGAGCTAAAATCCTTTCGATTCCAAAGAGCTCGAAAGGCTTCAATCAATGACCACAAATCTGTTCTAACTGGTTGATTTATTTCATCAGAATCATCTTCATCTTGAATGATCCTTGTAAATACATCTCGTTCCAATATATCAAAGGCTAGAAGCGTCCCTGCAGCCTCCTTATATCTTCTATATTCGAGTAGCCTCCTTACTAGTTCAGCCCTTGGATCCTCCTCTTCTTCCTCTACTTCGGGTTTTGGAAGAAGCATCTTTGATTTTATGAGCCCGAGCTCGGCTGCTATCATAAGATAATCCCCTACGATCTCGAGGTTAAGCTCGCGCATCACCTCTAGATACATAAGATACTGCTCAGTTATGACTGCTATCGGAATATCATAAATATTAACCTCGTTCTTTTTTATGAGGTAAAGAAGAAGATCGAGCGGTCCTTCAAATGCTTGTAGTTTTATCAAACAGGGTTCAGTTGAGACCAACCTTTTTCCTTACCTCCTCGAGGGTTTTTTGAGCTACTTCTCTTGCCTTTTTGTCACCCTCTTGAATTACTTCTTCTAATTCATGCTTTTTCCTCATAAGCTCTTCTCGTTTCTCTCGTATAGGTGTAAGTTCTTTAATCAAACTAGGCAAAAGTAGCTTTTTACAGTCAACGCAGCCAATCCCAGCGGTTCGACATTCTCTATTAACCATAGATATATCATCCTCAGAGCTATAGTACTTATGGAGGTAAAAAATACCACAGACATCCGGATTTCCAGGATCAGATCTCCTGAGTCTGTTAGGGTCTGTATACATCTTCATTATTTTTTCCGTTATTTCGGCAGGCGTATCACTTAGATATATGGAATTACCATAACTCTTACTCATCTTTCTACCATCAGTCCCAAGAATCTTTGGAATTTTTGTAAGTAGAGGTTGAGGTTCTGGGAACGTGTCACCATATAGGTAATTGAATCGCCTTACGATTTCTCTGCCAAGCTCAAGATGGGGCACCTGGTCTTCTCCAACAGGTACGTAATTGGCTTTATAAGCTATTATATCCGCTGTCTGGAGTAGTGGATATCCCAGAAAACCATAAGTTGCAAGGTCTTTATCTCGAAGCTCTTCCTTCATCTCCTTATACGTGGGAACTCGCTCAAGCCAGCTTAGGGGTGTTATCATTGCAAGAAGCAAAGCAAGCTCAGCGTGCTCTTTTATATGTGATTGAATGAAAATTGTAGCTTTATTTGGGTCAACGCCACACGCTATCCAATCAGCAAGCATCTCGAAGGTAGCTTCCAGTATACCAGACGGGTCTGAATAATCAGTTGTAAGGGCGTGCCAATCAGCAACAAAATAGAAACATTCATATCTATTTTGAAGCTCACGCCAATTCTCTAAGGCACCGTGGAGGTGACCAAGATGTAGTTTCCCAGTAGGTCGCATCCCGCTAAGAATTCTTTTATTCCTATCTGATGTACACTGCACATCAGATACTACGGTTTTCATAAAGCGAGTGACCTCCAAAGATGTGTGAGTTGGAAGTAATTATACCCTGACAATCCCTCAGTAAGAACTGAGACTGGGTACCAGAGAATATATGCAAAGATTCGATCACCAAAGATAAAAAGGGCAAACAGGATTAATATGCCATAAGGCTCAAATCGTCTATATTCATATGCCTGTTTCTCAGGTAGAAGACCATAGAGAACCCTAGAACCATCGAGTGGGGCTATTGGAATCATGTTAAATATAGCAAGAGCAAGACCGAATTGGAGTGTTAGTATCAGGAGTACAAGTGACACAGACATTGTTCCAGATAGTGGGAGGTTTAAACCGGGAATTATATACCTAATTGCTGCCCCGGCAGCAATAGCCATCATTAAGTTGGATAACGGACCGGCAAGGGCTACTAAAAGCATTCCCTTTCTAGGATTCGTAAAGTTTAGAGGATTAATAGGGACAGGTTTAGCCCATCCAAATCCAGCTATAAACATTAGTATTGTTCCAAGTACATCTAAGTGAGCGATAGGATTTAGGGTCAATCGTCCTTGTCTTTTAGCAGTATCATCCCCAAGCAAATGTGCAACCCAGGCGTGACAGAACTCATGCACAGTAAGAGCAAAAAGGATAACAGGAACTTGAATTAGTAAAAGTTTAAAATAATTAGAATCCATGTATTTATTATCTTATTATGTACGCTCTCAAATTAACATAACCTAGCGTCTGATATCCAAGTTTAGGTTTTTTGATATTGACTTTTGAATTAGCCAAATTATCTGACACCAACATTTTATGATCTGGGATGATATTTTTTATGCACCTCTTTGAGCCTTTCCCTGTCAATATGGGTGTAAATTTGTGTTGTGGATATATCTGAATGGCCTAGCATTATCTGTATAGCCCGTAAATCTGCGCCTCGTTCGAGTAGATGAGTTGCAAATGAATGTCTGAGGGTATGTGGGCTTATCTTTTTCGTTATGCCTGATCTTATTGTATGGTTCTTGATTATCTTCCAGAAACCCTGACGCGTCATCTTTTTGCGTAATCTAGTAACAAAGAGATTAACTGAGGTTTTGGATTTAAGAAGGCTTGGCCTTCCTCTATCTAAGTACTCTATCAATTTGTTCTTAGCCTTTTCTCCAATGGGAACTATCCTCTCTTTTGAGCCCTTTCCATAAGCTACAAGGTAGGCTAATTCAAAGTTTACATCATTAAGCCCTAGTCCTACAAGCTCTGATACTCTAATGCCTGTTGCATAAAGAATCTCTATCATAGCTTTATCCCTTAGGCCTTCAAGGGTTGTTTCATCTGGAGAAGCGAGAAGCCTCTCCACCTCTTCTATTGAGAGCACCTGAGGGAGAGTCCTCTTCGTTTTAGGTGTGCGTATTAGAAACGTAGGATCATTCATAATAATTTTTTCAATAAGAAGATACTTAAAGAACTGTCTTATAGATACTAAAGCTCTTGCTACAGACCTAGCTCCTAAGTCTTTTTCCTTCAAATCGGAAAGGAGATCAAGTATGTGTTTATAATCCACTTGTTCAATATTACTGACACCCTTCTTTTCAAGAAACAAAGAGAGTTTTTGTATATCCCTTTGATATGATTCTACCGTATTCTTAGAAAGCCCTTTAACAACAGTAAGGTAGGTAAGAAACGAGTCTATAAATTGGTCCATAAAATCTGTCATTAGTCGATCGTTATTTGTCTTTACATTGTCGAGTGACTAACGACTAATATATTTGGCACTAAATTAAGTACCCATCTCCCATGAGTGTAGGTAATTCCTTTGCTCTTGTGTAAGTTCATCAATTTTCATTCCGAGGGCCTTTAATTTCATCTTAGCAACGGTCTTATCTACCTTTTCTGGGACGTCATATACCTTGTTATCCATCTTTTTTGCATTTTTGACTATATACTCTACACAAAGGGCTTGGTTTGCAAAGCTCATATCCATAACACTTGATGGATGACCCTCGGCTGATGAGAGGTTGACGAGCCTTCCCTCAGCAAGAACATTTATTCTTATTCCGTTTGAAAGTGTGTATTCTTCAACGTACTCCCTTAATTTTCTCTTTCCTTTTGATATACCACGAAGCCCCTTTAAATCAATCTCAACATTAAAGTGCCCAGCATTACAGATTATTGCTCCATTTTTCATTTTAATAAAGTGCTCTTTTCTAATTACCCCTGTATTACCGGTAACTGTACAAAAAAAATCTCCTATCTTTGCTGCTTCATCCATTGACATGACCTGTAATCCATCCATCACAGCTTCGAGTGCCCTAAGTGGATCAATCTCCGTTACAATTACATTTGCACCCATTCCACGTGTTCTCTGAGCCACTCCCTTTCCACACCACCCATACCCACAAACCACAAAGTTTGTTCCTGCAATTAGTCTATTTGTTGCTCTAATAATTCCATCAACTGTACTTTGACCAGTTCCGTAGCGATTATCGAAAAGATGCTTTGTTTGAGCGTCGTTTACAGCAATAATCGGGTACCTGAGCACGCCTCGTTCAGCCATGCTTCTCAAACGTATTACACCTGTTGTAGTCTCTTCTGTTCCACCTAAAATGTTTTCTAATAGTTCCGTTCTACTTTTATGAAGGGTAGAAACCAAATCGGCTCCGTCATCCATTGTTATATGAGGCGCTACATCAAGAACACTTTCTATATGCCTGTAGTATGTTTTAGTATCTTCACCCTTTATTGCGAAAACCGAGATCCTATGAGCTTTTACCAGACATGCCGCAGCATCATCTTGTGTGCTGAGTGGGTTTGATGCACAAAGTGCCAGATCAGCACCGCCTACCTTTAATGTGATAGCAAGATTAACCGTTTCTGTTGTTATATGTAAGCATGCTGCGATCCTTATACCTTTCAAAGGTTTTTCCTTTTTGAATCTATCCTGTATTTTGGCAAGGACTGGCATTTCTTCTGCCGCCCACTCAACTCTGAGTTTACCGTGTGCCGCGAGACTTGGGTCTTTTACATCGTATTTCATCTTTACCCCCGTTTTTGATTATGTATTGCTTATGAGTATTGGGTAATATCTAATATATATGATCTGGCTTACTCAACTGCAGATCGAAGTTGCTCAACTTTGTCTGTCCTTTCCCATGTGAATTCTTGTTCTTCTCTACCAAAATGTCCATACGCAGCGGTTTTTTGATAAATCGGCCTAAGAAGGTTTAACGATTTTATAACCTCGGCAGGTTTTAGCTCAAATACCTCTCTTATGGCTTTTGAAATTTTATCATCTGGAACTACTCCAGTATCAAAAGTATCTACCATTATAGATACAGGTTCTGCAATGCCGATAGCGTAAGCGATTTGAACCTCACACCTTTTTGCAATCCCTGCAGCAACAATGTTCTTCGCTATATAGCGTGCCATGTAGCTGACGCTTCTATCTACCTTTGACGGGTCCTTTCCAGAAAATGCCCCACCCCCATGTCTCCCCCATCCACCATACGTATCTATTATAATTTTCCGCCCAGTTAAACCTGTATCACCTCTAGGCCCACCAATTACAAACCTTCCTGTAGGGTTAACATAGATTTTTGTCTTTGTAGATAGAAGGTCTCCAGGAATTACAGGTTTTATTACTTCTTCTATTATCCCTTCATAAATAGTATGATTGCCAACTTCAGGGGAGTGTTGAGCAGAGATAACAATAGCATCAACGCTTACCGGTTTTTGGTCTTTATACCTCATCGTCACCTGAGTTTTTCCATCGGGCCTAAGAAACGGAAGAGTTCCTTTTTTTCTTACCTCTGAAAGCCGTCTTGCAAGCTTATGCGAATACATTATAGGTGCAGGCATGAGCTCAGGCGTTTCGTCTATTGCGTAGCCGAACATAAGCCCTTGGTCTCCGGCACCCTGTTCCTTTTCTTCCGAGGGGTTTACTCCAATAGCAATGTCAGGAGACTGCTTTCCAATCGCAACTATGACGCCGCAACTGTCAGCATCCAATCCCATGGAGCTATCTGTATAGCCAATGTCTTTTACAGTACGTCTAACAACACCTGGAAAGTCTATATTAGCATTGGTTGTAATTTCCCCTGCAATAACAATAAGTCCAGTTGTAAGAAGAGATTCACAGGCAACCCTTGCCGGAGGGTCCTTAACAATTATTGCATCCAAAACCGCATCAGAAATCTGGTCTGCCATCTTATCAGGATGACCTTCAGTAACAGATTCTGAGGTAAATACAAAATCACTTGATGCCATATAACATGCCTCCTATACTTGCCATTTCTTAAATAGTATTTATTTCAATTTTGATTATACATAGTTTAGTCGTATAAGAGCGGAAAAAATATATATCTTTAAGTTAGTATGTCAAGTAACACGCTATAATCAAAGTAATTATAAACACTGGATAATGTAATGATACAATAAGGCACTTATCTCTAATATAGCTTCGTTAAATAATAACATAAAAGCATAAGATATTTGATTAACAAGATACAAAATTAAAATGGTTCTTGAGGTGATCTTGAACTTTATGAGAATCGGTTTAAAATTTCACTTTTATCTTAAATAGCGTAAAAGCTATATGTATAATTCTATATCTAACTTAACAACTCATGATATCAGGAAAGCGAGATGAAAAAACTAATAGTTCCCTCAATACTCTCCGCAGATTTTACAAAGTTAGAAGAAGAGGTTAGGGCAGTCCAAAGATCAGGAGCAGATTGGATCCATGTAGATGTAATGGATGGTCATTTTGTCCCGAATATTAGTATAGGAATTCCAATAGTGAAGTCACTTAAAAACTTAAATCCCCCAATGATGGATGTTCACCTTATGATTGATAACCCTGAGAAATTCGTCAGTGCCTTCATTGAGGCAGGAAAACCATTTGTAAAGGTTATTACTGTTCAGGTAGAAGCTTGTAGACTCCTTTATAGCACTGTAACAGCCATTAAATCTTATGGGGTTATGTCAGGGGTTGCTCTAAATCCTGGGACTCCTATTTCTAGCATTGAGGAGATCCTTCCCTGTGTGGATTTGATTCTTATAATGACAGTAGAACCAGGATTCGCAGAACAAAAATTCATTAATTCGACGATTCCTAAAATAAAACGTTTGAGACATCAAATAAATAATTCAGACTTTAGGCCTCTTATTGAAGTTGATGGTGGTATTAAACTTGATAATATTAGAGAGGTTGCAGAAGCGGGAGCCGATGTTTTTGTTTCTGGTTCTGGCATCTTTAAAACCGAAGACTACGCTTTAACAATTCAGACAATGAGAAAAGAGATTGAAAGTAAATAACCCCGTGGCTCTGCCACGGGGTTATTTACTGGAAAATATAATTTTTAGCACATAATTTTTATAGCTACATTATATTTTCACTCTAATTGATGTCTATAGTTATGACCTACAAAAACACCTATGTAAAAGATGTAGAAAATTACTTTCTTTACCATGTTGGAAAAGGAATTATGCTTTCTCCAAAAGAGTATGAACTTATTATGAAATGGAAGAGTAGGGGGGTTCCTAAAGAGGTGGTTTTTAAAGGGATAAGCAGGGCTATTGATAACTACAAGAAGAAGATAGAAAGAAGTGGATTCCCACGGAGTCTTATATACTGCGCCTCGTTTATAGAGGAGGAAATAAAAAATTACAGTTACAGGAGTCAAATCGAATCTGCTATGATAGAGTTGAAACCAAACGATTTTATAAAAAGGGTTGTAAATAGACTAGCCAACTTAATTGCTTCTGAAAAAAGAGAAATGATAAGAATGCATTATATAGAAGCAAGAAAAAAGGTTTCGGATTTAATAAGCTTAAACGATGAAGGAATTTTTAAAATGCTAGAAGAGATAGAAGAGGAATTTTATGAGTCTTTTTTTCAAAGCTTACCACAATCTGAACAAGAAAGAATCATATCAAAAGCAAAAGAAATGATTAGTAAAAGGAGCAGTTTTATGACTGAGAGGGCTCATCGTGAAAGTGTTTTAGCTTTTCGTAATGAAATATTGGCTAGGGATTATGAATTAAAGAGCATAATCTCATATAATTAAAAAATGACAAAGAAAACTATTGGATGTGATAATTGCTATCGAATGGGATATATGATTGAAAAGAAGGGAGATCTTTCCTTCGCAAGGATTTGCGATTGTGTTTTAAGGTGCCGAGAGTGCAATGGTTCAGGCTCAGTTTTGTCAAAGAATGAGAAAGCATATATTTATATCAGTAACTGTAAGGTATGTGGAGTAATAAGAAGAAACGTAAAGCTTTATAATCTAGCGGGTATACCAGCAAAATATTACACTGTACTTCAACTAGGTACGTTCAGACCAAAAGCCAAGAACGAATCCCAGGAACATGCCCTTAGGTATGCAGATCATTTTGTAAAAAAATACCCCGATATGCGGGGATTTCTTCTAATGGGAAAAGCAGGGGTTGGCAAGACCCATTTAGCTATAGGCGCGATATCTGAGATTATTCTAGAAAGGGGCATAAGATGTCTGTTTAAAGATTTCTTCCATCTTCTTTCAGAGCTTAAAGAAGCATATTCGCAAGGCACTCCAGAGAATGAAGTGCTCCTTCCTCTTATAGAAACGGAAGTTCTTGTTATTGATGAGTTAGGCAAAGGAAGAAGCAGCGACTGGGAGCTAAACATACTAGATCAACTAATTTCTAAAAGGTACAACGCATCAAAGATTACTTTGATAACTACGAACTATGTTTCTAAGGAATACATGAAAGAGGATCAAGAAACACTCGAAGCAAGAGTTGGAGACAGGATTGCATCAAGGCTTCACGAAATGTGTGAATTTATTTACATCGAAGGTCAGGATCATAGAAAGGCATTAAGAAAGAAAGCCTAGAATCTCCAGAAGACTGATTGCACTTTTTTTACTCTTTCAATAATTGGGTCTACCTTAGTTTCTACAGTCAAATCCCCGTAATCAGTTTTATTTTTTTCTAACAGCTCTTCTATAACTGCTTTGGTGGATTCCCAAAGCCCCTCTAGGTTATATCCGCCTTCTAGTATTAAAATCAACTTGGCGCCGCAGTATGTCTCTGCCATTTCTTTTAAAAATCTAGTCATCTGCGCAAACCCCTTAGAAGTAACACTCATTCCGCCAAGTGGATCACCAAAGTAGGTATCGAAACCAGCTGATATTAGAATCAGTTCAGGTTGATACTGCTCTATAACTGGTTTTAGAATACCAAAAAAAATTTTAATATACTCCTTATCTCCCATACCCGGATGGAGGGGAACGTTGATTGTATAGCCTAATCCATTATCCATTCCGACTTCATTTATTGATCCTGTTCCTGGATAGTAGGGATATTGGTGTGTAGAAAAATAAAGAACCTCTGAGGAATCATAAAACATATTCTGAGTACCATTTCCATGATGAAGATCCCAATCAACAATTATAATGCGTTTAATTCCATAAACCTTGTTAGCATAAGCCGCGCCAACAGCGACATTATTAAATAAGCAGAATCCCATAGCCCTATTTCTCTCAGCATGATGTCCGGGCGGACGAACGAGGGGAAATGCAATATCAACCTCGCCTTTCATCACCTTATCAGTTGCATCAAGCATACCCCCCACTGCTCTAACTGCGGCGTTAAATGAAACAGGACAAGTAGAGGTATCTGGATCTAAGAATATTCTCATTTTCCCTTTAGTTGATTGAATTAGATCAAAATGCTTAGGTTCATGAACAAGTGTAATTTCTTCTTTAGTTGCGTCTCGGGGCTCAATTCTTACTACTTCTTCGAGAAGCCTTGTTTCTCTCAGCATGTCAACAATAGCAAATAATCTTTCCTGAGACTCTGGATGGCCCATTCCATTATCATGGTCAAAATAAAGCTTATCAAGAACTATTCCAAGTTTAGTCACTTATATTTAACTCCTGTTAAATGAGAGTAGCACACGTAATCGTAGGGATCAACGCTTTATAAGTATAATAATGAGACTCTTTCTAATATTAATATGTTATTTTCTGCCTTATAACTTAATTTTTATGATTTTTAATTACGAGTGTATTCTCTAAACGTTTGCTATTAGTGGAACTAAAGCATTTGAACAATTGATTTTAACAAAAAAATTGTTTTATGGCTCCAATTAAATAAAGAGAGCCAGTAACACATACTGGCTTTTGGAGGGAAAGTATTTCTTTATAAGCCTTTTTAAAATCATCTATAACCTTAGTCTTACTTACATATCGCCTAGCTACATCAGCAAGCCCTTTCGCCTTTATAGTCCTCTCAGATGGCACGTCAGTTACTATCATATATTCAGCAATCGGATAGATTGCTCTCATATAGCCATCATGGTCTTTATCAGAAAGCATGCCTATTAAAATAACAAACTTCATGCCTGGAAACATCTTTTCAATTGATTCTCTTAGTGCCTCGGCAGCACCAGGATTATGCGCACCATCTAGAATAAGAGTGGGATTCCTTTTTACAATCTCCATTCTTCCTTCCCATCTTACTGAGGAGAGCCCCTTTCTCAAGCTTTCTTCATTCATATTGACCTCATAAAGCTTAGAAAAAGATTCGAGCGCGGCAACGGCGAGCGATGCATTTTGAATTTGATAAAACCCATGAAGGCCAAACGTAAGATGCTCCAAATTCCATAAATTGCCGAAATAACTAAAATCCTCCGTACTTTCTCCTTCAACTCTAAAATCTTTTTCAAATATACTAATTGGCGCTGAATTTTCATAGGCTACACTCTTTATTAAGGAGAGGGCTTCTTCTTTTGCGCCAGTTATAAGTGGAACTCTATTTTTTATTACCCCCGCCTTTTCAAAGGCTATTTCTCTAATGCTATCACCTAGATATTCGGTATGGTCTTTTGAAATGTTTGTTATGACCGTTAAAATTGGTTTTACCACATTAGTTGCATCAAGGCGCCCTCCCATTCCTACTTCAAGCACTGAGAAATCTACTTTTCTCTGAGCAAAGTATAAAAATGCAGAAATAGTTAGCACCTCAAAATAGCTTGGCTCATCTGGTAGCGTAGAGGAAGCTTGTTTAATCTCTAAGATGAGTTGAGATAAATCACTCATAGAGATTTCATTACTGTTTATTCGTATTCTCTCTGAAACTCGTATAAGATGAGGAGATGTATAAAGCCCGGTTTTATAGCCTTGGGTTTCTAGCACGGAAGCTATGGCTGAAGCCACAGAACCTTTGCCATTTGTTCCTGCTATCAGTACGCTTGGTACCACTTCTTGAGGATTACCAAGAATCTCAAGAAGCTTTATAGTTCTTTCAAGACCAGGCTTTACCTTATGAAGCCCAAGAGAATTAAGATAGGCAATTGCGTCGTTCATTATTGGAGTTGTTAAAAAGCGTTGAGAAGCATCATCAACCTGGAGGCCAAGTCATGCGCCTCCCACCCAAAAGGTGAACATGAACATGCCAGACCATCTGTCCGCTTTGCGCCCCACAGTTTATAACGAGCCTAAATCCCCTGTCACTGACGTTGAGATTGTTTGCTACGTTATTCGCAACATAGATGAGATGCCCGAGAAGCTCCTTATCTTCTTCAGTTGCTTCAACAACTGTACGTAGGTGTTTCTTTGGAATTATCAAGATGTGTGTTGGTGCCTGAGGATTTATATCCTTAAACGCAATTGATATATCATCTTCATAAATTATTAAAGCAGGTGCTTTTTTCTCAGCGATTTTACAGAAAATACAATCCTTCATCTATGATCCTGTTGTATTATATCATAAGACTTAATACTGCTAGATGATTTGAAAAAAGTAGCCTTACTAACGTATCAGTTATATAATTAATAGCTGGGATTTTCGATAATTCTAATATTTAAACCTAGGCCTATAATATAAAGGTAATTTTAAATTCAATAGGTTATTGGTAATAATTACTATATGGTATTCTCTTGATTTAAGATCATAGTTATTGTAATATTGATATTGAATTTCAATTTGTGAAGGGGGAACTGAAATGCAGCTTTCGAAGGCAACACCAAAGTCAGAGAGAAAAAAAGCATTAGATGAGTATATATTGAAAAAACGCCTCAAATCTACGAAGCAAAGGGATATTATCTTTGACGAGTTTTTTAATTATCCCGGTCAGCATGTGACGGTAGAAGAGCTTTACGAAAAGCTTAAAAAACAGAACCCAAAGATAGGCTACGCAACAGTTTATAGAACGCTAAAGTTGTTTAAAGAGTGTAGACTAGCCTTTGAAAGAAATTTTGGAGATGGGAGGGCTCGTTATGAGCCTGTTAAGTTTGAAGGCGAACACCATGATCACCTTATTTGCATTGGATGTGGAAGGATAATAGAGTTTGCCAATTTAAGAATTGAGCAATATTCAAGAGAGGTTGCAAAGTTAAACGATTTTGAGGTATTAAACCATAAACTTGAACTTTATGGTTATTGCTCATCATGTACACGAAAAAGGGACAAATAAACCTAAGCACACTCGAGTCTGATATTTATATAAGTCCATACCCTTTAGCACTATTTGATTCGAATCGAGATCTTCTTCATGAGAATTACTTTTCTATATCGACTACATAAATCTAACTCAATTATATAGGCGTTATAGCGCTGAGTGATTGAAAATATAACTCGAATCTATCTTTCAAGTATTACAACAGCAACAGAGTATTCAACATCATGTGATATTGAAATATGAATTGAGTTTACGCCCAATAGCTCTGTTGATCGCTTCGCTTTTCCGTGAAGATTAATATAAGGTTTTCCATTTTCATCTCGTAGGACTTCGACATCATGAATTCGCATATTACCTTTGAAACCTTTTCCTAGGGCTTTAAAAAAGGCCTCTTTTACCGCGAAGTTTGCCGCAAAATGCTCGTAGCTTCTATTGTAACCTTCAGAATATTCTATTTCACTTTCGGAGAAAGCCCTCTTTTTAAACTTGTCTCCCCACTTTTTTATAATTCCTTCTATTCTAGGGATATTTACAAGGTCAACACCTATACCTAAGATCATATTCGTGAATCGGGTATGGTGACTCGGGTATCGTGTATTATCGAACCACGAATCACGAGCCACGCACCCTCATTTACATAGCTCAAGCATCTCCCTTACAGCCCTTTCAACACCTACAAAAACTGAGCGAGCTATGATGCTATGGCCTATATTGAGTTCCTCTATTCCTACTATGCTGGAAATACTTTTCACATTTATGTAGTTCAAGCCATGTCCAGCAGCAACCTTCAATCCTTGTTCAAGTGTAGTTTTAACAGCCTCTTCGATTTTTTTAAATTCCTTTTCCCTCTTATCATAAATCTTAGCCTCTGTATATCCACCTGTATGAATCTCAAGCATGTCAGCTTTAGTAACCTTTGCAGATTTAATCTGCTTGATATCAGGATCTATAAAAAGACTTACAAACAGGCCTTTTTCCTTAAGGTCTCCCACAACTCTCAATAACTGCTCGGTATTAGCTAAGACATCTAGTCCGCCTTCGGTTGTTATTTCTTGTCTTTTTTCAGGCACTAGCGTTACCATATCTGGCTTTACTTCTAATGCGATCTCCATCATCTCTCGGGTTGGTGCCATTTCTAAGTTGAGTTTTGTTTTCACAGTTTGTCTAAGGATTCTTAGATCCCTATCTTGAATATGCCTTCTGTCTTCTCTAAGATGAACAACTATCCCATTTGCCCCGGCAAGCTCTGCCAAATAGGCAGCAAAAACAGGGTCTGGTTCTATCCCTCCTCTTGCCTGCCTAACTGTAGCTACATGGTCTATGTTTACATTCAATCTCGGCATGTCTACTTATTTCAATTGAGTACACACTGTGGATATAACTATATTACTCTCCTATAGCTTGTTGAATTTTATAAGCTATTTCTTCAGCTACTTCATAGACTAACGCTTCATCCTCACCTTCCACCATAATACGTGCGAGTGATTCTGTGCCAGAATACCTTAGGTTTATTCTACCTCGTTCTTTGAGTCTTTGTTCAGATAGCAAAAGCAAATCCTCCAACTGTGGTATATCTTGAAAAGGTTTTTTCTCTCTAACCTTTACATTCAGCAACACCTGAGGATAGAGTTCAATTATTTTAGCAAGCTCTGAGAGTTTTTTTTCCTTTCGTTTCATTACTGCTAGTAATTGAAGAGCTGCTAGCGTACCATCTCCCGTTGTAGTATGATCTAGAAATATCATATGCCCTGACTTCTCACCTCCGAAATTACAACCCCTTATCCTCATCTCCTCTACGACGTATCTATCCCCTACAGGTGTTCTAATAACTATTCCTCCCTTTTCTCGTATGAAGGTCTCAAGGGACATATTGCTCATAATCGTCGTAACAACGGTGTTTTTTTGGAGTTTGTTATTTCTTATCATTTCGTCAGCCGTTATTGCAATTACTATATCCCCGTCTACTTCTTCACCTTTTTCATCACAGAATATAACCCTATCGGCATCGCCATCTAATGCTATTCCCAGATCTGCACCAGTATCCTTAACCTTGTGTTTGAGTAGTTCAGGGTTAATAGAACCACAATCTGTATTAATATTCTTGCCATCAGGTCTAACCCCGATTGTTGTCACCTCGGCCCCGAGTTCTTGAAAAACAATTGGAGAAACCTTATAAGCCGCTCCATTAGCGCAGTCAAGAACAATTTTAAGTCCTTCAAGGGTAAGATCCTTTGGGAATGTATTCTTTACAAATACAACATACCTTCCCTGAGCATCGTCGAGTCTCCAAGCCTTTCCTATATCTGAAGGAGGAACATTCAGACGGTTAATTCTATCGCTTAAGACCAATTCCTCTATCTCTAATTCTTTTTCATCAGGTAGTTTGAAACCAAATCTGTCGAAGAATTTAATCCCATTATCCACAAATGGGTTATGAGAGGCTGATATTACAACTCCAGCATCAGCACGCATGCTTACTGTAAGAAATGATATAGCAGGTGTGGGTAGGGGACCAACTAGAAGAACATCTGCTCCCATTGATATAATTCCTGCTGACATTGCCTGTTCAAACATGTACCCCGATAGCCTTGTATCTTTGCCTATAACTATTCTTGGTCTTTTTGAATCTGTCTTTTCCATTTTAAGTATGTAAGTTAAAGCCTTACCAAGCTTGAGACTCATCTCAGGAGTCATGGGGTCGCAATTTGCTATTCCTCTTATTCCGTCTGTACCAAAAAGACGCTTACCTGACTCGTTCAACCTCGTTCTCCGATTTTTTCTAATTTAACTTCAATTTCATCGGGTGACTTTTTTTTAAGCACAAGGCTTCCCTTATAAGGATAATCAACATTTACTCTTAATTTCTGTATCTTTTGCTTTGAGTTTGGCTTAATTTTATTTAGATTGACGAATACATTAATATCATCACTGTTTAGATCCTTAATAATGCTGTAAGGACCCTCAAATACTATTTCAGCTTTGAGTGGACTACGCAGCTCAAATCTAACTCCGTTATCATTAATTACATTTATGTTTAAGCCCTTGAATTCTTTTGTTACAATTCTCTCCTGAATATTAACTGTAACTCGAGCAAATCCACCGCCAAGGATATCAACCTTTTGATATGACATTAAGGGAAGTTCTATTGTAAAATTAGATTTCACCCCAGTCGTTGATACAAGATCAGTAGATATACTTTCTATTTGAGAAACAATCTTCCTTGGACCACTAATCGTAACCTCAGAAGGTGTTACCTTTGGTTCACCAACTACTTCATACCCAGTATCCGGAAGACCAATTATAGGCTTAACAGAGACCTTCTTTTCCATTACTTTGTCTGTATCAATTCTAATTTCTGCAGGGCTGACTCCAATTACCTGAATCCCCTTTGGCGGCTTTATTTGATCAGTACTAATCTCAAATTTAGAAACCCCTGGGGAAGCATTAGCTAGATCAAATGCAAAAACAATATCTCGTGGAGAAAGGGACGATAGCTGTGTTCTAGATCCACGAACCCTTAAGTTAAGTGTATGAGGCGGGTCATTCATAATAACAAGGTCGGAAGGCAGATTCATGTATTGTACATCTACTGATATGCTTTTTTCTACATCCTGTTCCATGTTCGCTGAAAACCAGAGGGCTAATGCAAAGACAACTGCAAGAATCTTTTTACCTAGGTTTTTAAATAATAAATCCTTTAAATGCTCAAGATCCCATGAGTTCAACTCAGTCTTAAGCCAATCTACGAACTCATTTAGATTATAGCCGTCTTTTCCCATGACTTTTAAATCGTTATTTCTCACAATGATAGCCAAGGCCCTAAAATGGGCTACATTGGTTAAAGAGAAATATATAAAAGCTTAAGTAACTCTACTTTATTAAAATCTGCAAATGGCCCAATAAAAAGGATAAATGCTGCCTAGACACTTGTTTTTCCAGCCTGTTTCCTGCGTAAAATACGACTAAATATTCTTTGCCTATCTGTTTGTCCTCTTTTAATCTCGAGCAGGTCAAGTAGGCGATTGTTGAGTGATGTAGCATCGAGTCCTCTAGTAAGATTGCCCTGGAACGCAAGGGATATTGTCCCTGTTTCCTCTGAAACTACAACGACAACGGCGTCCGTCTCTCTTGCAAGCCCGATTGCTGCTCGATGTCTTGTACCCAGTTCCCTTTCCAAATCTGGATCAGTCGCAAGTGGGAAAAAAGAGCCTACAGATAGTATCTTATTTCGCCCTATAATCACCCCACCATCGTGAAGTGGTGAAGTCGGATTGAATATGCTTATAATCAGTTCTCTTGATACCCATGCATCAACCCTCATGCCAATTTCAACAAAGTCTGCAAGGCTGTTTTTTCTTTCGATTGCGATAAGTGCACCAACCTGGCGATTTGATAAAAAGCTTGTTGCCTTTACGATTTCGTCAACAACAAGCTCCTCTGATTTTCCGTGGTATATTTTCAGAACAAGCGGGTTCCCGCCAAAGGCTGCGAGGGCTCTCCGAATATCCTGTTGAAACAGAATTACCGCAATTAGTATTATAGACCCAAGGAAATGGCCCAGTACCCAGTTTAATGTGTAGAGTTCCCATCTCTGTGAAAGAAAATAAAGCACAAAAACTGCTGCAAGACCAAAAAGCATTTGAACCGCACGTGTTCCCTCAATCAGGCTTAAAAGATAATAAATAATCAGGGCAACGATTATAATATCAATCGTGTCCCAAAAGTATCTGAAATTAGAGATTGCATCTAACATTGTTGAATTCCTTCTTGAATCCCTTATAAAAATTCTTAATTGAAGTTTGCACTCATAACTTCATCTACTATCTTAGCTACTCGCTTCATATAAAGCACATCGTGAACCCTAACAATCGAGGCGCCATTCATAATGCCTATCGCAACAGTTGCAGCAGTTCCCTCTATTCGATCTTCTACTGAAGCTCGAAGAACTCTTCCGATAAAGGACTTACGTGACGTTCCTATGAGGATCGGCTTATCTAATACAAGAAACTCGCTAAGGTGCTTTAGAAGAGTAAAATTATGCTCTACTCTTTTCCCAAATCCAAAACCAGGGTCGACTATAATGCTTTTCTCGTTAACCCCATAGCTTTCTGCTATTTCAATAGATCTATTAAGAGAATTAATGACATCAGGAATAAACGATTTATATTCAGTCTTAAGCTGCATATCATAGGGATGAGAGCTTGTATGCATTAAAACGAGTCCTGCTCCCCATTTTGCTGCTATCTGAGCAACCTCCGGGTTAAACTTAAGCCCACTTATATCGTTGATTATTGACGCTCCTTCTCCCAAAGCCTCTTCAGCTACTCTAGGCTTAGTTGTGTCTATTGATAGAATTACATCAAACCGTTTCATAGCTTCTTTTATAATTGGAACTACACGCCTGAGTTCTTCTTCCTCTGTAACCCCAAGTGACCCAGGTCTAGTTGATTCTCCTCCGATGTCTATAATATCCGCCCCTTCATTCGTCATTTTATCAATCTGTATAAGTGCTTCATCCGAGTTAAGAAACCTCCCGCCATCATAAAATGAATCCGGGGTAACATTTAGAATGCCCATGATAAATGTTCTTGAACCCAGGTGTAATTCTCTATCCTTACATTTAAAAGTATATTTTCTTTGAATAAAGTAGCTTTCTTCATAATTCAATGCTTCGCGTTTAAATTGGCTATTAGTATTTGAATTATATTTATCCATTACAACCTTTTTTAATCTTTATGACGATCTATCCAAGTTGAAACTTTACCAGGATGACAAGTAGTCTTGATAAGATTTTTCTTAAACAACTTTGACTTTTAGGAATCCTCAACGTTAGATCGCCGGGCTACCGCTTCTTTTGCGCTAAGTGAGCCTTCCAACGAAGTGTATTCAGGCCGCCTTTGCTTTACGAGCTCATCTAGCTCTTTACCATCTACCACTTCTCTTTCGAGAAGCACTTCTGCAAGCTTATGAAGGAGGTCAATATTCTCCTCAAGGATTGCTTTTGCCCTTTTGTAATTTTCTGTAACTATTCTCCTTATTTCCTTGTCAATTTCTAGCGCCGTAGCTTCACTATAGTCTTTATGCCGCGCAAGCTCTTTGCCAAGAAAGATTAGCTCTTCTCTTTTTCCAAATGTTACTGGTCCTACCTTATCACTCATTCCCCATTCACACACCATCTTACGAGCGATCTCTGTTGCCCTCTCAAGGTCGTTTCCCGCACCACTAGTCTGGTCTCCGAATATTATTTCTTCTGCAGCCCTGCCACCAAGAAGGACAGTAATTGAATTATTAAGATAAGTTTTTGAAAGTGTATATTTATCTTCTAAAGGAAGCTGTTGAGTCACTCCAAGTGCAAGTCCTCTTGGGATGATAGTTACCTTATGGATTGGATCTGTTCCTGGGGTGAGCTTAGCAACAAGCGCGTGCCCACCTTCATGGTACGCAGTTATCTTCTTCTCAGCATCACTAATTATAAGGCTTTTTCTCTCAACTCCCATCAGCACTTTATCCTTAGCAAACTCAAAATCCTGCATCGATATCTTTGTCCTTCCAACGTGGGCTGCTCGGAGGGCTGACTCATTTACCAAGTTTTCAAGGTCGGCACCTGAAAAACCAGGTGTTGATCGTGCGACTGTAGTGAGATTAATATCGTTCTCAAGCGGAGTGTCTCTTGTATGAACCTTAAGTATCTCTTCCCTTCCTCTTACATCTGGTCTTGGGACCACTACTTGCCTATCAAACCTTCCAGGACGAAGGAGAGCCGGGTCTAATACATCAGGGCGGTTAGTTGCAGATATAACTATAATTCCCTCATTTGGCTCAAACCCATCCATCTCGACGAGAAGTTGATTAAGAGTCTGTTCCCTTTCATCGTGTCCACCCCCAAGCCCAGCTCCACGATGGCGACCTACAGCATCAAGCTCATCAACGAAAACAATGCAAGGCACATGACGTTTTGCCTGCATAAAAAGATCGCGCACCCTGGATGCGCCAACCCCAACAAACATCTCTACAAAATCGCTACCACTAATTATAAAGAATGGCACACCCGCTTCTCCTGCTATGGCTTTTGCAAGGAGTGTTTTTCCCGTACCTGGGGGGCCAACGAGAAGCACACCCTTTGGTATTCTACCCCCAAGGCGTGTGAATTTCTTTGGGTTCTTTAAGAACTCTACGATTTCTTGAACCTCTTCCTTGGCCTCATCAATTCCTGCGACGTCTTTAAATGTGGTTTTATTCTGGTTTTCTGAAACCATTCTGGCGCGGCTTCTTCCAAACGACATGGCTTTAGTACCACCAGCTTGGAGCTGTCTCATAAATAGGACCATAATGACTACCAAAAGGATAAGCGGCGCCCAGTTAAATAGGATTTGCATTAGGGAACCCTCTTTTTGCTCTTTGAAGCTGAATACTATGCCTTTTGTCTTGAGGGTTGAGATAAGATCCTCGTTTGCTGGTCCTACGGTTTTAAAGCCTGTTTTAGATTTCTCTTTATTAGCTTCGTATGCTTCTATTTCATCCCCTTTAAATGCAACCTCCTTGATTTCTCCCCGCTCTAACCTTGCAAGAAAATCACTGTATCCGATTTTGTCATAGGTGATTTGTGGACTCAGACTCTTAACGAATTGCCATAATGCAACAACAGTTACAAAAATTACCAGCCAAAGTATTAGATTTTTAAAAAGCTGTCCGCCCACATTTACCTCTTTTAAATAGACTATTTGCTAAAAAAGATAACACACTGAAATCTCGATTTCAACATTTTGTCGGTCACAGATTCTTAGTTGTCGTATTCGTTTTCACTAAAAATTCCAGTACTTAAATACCTCTCTCCAGTATCGCAGAATATCGTTACAACTTGCCTATTGTTACCTAGCCTTTCAGCAACCTTCACAGCCGCAAGTGCAGCAGCACCCGCTGATATACCAACTAAAAGTCCCTCCTTACGTGAGATGAGCTTTGTAAACCTTTTTGCTTCTCCCCCTGTTATTTTTATTACCTCATCATATATCTTTGTATTAAGAACCTCGGGAACAAATCCAGCACCGATTCCTTGAATATCATGGACGTTCGCGTTACCACCTGAAAGTACAGCCGATTCAGCAGGTTCAACTGCCACTATGTGAATGTTTGGGAATTTCTTTCGAAGTATTTCTCCTACCCCAGTTATCGTTCCTCCAGTTCCAACACCAGCTACAAAAGCATGAATTTCTCCCGGAATCTGTTTTAAGATTTCAGGTCCTGTCGTTAATCTATGGATCTCAGGATTATGTGGGTTTTTGAATTGCTGGGGCATAAAAGCATTTTTATTTCCCAGTACGATTTCTTCGGCTTTATTGACAGCGCCTTCCATTTTCTCATTAGCCGGTGTTAGAACAAGTTCAGCTCCATATGCCGCAAGAAGTATTCTTCTTTCTAAACTCATATCTTCAGGCATCGTGAGAATTAAGCTATATCCTTTTACAGCGCAAATAAGAGCGAGCCCGATTCCGGTATTTCCGCTGGTAGGTTCAACAATTACGCTGCTGCCGGGCCTTATTTTTCCTTCTTTCTCAGCCGCTTCAATCATACTGAGACAAATTCTATCCTTAACGCTACCA
The DNA here is from genome assembly GCA_023250035.1 of Candidatus Dadabacteria bacterium. GTDB lineage: Bacteria > Desulfobacterota_D > UBA1144 > Nemesobacterales > CSP1-2 > CSP1-2. Next base: position 41,965 of record JAHFBK010000001.1, read on the forward strand.
GCGATATTGAGGTTTTCGAGCTTTGCCCAAACCGTGGCTACTCCTTTTGGAACAACCTTATTTAGCTTAATTACAGGGGTGTCACCAACTAGACTTAATATGTCATCTACAACGTTTTTACTCATTATAATTCCTTGTATATTTTGATGTTCTGATTGAATAGAAAAGATAATTTAATCATATGGAATGCGTATTTCAAGCAACGTTAATTAAATCTAGGTGGAATAAACTAGTAAAGTGTTATATTTATAGATTAAAATTTTCTCTTACTTAAATTTTACTTAACGATGAACTACAAGATTTCAAGAAGAAATTATAAAAAGTATACAAACAAGATTTACTACCTTTCCATTTCTTTTCTTGCCCTCATCGTCGGTTTCAATAAACTGAGTGCTGAGGTAATCGAAGTTAAAGAGGCCGAAGATATTTATCTTAGCTACTATAAGGATTATCAAAATCTTAATAGGGCGATCGAAAAACTCGATAATATCTTAGAAAAAAACCCCGACCATATTGAGGCACTAATCCTACTTTCACACGTCTGGTTGACTTATGGAGATGTTGCCACAAAATACACAAATGAAAAACTTAATGCATATGAAAAGGGTAGGGATATAGCCAAAAAGGCGATTGAACTCTCACCAAAGAATCCCGATGCACATTTTTGGTACATTGCGAATACTGGCAGATGGGGTCAAACAAAAGGAGTCTTAAGATCCCTTTTTCTAGTTCCTAAGATTAAAGAGGAACTAAATCTTATTCTTCAATTAAACCCAGAATATGTACCAGCACTCGATGTTTACGGTGTTCTTTACTATGAGCTTCCAAGGTTTTTTGGAGGTGACTTAGAACTCGCTGAAAGGTATCTTAGAAATGCAATAGAACTTGAACCTCATTTGTCTATACTCAGGGTTGACCTTGCAAGGGTGCTTATAAAAAGACATAGAAACGAAGAAGCAATAAATGAGTTAAACAAGGTTTTAGAAGAAAAAGAACCAAAGGTCTATGCAGATTGGTATGTGAAGGATAGAAAAGATGCAGAAGAATTAATAGCAAAGATTAAAGGAAAATAATTAGTGTTTTGCAGAATTGTCAAGTTTTAGTCTATCTCAGATGCCACGCCCTTATTATATATTTGCATCCTCAATTGTAAGGGCACGCCGCAGCGTGCCCTTCATTTCATCCCATTTGTCATTCCCGCACGCTCTAATCGGGAATCCATGTGTTTATTACTTTTTGCAATACAACGTAGCGGCGACCTTTAGGTCGCCATAAAGAAAAATATGGAAGGCTAAAGCCTTCCGCTACTTCAGAATCAAAGGGATGATATCTAGAAAAGTGTCTTTATTCTTATTCCACAAAGAGTAAAGTGTTTTCCTTACCATTTCCCAAGACGTACCAGGTTTTCTTAACTCGTTTTTAAGTTTGAGCAATACTCCTTTGAGTTCTTGATCATTTACTCCGCGGATGTAACTATCTAATTCATCAATATCTTGACTCTTTTGCTCCATGGCTTTTATTATAACAGATCCTTAGTTTTTGTCTTAATTTTACTATTAGTTTTATAACTCTCTTTCATTAATATAATTAATAGATACTCTAAGTAGGAAGAGACAAAACTTGATATTGTGAAGCTATGACTGTAAATTAAATATAATTAAAAATCAGATGAAGCGGCAAATAAACCTGCGCAAAAGAAGTAAAATTAAATCAACTATTATTACTTTTACTATACTTTTAATAATTACTTTTGTATTCATTTACAGTGTGTACTGGTACTTCACTCATGACCTGCCAGACCTCACAAAAATCACGGGCTATAAACCCTATCTTACGACAGAAGTTTACTCATCCGATGGCCGAATAATCGGAGAGTTTGGAACTGAACGAAGGAAGCTAATCCCATATGAAGAAATCCCGCCACACGTAAAAAATGCATTCATTGCAGTTGAGGATAAGCGCTTTTTTGAGCATAAAGGGGTTGACCTTAGGCGTATTATTGGTGCGTTATTAAAGAACATTGAAGAAGGTGAGATAGTACAAGGGGGGAGTACAATAACCCAACAGGTTGTAAAGAATCTTGTCCTCTCTCCAGAAAGGAGTATCACAAGAAAGATAAAAGAGGCAATCCTTGCGTACAAAATGGAGAAGAATCTTTCAAAAGAAGAGATTCTTTATATCTACTTTAATCATATTTATTTTGGAGATGGCACCTATGGAATTGAAGCCGCAAGCAGAAACTATTTTAGCAAGTCCGCTACAGAAATAAATCTTGCAGAGGCTACATTTCTCGCTGCATTACCAAAAGCGCCTGGATACTACAATCCTCGCCTGCATTTCGGTAGGGCAAAGAAAAGACAAGAACTCATACTAAAATTAATGGAAGACGAAGGATTCGCAAATAAGGAGCAAATAAAGCAAGCACAAGAATACAAGATTGCAATTGCACCAAAGAGAAATACTAATCTTGAAGTGGCTCCATATTTTGCAGAACTCGTTAGACAATATATAGAAAACAAATATGGCTCAAAAGCTCTTATTGAAGGGGGATACACAGTTTTTACCACACTGGACATTGACCTAAGCCTAGCTGGAGAGTGGGCTTTAAAAGAGGGAATTATAGAACTCGAGTCAAGGCAAGGGAATCCAATTGTCATTAAGCATTTAAATAATCAAAAGGAAATAGATACATACAGAGATTCACAAAATATCGGCAGCTTAGAGAAGGACAAATCTTATCAAGGTACAGTTCTCAGTGTCACAAAAGATAATTCAACAAATATTTTTACTGCAGTAATCGGGGTTGGTAAATACTTAGGGAATCTCAAGTTTACAGTAAGTTCACTCCTACCAAATCTACAACAGAACCCTCAGAACTCACTTTCTAACAAATATACGTCACCCTATGCTTATAATAATATAGACTTACTCCCCTTCGAGTTACGAGTTGGCGATGTAGTTAAAGTAAAAGCTCTCAAGGAGGGAAAAAGGAATTATATTATGTCCCTTGATTTCACACCTGAATCTCAGGGGGCACTCTTAGCTATGGATGTAAGCTCAGGCGAGATTAAAGCAATAATTGGAGGGTACGATTTCAGAGATTCACAGTTTAACAGGGCAACACAGGCACTTAGACAACCCGGCTCCTCATTTAAGCCAATTGTGTATGCAGCAGCAATAGATAAAGGCTATACAGAAACGACTTTTGTCTATGATATGCCAGTTACAATTAAGGATTGGGTTCCTCAGAACTACGATGGTAGCTATCTAGGTGAGATCCCTATGAGAGAGGCTTTAGCAAAATCAAGAAATCTAGCAAGTGTAAGGATTCTAATGGATATAAATCCTAGTTACGCAGTAAATTACGCAAAGAAGCTTGGCTTCACCTCCCATCTAAGTCCATACCTAGCTCTTGCCCTTGGTGGGTCAGATGTAAGGCTTATAGAGATGGTAAAGGCATTTAACGTCTTTGCTTCTGGTGGTAGACTCGTCGAACCTAAATTCATACTTCGTATATACGACCGAGACGGCAAGCTAGTTGAAGAAGGCACAACCTGGAAATACATTACTACAGAAGAGGCCGAAAAGGCCGAGAGAGAACGAAAAAGGCTTGATATTCTTAATCAAATTGCAAAGAGTCTCGGTAGAAGCGTTTTTACAAAGGAAACCAAAACTAAAGAAGATGACCTTGCTCAAAATAACCTAGATGACGAGGATTCAAAAAGCGAATTTCTTACTGCAAAGGAGTTTTTGAGGCTTATACGAAAGGGTGATTCCAAAAGCTTAACTCCTTCCAAGATCGGAGAACAAGTTATAAGTCCTGAGACTGCTTATATAATGACTGATATGCTTCAAGCAGTTATAAGGGAAGGGACAGGGAGAAGTGCGCTTGAACTTACCTCAATTGCTCCAGTTGCAGGAAAAACTGGAACTACAAACGATTTTACAGATGCTTGGTTTATCGGGTTTAGTCCAAAGATAATTGCTGGAGTCTGGATGGGCAACGATAATCACAAGTCAATCGGAGAAGGGGAGGTTGGTGGAAAAGCAGCACTCCCTATATGGATAGATTTTATGAAAGCAGCACTCAGTAAATACCCAAGCGGTAATTTTAAGGTTCCGGGTAGAATACAATTTGTAAGCACGCCCTATGGGTTTATACCTTATAAATTTGATTCGTCCCCTACAACAATTGATTTTGGAGGAACGGCAAACAACTATGAAGATACTGCATCAACTTCCTCATCTGGAAGCGAAATTGATTTTCTAATACGCCGCTAATCTAAATTAATAGAGGGTTTTATTGCTTCAATCTTTTTCTTACCAAACCCCTTTACATTATCTAACTCATCAACGCTTTTAAAACTACCGTTTAGCTTTTTATATTCAACGATTCTTTCAGCCAGTTTAATTCCGACGCCCGGGAGCGCCGTTAAGTCATCTATGCTAGCTGAATTTAGCCCTATAGGAATACCAAGGGCGACGCTCTTTTTACCACTTATTCTAGAAAGTGAGGCAGTGCCATCATCATGTATTATAATCTTATCACCGGATTTTATTTTTGTATAAAGAGATGAAGGAATTGCACCTTCTAGCTCTTGAGAACTACGTACAGCATCCACAACTGGAAACTCATCAGGGTTGCTTACCTCGATATAAAACTTAGAGGAGGATGATACATCTTTAGCTTTCGAGGAATCCTTAAAAGTGTAATTTTGAATTAGATAAAAAATTAAACAGCAAAATGCTAAGCATAAGATCGGTTGGCTATGAAATATTAATAAGATACTTGTTTTGATTTTTGTCATTGATTGTTGGTTCTCGTTCTTTACATAAATGCGGGTGATATATACCTATAATGGCCCATTAAAAGACCCCTTTTACCAAACCACCGTCTACTTGGATAGTCGTCCCTGTAATATAGCTTGCTCGCTCAGAAACAAGGAATGCAACAAGGTTTGCAAGTTCATCAGCTTTTCCAAGTCTTCTTGCAGGAATGTCTTGCTCCCATGACCTTATTACTTCTTCAACCCCAATATTGTTTCTTTTAGCTCTCTCCTCAGCAAGTTGAATAATCCTATCCGTAAGAATTCTACCTGGGCAGACGTTGTTTATAAGTATATTATCTTTAGCAAACTCATTTGAGATGCTTTTTGCAAACCCAATTACTCCAGCCCTTGCTGTGTTAGAGAGAATTAAACCATCTATGGGTTGTTTTACAGCGGAAGAGGTGATATTAACGATCCTTCCCCATTTTTGCCTTTGCATGTAAGGGATAACTTCTCGAGTAAAATTAATTGTGCTTAGTAAATTAAGTTCTAAAGCTCTGAGCCAGTCATCACGAGAAAAACTGAGAAAATCCCCAAGAGGAGGGCCACCAGCATTATTTACAAGAATATGTACAGTTCCATATCTATTGACTGTTTGAGAAACAATTTTGCTGATGTCATCTACCTTAGAGACATCCGCTACCATTGATAAAACCTCCGCGCCTGTTTTTAACTCAATTTCCTTTGTTGTATTCTCTAGGTCAGACTCACCTCTTGCGAAGATGGTTAGTCTTGCTCCTTCTTCAGCAAGCCTAAAGGCAATTGCCTTTCCTAATCCCTTGCTTGAAGCTGCTACTATCGCAACTTTGTTTTCTATACCTAGATCCATATTTTTAGAACTTATAATTTTTATTTCAAACAATATAAACTCAATAAATAGATAGAACAAGTTTCCTGAGGAACACTGCAGCAAGGGCATCAGCATTTAGACAGACATTCCCTTCTGTGGCTGCGAGGAACCCTTCGACGTAGTTTACCCTGAGCGAAGCTGAAGGGCTCAGTGTAAACTACGTGAAGCAATTCGATGCTTGCCTGTCATTGCGAGCGCTAGCGAAGCAATCTCGTCTTTATTGGATTGCTTCGTCGTTTAACTCCTCGCAATGACATTCCCGTGTTGTCATAACGATGATAATGGAAATCCTGTAAGAAACTATAAGCAATTGTCAAGCCAAATACATATGAAATCAGTTTAGTATGTAGACATTTTTGATGCTATAATCATCTTGTAAATATCTAACGAGGGAAATGCATGATATCTAGGAGCAACATAGCCCTTAAAGAATGGGCGGTTACTATTAAGGCTCTAGATGAAGGAATACAGACAATTCTCTTTAGAAAAGGTGGAATACACGAAGAGGGTAGGGAATTCAGAATAGAGCATGATAGATTTCTGCTTTATCCAACATATGAACACCAAAGAGAGGAATTGCTTAAAGATAAATTTAGGAAGGAGCTATACACGATTCTTCATGACTTGAATGATACTAAAACACTAAAAATTAGAAATTGGGCTACTATTTCGCATATAGCAGAAATAACCCAAATGGCACAAATCAACGCACTATCACCATACTATATATGGAATAATGATTATTTGTATGAAAGACTCAAATGGCGTCCTAGGAAACCGCTTTATATGCTATTTCTAAAGGTATACAGACTCTTAGAGCCCAAAACTATCGTGATAATCCCTGAATACAGTGGTTGTAAATCCTGGGTTAATATGAGAAAAGAGTTTTCCCTTGTTGAGTCAAGGCCTGTATTAAATGATCATGAATTCGATCAAAGTCTAGAAACGATAAAATCCATACTACAAAAATCCTTATTTAGTGTTTAAATTGTAAGTTATATAAAGGGTTAATATGCGAAGGATAAATCGACTTATGGGCCTATATAGGTTAATTAATTTTAATAATTATTACTGGTAGTTAGAGCCAATCCTTAAAATTATATCTTAACGTCACTTTTCTCCATATTTGGCAGACCAGATTTTGTAGGCTTCTTAGGTTTCGATTCCTCATCCTTTTTACTACTACCGTTGTTAGAATCAGAAAGGGCAGGGTTATCTTTAGCTATATCTGGTGGTATTCCAGGTCCCTTTGCATAATCTGTGGCATACCATCCTGTTCCAGTAAGTTGAAAAGAGGATAGAGAAATTATGCGATGCACTTTTCCCTTACAGTATTTGCACCTTTTTAATGGTGAGTCATTAAAACCCTGTAGCGCCTCGGTTACCCGATTGCATTTCTCACATTCATATTCATAAATCGGCATTGTTTATACTCCTTTCGAATTGGCTATATTAAATTTAAATTAATATAATAATAAATATCTTAACATTCAAGGGATTAATTTATAGAAGCTGATGAGAAGGCTAGTTTTTATCCTTATGATCATTTCTTTACTTGAAACCAGGATCACGCCATAAAAGACTAGGAACAGTTCCTATAAATGTCGGAGCAGTATTTGCGTTATGAGTATTTCATTGTTATAAAGATCTTGAAATATAGCTCAAATTGAGGCTTTTCTAGTTGACATAATATATCTTATCAGACGTTATTGATGTTAATCACTGGCTTAGGTTACGAATTATGTAAGCTATTAATAATATAATTTGAAAGGTTTGCATATTATCGGTAGCAACTCAAATTCGAAGAATAAATTTGGACTAGTCTATGAATCGGCATGCAGTAAAGTTATCTCTCCACTTTGGCTCTCCATGAACCCTATTCATTGTATTTTGCCAGCTATTTACAACTGTCTCATCATTCGTGTTCTTAGTAGTGTTACCTTCACATATGCACCCTGTGTTACATTGATCAAGGCGTCCAGTCTGACTCACAGCCGTTACGAAATAGTGCTCAATGTTCTGATCGCACGAGTACACTGCATATACAGATACAAAAGTGTCGAAGGATCCATGTATTAGGCTGAGTTTCACGCCTAGCCTGTACTGAGCAACAGCGAAGTGCTTAAGATCACGCTACCATCCCCATGTCATTCCGAACTGATGCGAGGAATCTAAAAAAACATTTCAAAGTTGTTTAACTCCTACTAAATGACATAACCGAATAAATTCATTAAAATTTGTCAAGATGGATTTTTATAGAAGTGAGATCTGTAATGAGGACGGAATAAATAAAAAGCTAATACTCACATTTATAGCAATGGGGGTAGGGATATTTCTTATAGGCGTTGATGTCGCTGCTATAAACGTTGCCCTTCCAGCAGTTGAAAAAGCATTTGGAATTAAAATTGGCACAGTTGAATGGATTGTTAATGGATATATCCTCGCTTTTGCTGTTTTAATGGTTACATGCGGGAGATTGGCTGATTTGTATGGACGCAGAAAGATATTCTTCATTGGTTTAATAATTTTCGCTATTGCCTCTTTTGTTGGAGGTTTATCAGGGAACACAGGACTATTAATTACTGCAAGGATTTTTCAAGGCGCTGGAGCGGCGTTTCTCTGGCCTTCAATTGTTGGAATTTGCTATTCCTCGGTCAACGAATCGCAAAAGAGCTATGCGGTTGGGTTGGTTATCGGGGCTGTAGCTATAGGGAATGGAGCGGGTCCTTTGATTGGGGGTTTACTAACGGAGTACTTATCTTGGCGATGGGTTTTACTTTTTAATGTGCCCCTCGCAATATTGGTGGGTTTTATAACTCTTTTCGTGGTTAAGGAACAATCCTCTGAGGGTGAACAAAAGGGGATTGATTTATTGGGTATTCTGACAATTTCATTGTCAATCGTTTCGCTCTTGTATGCCATAGATCAATCTAGCGTTTGGGAATGGAGTTCAATTAAAACAATTGGTTTGATTCTATTGTTTTTGGTTTTACTGATTCTTTTTATCAATATAGAACAAAAACAGAGGACGGCGCTTATACCCAATGATGTTATGCACAATACAAACTTCATGCTAAAGTGTGTAGTCATGGCGGCTGTAATACCCACATTTTTCTGTATTTTACTTTATCTTCCTCAATATTTAGAAAAATTTAGTAATTTCTCACCCCTTGGTTCTGGAGCTGCATTAGCTCCTATGCTACTGAGTTTTGCAATTACTTCTCCGATCTCCGGGAAAATATACAATTCGCTGGGAGGAAAATTGTCTATTTTTATAGGTGTCTTATTAACCTCAATCGGGGCATTTTTTACCGCTATATTTGGGTTTGGAGGTAATTATTTTTGGATAATTCCTGGATTAATAATAGTTGGTACAGGTATTGGTATATCAGTCCCATCTATAACAACCGCTGCTGTAGGATCAGTTAAAGAATCTAGAGTCAGTTTAGCTGGTGGAATAGTTTTCATGTTCCAGCTAGCCGGGGCCGCATTGGGATTAGCAATTATCACAACTATTTTTACAGATGTCGCTTCAGGAGATCTCATTAACAGTATTAATAATGCGGGAATACAGTTATCTGAAGATGAGCTTTCGAATGTTAAAAGCTTTATACTTGGAAGCGGCAGCGAAAAAGTATTAGAAGAAGAGCTTGGCAGTAAGCTTTGGAGTAGTGTAATAAAGCATGCGGTACATTCGTACGTGAAAGGTGTTGAAAATGGATTGATAGTCTCCGGCATTATCGCTTTGTTTGGGGCTGTAGTAAGCCTGATATCTGTAAAAAACAGGGATGTGTTTCAGAGATAAGATTCTCTATACTGTCATTGCGAGGAATGAAGTGACGAAGCAATCTCAAAGAGGTGAGATCGCTTCGCTTGCGCTCGCGATAACTATGGAAACTCTAAGCAAACAACAGGGAATTCTCAAGTTAAATTATCGATTAAAGGGCGGTTACATTGACTTACAAAAAACTGAATAATTATAATCTAAATTTTTGGATAGGAAAAACTATTTCATTTCCTCTCTATTTAATCATGTTCGCACTCGTATTTCTCGTCCATACTGCTTGTAATAATACGGGTGATTCCAAGTCAAATACTCAGATAACATGGGGAGAGTGTCCCGACTTTATTGACCCTGATAATAAGGGAGCTGAATGTGCAACTATTGATATGCCAGTTGATCATATGGCTCAGGATGGTCAAGAAATTCCTATTTTCGTCTATCGCGTTCTTGGAAAGGCTCCTCAGAAGAAAGGTCAGATATGGTTTCTTCAGGGAGGGCCAGGCGATACCAACGCAGTATTTGCGCAACTTTTTTTTCTCATTACTGACAGATTTCCTGAATGGGATTTTTATTCACCTGAACATAGAGGGGTTGGACTCTCAGCTAATCTAAATTGTAACGACCAGCCGCTACAAGATCCTGATTACCTCAAATGGTGCATAGATTTTTTAGAGGATACCTGGGGTGAGCATTTGAAGGACTTTTCAACGACCAATGCGGCATTTGATGTATTAAATCTGATAGATATCCTAAGAGAAGAAGGTAAACAAGTATTCATTTATGGCGGTTCATACGGGACTTACTGGATACAAAGGATGTTGCAGATAAATCCAGATATAGCAGATGGTGTGATATTAGACTCCGTTTGCCCAGCAGCGGATTGCTTTCTTGATGATTTCGATGCGTATCAAAACTTTATGGGGATGCAGATTATGAATATATGCAATGAAGATCCAATTTGCAGTGAAAAATTGGGAACGATAGACCCCAATGCTTTTCAGGCAGTAGGAAAGGTTTTTCAAAAGGTTGACGAGGGCAATATATGTGCTGGTTGTGACAATGATGAATGCATGAATATAACGGACACATTTGATAGAGTAACGCTTAGAAACCTTCTTGCGGTAATGGCTGGGGATTGGTGTTTCAGGCCTTTAATACCCCCTCTCATCTATCGTTTAAACCGTTGTAATGAAAGCGATCAGATGGCATTGAACAACTTTCTTCAAACTCTCTCCGGTGGGGATAATGAAAACAATGGAGATGGGCCAGAACTCAATTCACAAGCCCTGAGTGACCACGTAAGTCTTTCCGAGTTATTCATGGGAATAAGTTTAGAGGAAGCCGAAGCTATCGCCGAGGGTGCTTTCTTTTCCGATGATACATCACTCCATCTGGCTGAGATTAATGCTACAGGTCTTTGGCCTGTTTATGGAAATGATGGATTTATCGGCAGAGTGCCTGATACCGACATTCCTGTTTTGATGATCAACAGCACGATAGACGGTGCAACACCTTTGAGCGTTGCAGAGAAGGCTAAGAGTTTTTTTAATAAAGATCATCAATCATTTATTCCCGTGCCCTTTGCCTCCCATGGCGTGATATTTACCTCTTATACAACAGATATTGTGGAAGCAGGAGTGGCGTGTGTCACCCCTACCCCGCCTAACTGGACAACATGCGGATTGGAAATGATGTTTGATTTTATAGAGGAACCAACCGGAGAGCTAGATACATCATGCTTAAATGATATTTACAAACTCGAGTTCAGTGGAAAATCAGAAATAACCCGTATTTTGAGTCAGATTAACTTCGGGACAGATGATATGTGGGAATGAAAGCGATGAAGAACTTTGCAGAAAGCTACTAGGTATCAGCACATAAACAGACAGTTTTTTCGTCATTGCGAGGAGTCCTTCGAAGCGGGATGACACTAAATTTGAAACTCAATATTTTTTGTGTTATAGAATCAATAACCCTATGGCAAGCTGCAGTGTATAGTCTTATAAATATACCGCTATAGCTGTCATTGCTGTAAAAGTTACTTAATTCGGTAACAGTTTGTTTCTAAAATCAATTGGTGTATCTCC